>DASRFH010000143.1:0-24436 GCA_035651675.1 Chloroflexota bacterium | reverse complement strand
CCGCCGGCCGCGGCCGCCCGCACCCCCGCGCGCCGAGCCGCCAGGTCGAACCGATCCAGGTTCATCACCTTGTCCCACGCCGCCACGAAGTCGCGCACGAACTTCTCGCGCGCGTCGTCGCACGCGTAGACCTCCGCGATCGCCCGCAGCTGCGAGTTCGCGCCGAAGACCAGGTCGACGGCCGTCGCCGTCCACCGGAGCTCGCCCGTCGCGCGGTCCCGGCCCTCGTACAGATGCTCGGCCGAGCCCGCCGGCCTCCACTCCGTGCGCATGTCCAGCAGGTTCACGAAGAAGTCGTTCGTCAACACCCCCGGCCGGTCGGTGAACACCCCGTGCTTGCACTGCGCGACGTTCGCGTCCAGCGCGCGCATCCCGCCCACCAGCACCGTCATCTGCGGGGCCGTCAGCGTCAACAGCGTCGCCCGCTCCAGCAGCAGCTCCTCCGGCGACAGCCGGTGCCCCGGCCGGAGGTAGTTGCGGAACCCGTCCGCGGTCGGCTCCAGCACCGCGAACGACTCGACGTCGGTCTGCTCCTGCGAGGCGTCCGTGCGCCCCGGCGCGAACGGGACCGTCACGTCGTGGCCGGCGCTCCTCGCCGCCTGCTCGACGGCCGCGCACCCGCCCAGGACGATCAGGTCGGCGAGCGACACCCGCTTCCCGCCGGACTGCGAGCTGTTGAACTCCCGCTGGATGCCCTCCAGGACGCGCAGCACCTTCTCCAGCTCCGCCGGCTCGTTGACCTCCCAGCCCCGCTGCGGCGCCAGCCGGATCCGCGCGCCGTTCGCCCCGCCCCGCTTATCGGTGCCCCGGAACGTCGCCGCCGAGGCCCAGGCGGTCGCCACCAGCCGCGGGATGGGCACCCCCGACGCGAGGATCTTGCTCTTCAGCGCGGCGACGTCCTCCTCGCCGATCAGCTCGTGATCGACCGGGGGGACCGGGTCCTGCCACAGCTGCGGCTCGGGGACCCACGGGCCGAGGTAGCGCGAGATGGGCCCCATATCCCGGTGCAGCAGCTTGTACCAGGCCCTGGCGAACGCGTCGGCCAGTTGGTCCGGGTTCTCGTGGAAGCGCTTGGCGATCGGCCCGTAGATCGGGTCCACCTTCAGCGCGAGGTCGGTCGTCAGCATCATCGGCCGGTGCCGCTTCGACGGGTCGTGCGCGTCGGGCACCGTACCCTCGGCCTCCGGGTTCTTCGGCGTCCACTGCTTCGCGCCGGCCGGGCTGGTCGTCAGCTCCCAGTCGTACTTGAACAGCGTGTCCAGGAAGCCGTTGTCCCACCGCGTCGGCGTGGCCGTCCACGCCCCCTCGAGGCCGCTCGTGATCGTATCGGGGCCCTTCCCGCTGCCGAAGCTGTTCTTCCAGCCGAGCCCTTGCTCCTCCAGCGGAGCGGCCTCAGGCTCGGGCCCGACGTGCTGCACCGCCGGCGCGGCGCCGTGCGCCTTGCCGAACGTGTGGCCGCCGACGATGAGCGCGACGGTCTCCTCGTCGTTCATCGCCATGCGCGCGAACGTCTGCCGGATGTACTTCGCCGCCAGGTACGGGTCCGGGTTGCCCCCCGGCCCCTCCGGGTTCACGTAGATCAGCCCCATGTGGTCGGCGGCGAAAGGTCCCTGGATCTCACCCTCGCCGCCGTGGCGCTCGTCGCCGAGCCAGGTGTCCTCGGGCCCCCAGAAGATCTCCTCGGGCTCCCAGATGTCGGGGCGCCCGAAGCCGAAGCCGAACGTCTTGAACCCCATCGACTCCAGCGCGACGTTGCCGGCGAAGACCAGCAGGTCGGCCCACGAGATCTTCCGGCCGTACTTCTGCTTGATCGGCCAGAGCAGCCGCCGCGCCTTGTCCAGGTTCGCGTTGTCGGGCCAGCTGTTCAGGGGGGCGAAGCGCTGGGCGCCCTGGCCGCCACCGCCCCGCCCGTCGGCGATGCGGTACGTCCCCGCCGCATGCCACGTCATCCGGATGAAGAGCGGCCCGTAGTGGCCGTAGTCGGCCGGCCACCACTCCTGCGAGGTCGTCATCAGCTCGACGAGGTCCCGCTTCAGCGCGTCCAGGTCGAGCGTCGCGAACTCCTTCGCGTAGTCGAAGTCCGCGTCCATCGGGTTCGACAGCGGCGAGTGGTGGTGGAGAACCGAGAGGTCGAGCTGGTTCGGCCACCAGTCCTTGTTCGTCCTGGGCCGCGTCCGCTTGGGAGTCGGGGAGGGGATTGCCGGGTTCTCGCTCTCGCTGACGCTCGCGCTCTCGTCCTTCTTGTCAGACACGTCGGGTCCTCCTCGTCTCTCGAGGTGTTTCTCGCTGATGGTAGCGACCCTAACAGAGCCCATCGCCCGGCGGCGTCGCGCGGCGCGCCCCGATGGAGCGCCGGTCAGCCCGCGGCCGCCGGAAGACGAGCAGGTCGGCCTCGACGCCGATTTTACCCTCCGTGCGTGGTGAGAACCCGGACGCCGAGCCGGGCACGGCCGAGAGCGGGTGCCCGTCGCGTTTTCGCGGACTCCTCGGATCGCATCGTCCGTTGCCCAGCCCGAGCGGCTTCGACGGCCTCAAGCTGAACTGCGCGCCCTGCTGTTGGGTGTCCATCTCGCGAGAGTCTGACGGGCACCCGTCGAGCGCAGCCTGGTTGTCATAGCGGCGAAACGGATGTAGCCTCATCACGTCTCTGACGGAGGAGGCAGATCGATGGCGATCCACACACCGTCGAAGGAAGAGACCGAGGCGATCCGCCAGGCACTCGCGTCGGGCCAGCTGACCGTCCCCGACCCGGCGACCGGCTACCACCGGTCGATCTACGCCGACTGCCCGGGCGACGGCCAGCCGTGCGGCGTCTACCGCGTCGTGCGCGGCAGCGGCCACGCCATCACCGAGCTGACGATGCACTGCACCGCCTGCGGCCGCGAGTTCACCGCGCAGCCAGGCTCGCTCTACCTTCGTTAGCCGCGCTGACCGGCTCTCCGGGGCGGTCGGCGTGCGGCTTGGGTGCCCCGCCTGCCCGTTGAGCCACCCGACCGCCTCCTCGTCGGCTCGCGCCCACCAGCACCGGCCCTTCGAGGACGCTTGGTAGCGCGCCTCGATCGGCTCGGCCCAGCCTGCCTGGTGGACGTCGACCCGGCGACGCCCCGATGGAAGCCGGGCACCCGGCCGCGCGAGCGGCTCCGGCGCGCCCGATGGAGCGCGCGACACCGCCCAGCGCCACGGACGAACGGCACACCACGCCCGCCGGCCACGATCCCCAGGAGTCGCCCGCCACGGCCGTCACGACGACCCAGCTCGTCGTCGCGGGCGCGCTGACCGTCCTCGCGCTCCTGGGCGCGGTCCTCTTCGCCGTGGCGGGGTGGAACCTCACGCTCAACACCCCAACGTGGGTGGGCTCGTCCTGCCGCCGGGTATGGTGATGACCCGGGGACGGCGCGTCGCTCCGCCGCCCCTGGTCGGCGACGCCGGGCTCTCGGTCTGGTCCGGCCGGGTCTCGCCGGCCGGCTCGTCCCGCCACTTCTTGGGGTGCCCGTCACGCTTTCGCGGACTCCTCAGATCGCATCGTGCGTTGCCCCGCCCGAGCGGCCTCGACGGCCCCAAGCTGAACTGCGCGCCCTTTTGTTGGGCGCCCATCTCGCGAAAGTCTGACGGGCGCCCAACTTCTTGCGACGTGTTGCATGAGGGACAGACCGCCGGTAGACTTACCGCCGCATCGCCAGCCCGCGCGGCGCGGGCCTTCGGTCGGGAGGGTTGCCTTGGACTTCGCGCAGGCCGCGCAAACCGGGTCCGTCGCCCTGCTGGGGACGGCGCTGGCGCTCGGGTTCCGCCACGGGATCGACTGGGACCACATCGCCGCGATCACCGACATCACCAGCACGACCACCAACGTGGAGGCCACCGAGGAGGAGATCGCCCTCGCCGGTAGCGGCACGGCCGCTCTGCGCGCTCGGGGAACCTTCTCGCTCGGCGCGCTCGAGGTGCGGGCGCTCGGGCTCGCCACGCTCTACGCGCTCGGCCACGCGTTCGTGGTCGCGCTGCTGGGGCTGGCCGCGCTCTACTTCGAGGCGATCCTGCCCGAATGGGTCGACCCGCTGATGGAGCGGGTCGTCGGCGTCACGCTGCTCGTCCTCGGCGTCTGGGTGTTCTACTCCCTGTACGCCTACTGGCGGGGTGAAGCCGACTTTCAGCTGCGGAGCCGCTGGATGCTGGTGTTCGCCGCCGTCCGCCACGGGTGGCACTGGGTGCAGCACCGCCTGGGCGGGCACCACCACGACGAGCGCTTCCGCGTCGACCAGTACGGGCCGAAGACCGCCTTCGGCGTCGGGATGATCCACGGCATCGGCGCCGAGACCGGCAGCCAGGTGCTCATCATCGCGGCGGTCGGTGGCGCGGCCAGCCAGGGCCTCGGAACGTCGATGATGGTCGCGTTTATCGTCGGCCTGCTAGCGTCCAACACCGTCGTCGCGTTCCTGACGGCCACCGGGTTCATCTCGTCGACTCGGGCCAAGACGCTGTACGTCGCGGTCGGCTGCCTCGCCGGGGTGTTCAGCCTCTTCGTCGGCGCGTTCTTCGCGCTCGGCCTGTCCGACCAGCTCCCCGACCTGCAGCAGCTGTTCTCGTTCATCGGGAGCGGCGCGGGTGGCGACTGACCCGACCCCGGGGCGCGGGCGTGCCGCCGAGGCGCCGCTGCGGGACCGGCTGCGCCAGCGCGGGCGTCGGGTGACGCTGCAGCGCGAGGCGATCATGCAGGTGCTCCGCGGGTGCGCCGGCCACATCGCGGCCGACGACGTGTACCGGCGGCTGCGCGAGGAGTTCCCGCAGATCAACCGCTCGACCGTGTACCGCACGCTCCACACGCTCGAAGAGCTGGGCCTGGTGCGGCACACGCACGACGAGACGGGTGCGCCCCGCTACCACCACGCCGAGGACCCGCCCCACGTGCACCTGGTCTGCCGAGGCTGCGGCGGCCTCACCGCCGTCGACGAGCTGCCCGTGCTCGAGCAGCTCGTCGCCAGCCTGCGCGACCGCTACGGCTTCGCGGCCGACCCGACCCACTTCCCGATCGCGGGCACCTGCGCCCAGTGCCGGGGACGGCGCGGGTAACCGCCGACCTCCGAGCTCCCGCCGCCGGCCGCGCACGGAGAACGGCGGCGCGGATCGGCGTGGGGCAGGGAACCGTGAGCCCGCCCCAGCTTGGGGTCCAGCGCGGGCCCACGGGTCGTCACCGGTGGCGCCGTCCCAGGTGAACGCCCCCAGCCCGCCCACGGTAGAGCGGGCCACCCCGCCGACACCTTGACGGGACGGTTGAGCGCCTGAACGAGGACTGAACGAGCCGCCTGGCTGGCCCGCGCACCCGCCGCCGGACGGCCCCGCCCACGGCCAGCGGCACGTGGGTAGCACTCGGCCTGGTCGTCGGATCCGGCCGCGCACCTCGGGCTGGTCTCCGCGCGCTCGGCGCCGCCGAACACCGCGCGCCCGACCGCCACCAGCGCGCCGTTCAGACGGTAAGCTGGGCAGGCAAACACGCCACGGGCAAGGAGGGACGCGATCGATGGCCGAATGGCAGAGCGGCGACGTTGTCGCCAACGGCGTCAAGATCCATTACACACGCACCGGCGGCGGCTTGCCGCCGCTCGTCCTCAACCACGGCGCGACCGACAACGGGCTGTGCTACACGCCAGTCGCCCGGGCGCTCGCGGCGGACTACGACGTGGTCATGCCCGACGCGCGCGGCCACGGCCTCTCCGACGCGCCGGAGGCCGGCTACGGGGTGGAGGAGCGCGCCGCCGACCTGGCCGGCGTCATCCGGGCGCTCGCGCTGGAACGCCCGGCGGTCGGCGGCCACTCGATGGGCGCGGGGACGACCCTCTGCTTCGCCGCCCAGTACCCCGACATGCTGCGCTGCGCGGTGCTCGAGGACCCTGGCTTCCGCATGGACGGTCCGGCCGGGCGGCCGGGCGGCCCACGGCAGATGGTGCTGCAACACAAGGGGAAGACGCGCGAGGAGCTGATCGCCCACGCGCGCCAGGCGCACCCGACGTGGCCCGAGGACGAGTTGGGCCCGTGGGCCGACTCGAAGATCCAGGTGAGCCTGAGCTTCGCGAACGCGCCGCGCGCGTTCCCCGAGCAGCCCGACTGGCGTGAGCTGCTGCCGAAGGTCAGGGTGCCGACGCTGCTGATCACGTCGGACCCCGAGCTCGGCGGGATCGTCACACCCGAGGCGGCCAGGCTGGCGAAGGAGCTGCTGCCGTCGCTCGAGGTCGTGCGGCTGAGCCCGGCCGGGCACAACGTGCGGCGCGAGCAGCGGGCGCGCTTCCTCGAAGTCGTCCGCGGCTTCCTCGCCGCGCACTGAGCCGCTACCGGAGCGGCCTGGGCCGCTGCACGATCTGCAGCTCGTTCCCCTCGCCGTCGGCGAAGAAGGCGATCCAGCCGCCGCCGGCGATCTCGCGCGGCTCGCCCTTGAGGGCGATGCCCTTGTCGGCGAGATGCTTCCGCGCCGCCTCGAAGTCGGCCACCGTGAACGCCAGGTGGCTCCAGCCGGCGTCGTTCCGCGCCCGCTCGGCGCGCGGCTCGGCGCTGGCCGGGATGATCTCGATCGTCGCGCCGCCGCCGGGCGGGCCGACGAACCAGATGCCGCCCGGGCCGCCGTCGATCAAGACCTCGAAGCCGAGCTTGTCGCGGTACCAGGCCGCCAGCGCGGCGGTGTCCTTCGCGGCGATGGCCATGTGCTCGAGCGCGCCGATCATCGGTGGGCTACCTCCTTCGTCTGAGCGCCGGCCGGGATACTACCCCGGTTCTGCCCGCCAGGAGCGCGGCGTCCTTCGTCGCAACCGGCCGCCGGTGGGGCGATCTAGCGCGAAGTGAGGCGGTAATCGCGCGCGACCTGCAGAAGGTTGCCGTAGGCCGGCTCAACGTACGGCCGGGGCGGCATGTTGTTCTTGCTGACGATCGCGTACCAGGTCGGCGCGTCGCAGACCTTGTCGTAGCCCTGCACCCAGCCGGCCGCCGCGTAGTCCAGGTTGAAGAAGAACATGCCGCCCATCCACGGCCAGTTCTGGATCGCGTAGCGGTAGGCCATCGAGAGCTGGTAGCCGACGTCGGCCGGGCTGCGCACCCAGCCGGCCCGTCCACCCAGGCCGGCCATGCACTCCGGGTGGCCGTAGACGCGCGGGTCCACGATCCAGCCGAGCTCGGTCGCCCAGATCGGCCGGTTCCCGTCGCCGTGGCTGATGGTCGTCAGATGGTAGAGCTCGGCCCGGCGGAAGTAGATGCCCTCGCCGCACACGCTCGCGTCGAAGCCGCAGCCCCCGCCGTACGGGTGCGCGCCGATCGCGTCGAAGGCGGCGCCGTGGTCGTACAAACCGTTCAGGAAGTCGAGGTCGGCGATGCTGTCGCCGCCGCCGGTGGACGGCGAGAGCCCGCCGGCGACGACGATCGCGTTCTCGTCGGCGCTCTTGATGGCGGGGTGGGCGAGCTGCATCACCCGCGCGAAGCCGGCCGCCGAGGGCATGTTGCCGCCGCCGGCGATGTGGAGGTTCCACTCCCAACGCAGGTTCGGCTCGTTGAACAGCTCGTACGCCTGCACCTTGCCGCGCTCGCGCAGCGCCAGCGCGTGGAGGAAGCTGTACAGGTCGGCCTGGCGGATCGGGTCGTCGTCGTCGCCGGTCCGCGCGCTGGCCGGGCTGTTGTCGATGCGCAGCAGGATCTTCACGCCCGGGTAGCGGCTGCGCGCGTCGTCGACCTGCGCGTCGGTCGTGGCCGGGTCGGGCCGCGCCGCCCAGTCGACGTTGAGCTTCACCCACGGGAAGCCCATGTCGCGGACCATCTCGTAGTTGTTGTCGATCACGCCCGCGCCGACGGCCATGTCGGTGAGCGGTCGCGGCACGGGGGTGGGTGTGCTCGTCGGCGTCGGCGTCGGCGTCGCCGGCACGTCCTGGCGGATGACCGGCAGGATCTGGCGCCCAGCCGGCTGCGTGGTCTCGCCCCCAGCCGGCGCGGTCGGCGCCGCCGCTCGCCGCGGGGTCGCCTGGTTGGCCGACGTCTGCGCCTGCCCGTCGGCGACCGGCCACGCGGCGACGACCAGCGTCGAGAGCACCACCGCCCCGCCGAGCGAGGCGAGGCGGAGGCTGCGTGCAAGGCGGCGTAGCACGGGGCGCGCATTATGCGCCTCCCACCACGACGATCGGTATGCCTCGTTCGCCTTATGGTCGGTCGATCGGCCGTTCTCGGCAGCCGCCGTGGTAGAACAACCCCTCATGAGCGAACCACGGATCGGCTACGACGACACGCCCACCATCCCCGGCCAGCGCTGGCGCGTGCACGACAGCGCGCGCCCTCAGCCCCCGGTCGTCACTCCCGGCGCGAACGGCTCGCCGCCCTCCGACGCGGTCGTCCTCTTCGGCGGCCGGAGCCTCGACGGCTGGGTGAGCCGCGCGCGCGGCGGTCCGGCGCCCTGGAAGGTCGCCGACGGCTACCTGGAGGTCGTCCCCGGGACGGGCGACATCCAGACCACGGCCGAGCTCGGCGATTGCCAGCTCCACCTGGAGTTCGCGACGCCGGCCGAGGTCGCCGGATCGAGCCAGGGGCGCGGCAACAGCGGCGTCTTCCTCATGGGCCGCTACGAGCTGGAGGTGCTCGACTGCTACGACAACCCGACCTACGCCGACGGCACGACCGGCGCGATCTACGGCGAGTTCCCGCCGCTCGTCAACGCCTGCCGCCCGCCCGGCGCGTGGCAGAGCTACGACGTCGTATGGATCGCGCCGCGCTTCGAGGGCGGCCGGCTGGTCAGCCCACCCTACTGCACGCTCATCCACAACGGCGTGGTCGTCCACTACCACCGCGCGCTGATCGGCCCGACCTCGCACCGCGTCGTCGCGCCGTGGGAGCCGCACCCGCCGGTCGGCCCGCTGCGGCTCCAGGACCACAGGAACCCGGTCCGCTTCCGCAACATCTGGTACCGCAACCTGCGGGGCTGGAACGCCGTCGAAGTGTGAGCAGCGCCTTCTCGGAGGCACGCTCTGGAACCGATGATCGAGGTGCGGGACCTCGTCAAGCGCTACCGCGGCGCCGAGACGAACGCCGTCGACGGCGTCTCATTCGGCGTGGGCGCCGGCGAGTTCTTCGTCCTGCTCGGCCCCAACGGCGCCGGCAAGACGACGACCATCTCGATCCTGACGACGACGCTCGCCCCGACGAGCGGCTCGGTGCGCATCGCCGGTCTGGACGTCGACCGGCAGCCGAGCCGGGTGCGCCGCGAGGTCGGCATCATCTTCCAGCGCCCGAGCCTCGACGTGAACCTGACCGCCGAGGAAAACGTCCGCTTCCACGCCATCCTCTACGGCCTCTTCCCGTTCCGGCCGACCTACGGGCTGATGCCCTCGGCCTACAAGGAGCGCGTCGAGCGGCTCGCGACGGTGCTCGGGCTGCGGCGCGAGATCTTCCAGCCGGTCAAGACGTTCTCGGGCGGGATGATGCGCAAGCTCGAGATCATCCGCTCGCTCGTCCATCGGCCGCGGGTGCTCTTCCTCGACGAGCCGACCATCGGGCTCGACCCGGCGAGCCGGCGCAACCTGTGGGAGTACATCCGCCAGGTGCGCGCCGAGAGCGGCACGACCGTCTTCCTCACCACCCACTACCTCGACGAAGCCGAGGATGCCGACCGCGTCTGCATCATCAACCGCGGCAAGGTCGTCGCGCTCGGCACACCCGACGAGCTGCGCGCCGAGCTGACGCGCCAGCACCTGACCGTCGACGCCGCCGACCGCGCCGCGCTGCGCGCCGAGCTCTGCCGCCTCGGCATCGCGTTCGAGCAGACGGGCCCGTTCCGCGTGCCGGTGAACGGCCGCTCCGTCCACGACCTGCTCCGCTCGATCGAGACGCCGCTCACCGTCGTGCGCACGCACGCGCCCTCGCTCGAGGACGCCTACCTCGAGATCGTCGGCCGCGAGGACGTCGCGTGACCGAGCTCGGCGCCGTCCTCGCCATCGCCCACCGCGACCTGCTGAAGTTCCTGCGCGACCGTCCCCGGATCGTCACGACCCTCGTCTTCCCATTCCTGTTCATCGGCGCGCTCGGCGGCTCGCTGCAGGGCGCGTTCGGTCGCTCGCTCGGCTTCGACTTCGTCGCGTTCACGCTCACCGGGGTGTTCGCCCAATCGCTCTTCCAGTCGGCGGCGATGGGCATCGTCTCGCTCGTCGAGGACCGCCAGAACGACTTCAGCCAGGAGATCTTCGTCAGCCCGATCTCGCGCTATTCGATCGTCCTGGGCAAGGTCGTCGGCGAGTCGCTGGTCGCGCTGGTCCAGGGCGCCGCCATCCTGCTGTTCGGCTTGGTGCTCGGCGTGCGGTTGACGGGCGCCGACCTCGCCGCGTTCCTGCTGGTGGGCATCGCCGTCTGCCTCTTCGGCGGCGCGTTCGGGATCGTCGTGCTCGGCAACATCTCGACGCAGCGGGCCGCGAACCAGATCTTCCCGTTCATCATGCTGCCGCAGTTCTTCCTGGCCGGCGTCTTCAACCCGATCGACAACCTGCCGCTCCCGCTCGACGTCTTGTCGCGCGTATCGCCGCTGCGCTACGCCGTCGACCTCGCGCGTGGCGTGTACTACCTCGGCCGCCCCGAGTACGGCCGCGCGGTGCTCGCCTCGCCGACCTTCAACCTGGTGGTGATGGCGGCTGCCTTCGTCGCCTTCATGGTCGTCGGCACCCACCTGTTCGTGCGGAACGAGCGGAACCGGTAGCGGTGGTGCCCGGCGCGGACGATGCCGTCGCCGCCACTCCCCTAGCGGAGCGTCGGGGCGAGGCCGCCGCAACACGCGCGCTTCTAGCGCGCCGGCGCCCAGTTCTAACCGGTGCTCAATAGTTCGGTCGCACGGCTATCTGCTACGCTGGCCCGGAAGTGGAGTACGGTTGGGCCGATTCCGCCCCGAGCCGGCTCCGCTCGCGCCTGCCCAACCTCAACCTCCTGCCGGCCGAGCTCCTGCCAGCGCCGCTGCCGTGGCTGACCGCCGGCCTCGTCCTGCTCGGCCTCGGCATGGTGATGCTGCTCTACGCCCTCTTTTACATGCGCAGCTACACCGACCTCGAGATCGCCGCCTACCGCGGCCGGCTGGCGGCGAGCCAGGACGCCGCGCGCCAGCTCGGCATCCCGATCGACGCGGTCGGCCCGGACGGCCAGCTCGCGCTCCCGCCCGGCCTGCTCGAGGACTGGGCCGAGCTGAAGGCGCGCGAGATCAACTGGCCGGCGCTGCTCGGCGCCATCGCCGGGGCGGCCGCCAGGGTCAACGTCAGCGGCGTCACCCAGACCGGCTACACGCTCTCCATCGCCGGCGACGCGGCCAGCTCGGCCGACGCCAACGACTTCCTCCAGAAGCTGCGCGACAGCGGGCTGTTCGCCTCGCTCGACATGAGCATCGCCGGCGAGGAGGCGCAGCCGACGGCCGCCACCACGCCCGCGCCGCAGGCCACCGCCCCGGCCGCCCCGACGGTCGGCGCGCCGCCGGCCGTCGCCACGCCGCTGCCGACCATCCCGCCGCCACCGCCGACGCCGCCCGGCGGCTTCCCCCCCACGGCGGCGCCAGCGCCCCAGCCGACGTCGCCGCCCCGGCCGACCGCCACGCTCGCCCCGCGGACGCCGCTCGCGACGCCCACGCCGCTCGGCGCGCCGCCCACCGCCGCCGCGACGCAGGCGCCGGCCGGCAGCCCGACGGTCGCGCCGACCAACACCCCGGCCTACGACTTCGTCGTCCTCTCCAAGCGCGAAACGGTCGACCCCAACGCGATCGGCAACAACTCGTCGATCCGCATCCGCGTCGTCGACGCCAACGGCAACCTCGTGCCCGGCCTGCGCGCCCACATCGACAGCCAGGGCCAGCCGGCCTGGTCGGCCGAGCTGCCCCGGAGCGGCGACCGCGCCTCGGACGGGACGTTCTCGTTCGCGGTCGGGATGGGGAAGTTCACCGTTTACATCGCCAACGGCTACTCCGAGCGCGCGACGGACCTGTTCACCGGCGTGCAGGGCCAGCCGGGCGTGCACGTCTGGGACGTCACCTTCCGCAAGACGATCGCCGGCACGCCCGCCTCCGGCCCGACCTGCCCGGGCTGCACGCCGGTGCCGCCGACGCCGACCAACACGCCCGTGCCGCCGACGGCCACGCCGATCTCGTACGGCAACAACGTCGCCGGGTTCGCGTGCGTCACCGGCTCCCGGAACAACGGCGACGCCGCCAGGGCCGTCGACGGCGACACGAACACGGCCTGGGACTCGGGCGCGGGGCCGGTGCAGCAGATCACGCTCGACTTCCAGCGCTACGCCAGCTTCGACGCGCGGCGCTCGTGCCAGCCGGTGGGCGGCAGCGACCCGACCTCGTACCTGATCGAGGCGGTCGAGCTGGTGCCGCTGATGAGCGGGCCGTCCAAGCAGACGATCGAGCTGTGGGCGCTCTTCGACGACAACACGTCGGCGCTCCTGAACACGTTCACGGACGTCGACACCAACGACGGCCAGACGATCTCGTACCGGCTGAGCACGCCGCGGCAGATCAGGACGATCGTGGTGCGCACCGTGCGCTCGGGGGTGAACGTCGGCTGGCGCGAGATCCGGCTCTACTCGCCGCTGCCGCCGGCCATCGGTACCTGGACGTCGACGCCGACGGTCACGCCGACGTTCGGCAACATCACGCCGACGCCGAGCCCGATCTCGGGGAGCACCGTGCGGCCGGGCCAGTGCCAGGCGAGCTCGGACAACAACGGCAACAACCCGTGCACGTTCGCCTACGACGTCGACCCCGCGCTCGCCACCTTCTGGCGGCCGATCGCGGGCCTCTCGGGCCAGTACGCCGAGCTCGATTTCCTGACCCCGCAGGCGGTCGCCGGGGTGCGCTTCGTGATGGCGATGGGGGCCTCGGCCAACACGCCGACCGCGACGCCGGGCGGCGGCACGCCGACGCCGACGCCCTACCCGGCCTCGGTCAGCGTGCAGATGCAGGCCGGGGCCGGGTTCTTCTCCTGCTTCGTCGCGGCCGCCTCCTACGACTACCAGGTCCTGCAGGGCGACTGCGGCACGGTGCAGAACGTCAGCGCCGTCCGGCTGGTCGTGGACTCCTCCAACACCGCCTTCGCCGCCGGCATCCGGGACACGACGATCTACGTGGGCACGGCCACCCCCACGCCGACGCCGATGGCCACGGCCGGCTCACCGACGGCGATCAGCACGCCGTCCGCAA
Source organism: Chloroflexota bacterium (assembly GCA_035651675.1). Taxonomy (GTDB): domain Bacteria; phylum Chloroflexota; class UBA6077; order FW602-bin22; family FW602-bin22; genus DASRFH01. The sequence goes on along the minus strand of DASRFH010000143.1, from coordinate 11,253 downwards.
CGGCCACGCCGACCCCCACGCTGACCGACGTAGCACGCGGCAGCAAGAACGTGCTCGCGTCGAGCTGGGCCGCGAACCACGACCCCTCCTTGGCGACCGACGCCGGCACCGGCTCGGGCGACCAGGACGCCACCACGTACTGGCAGGCCAGCCAACCGCCCGCGCCATCGGAGTCGGAGTGGTGGCTCGTGCAGTTCACGTATTCGGTCGCCGTCGAGGAGGTCCGCTTCACGGTTTTCCTGCCCACGCCGGCGAGTGGCACCATCACCGTGCAGCTGATCAACAGCCAGGGGACGCCCATCGCCACCCCGACCCCGACCCCGAACCCGACCGGCACGCTAACCGCCACCCCGATTCCGACCGCCACGCAGCCGGTCAAGGACGGCCAGTTGGTCGACAACAAGTACCCGGCGGCGATCCCGGACGTCGCTCAGGTCAGGATCTCCTTCACTGGTTTCCCGGTCGCGCCGGGCCTGCACACCGTCAGCGTCTTCGCGCGCGGTCCTGCCGCCGCCGCCGCGGCCGCCGCGAGTGCGCGGACGCTCACCGCGACCCGTTCCCCGACCGCTACGCCGACGCCTACGCCAAGCGCGACGATCCGTCCAACCGACACCAGCACTCCGCTGGGCGGGCACCTCGTTCCTCGACCGACCTCCGCTCGGGCCCAGGGGGGCGTGCTGGACGACGTCCGTGTCTGGCTGGAGCACGTCTTCCAGCCTAACGAGGTGTACGCGGCCTCCGACATCCAGCAGCCCACGCCCCCCTACCCCGGCCCTGGCGCGCCGCCACAGGGGCCGCCTCCCCTCGCCACGCCGACGCCGCCCCTCCCACCGTCGGCCGGCCAGAACCCGTTCGGCACGCCGCCGGCCCCGCCAGCCGGCCCGGCCGCCAGGCCGGGCGCGCCGGCCAGCCAGCCGGCGGCGGTCGGCCCACCGCCACCCGTCGGTCTGCCCACCATCACGCCGTCCGCGGTCCCGCCCCCGGCGCAGAACCTCCCGCCCCCCGCCCAGGCCGGGCCGCCGGGCGGCCAACCCGCCCCGACGCTCGCCGCCGCCGGCCAGCGCGCCGCCAACCCGCCCAGCCCCATCCCGCTCACCGGCAACCCCTTCCCCGGCTCCGCCCCCGCCGCCGCCGCGCCGGCCGCGGCCGGCGCCGCCCCGCCGCCAGCGCCGCCGCCGCGCGGGCGCGTCTCCTTCCTCATCATCGCCCAGGTGAGGCCGGGCGCGTGATCGCCGCGCTCCGCGCCCGCCGCGTCCACCTCGACCGGCCGCAGACGATCCTGCTCGTCCTCTGCCTCTTCTTCGCGCTCGTCGACGCGCTCGTGCTGCTCAACCTGCTCGCGGCCGAGCGCGAGCGCGACGGCATCGCCGCCCAGGCGGTCGCGCTCGAGCGGGCGATCGGCCGCATCCAGGAGCGCGGCGGCGCCGCCCTCATCGGCAGCCAGCTCCGGCCGGGCGAGAACCCGTTCCCGACAGAGCTCCCCACCGCCGACCTCGCCAACCTCGTCGTCCAGTCCGCCCAGCAGAGCGGCGTCCAGATCGGGTCGATGATGCCCCAGCTCGGCGGCCAGGAGAAGCTCGCCCAGGGCACCTACCGCACCTACAAGCTCCAGATCCGCGCGACCGGCACCGCCCAGCAGCTCCAGGACTTCCTCACCCGCATCCAGCAGGGCAGCGTCCGCACCTGGGTGATCGACAACACCCAGCTCCGCCCGACCGGCGGCGGCCAGTGGGAGATGGCGTTCGACCTCACCGTCTACGCCCAGGCCGCCGCGTAACGCGTGCTGATCGTCCGATCCCGGAACGGCGTGCCGGTCCGCCTGACCGATGAGCGGTGGGACCACATCGCGCGGCGCCATCCACCGGGCGATCGTCCGCAACCGATGAGCTGGAGGGGACCAGGGGTGGCGACTGCGCGTCGCCTTCCGGCGCTTGTCGAAAATTTGTAGTCCTGGGTGACGTAACATTGCAGTATAAGCTGTCGAGCAATTGCAGTTAGAGATGCCTGAGGCCCCCTACGTCCCGCGTCTTCTCGACGGGCGCATCCAATCGTTGTTCGCGTCCCTCCCCGCGCTTCTGGTCACAGGTCCACGAGCGACCGGGAAAACGACTCTCGCCGCACGGCACGCGGCCACAGTCGTCCGGCTGGACAACGAAGCGGAGGCGGTTGCCTTCCGTGCCGACCCCGATGCGACTCTGCGGGGCCTACCGGAGCCGGTTCTCCTCGACGAGTGGCAGGCCGTGCCGAGCGTACTGGGCGCAGTCAAGCGTGCGGTCGACCGGTCGCCCCAGCCATCGCGTTTCCTCTTGACGGGCAGCGTCCGCGCTGACCTCCAGGGAGAGACCTGGCCGGGGACGGGCCGAATCGTCCGCTTGCGCCTGTTCGGCATCACCATGCGGGAACTGGTCGGGGTCAGCCCGGCCCGTGACCTCTTCATCGACCGCCTGGCGCGGCTGGCAGACGGCGGACTCGACCTCTTCCCACTGCCGTCAACCGTGCCCGACCTACGCGGCTACGTCGATATTTGCCTACGCAGCGGGTTCCCAGAGCCGCTCTTGCGGCTGGACGACGAGGCGCGGGCCGCGTGGCTGGAGGGCTACGTCGATCAACTCCTCACCCGCGACGCCCGCGAGTTGCTCGCCGTCCGTGATCCGGCTCGGCTCCGCCGGTACTTCGAGGCCCTCGCGATCAGCACTGCGGGTCTGCCGAAACACGAGACGCTGTACACGGCGGCAGGCATCAACTACCGAACCGCGTCGGCATACGACGATCTCCTTGTTAACCTCCACGTCCTCGATGTGATGCCGGCGTGGTCAACCAACCGCCTGTCGCGGCTCATGCACGCAGGAAAGCGCTATCTAGTCGATCCAGCGCTGATCGCCCCAGCCGCCCGCGTCGACGCCGCAGGCATTCTGCGTGACGGCGACCTGCTGGGGAGGATGCTCGATACGTTCGTTGCCTCGCAGCTACGGCCCGAGACGGAGGTCAGCCCCGCGCGACCACGGCTCTACCACGTCCGTGAAGAGCACGGCCGGTACGAGATCGACATCATCGGCGACCTTGGAACCGGTATCGTCGGCGTCGAGGTCAAGGCGACCGCCGCTCCGTCGCACGGTGATGCCGCCCACCTAGCGCGAGTACGCGACGCGTTCGGCACCCAGTTCCTCGGCGGTGCGGTGCTCCACACGGGGCCGCGAGCTTTCATGATGTCGGATCGGATAGCGGCGCTGCCCATCTGCTCGATCTGGGGATAGCGTCGCGCGGTCGCCGCGTCGGAGGCGGGAGTCGACGACAACGACCCTACGGCCGCCGCCCTCGTCCGACACCAGCCGACCTCCCGCACGGCCTCTCGACCGCTGTTTCGACGCAGCGAGTGTACTGGGACGTCAAGCGGATATCCCCATACGACGAGGAGGCGGACGTGCTCTACCTGTCCGTCGGCGGACCGAGGCCCGCGCTCGGCGTGGATATCGGCGAAGGGGTCATCGTCCGGTACGACGAGGAGCACCGCGAGGTCGTCGGCTCGACGCTCATCGGCCTGCGCGCTCGGCTTCTGAAGCAGATCGGGGTGTAAACCGACTCGAGGCCTGACCACCGGTTTTCAACCGCCCCCGAAGCGCCAGCGCAACCGCCGACCGGGAGGCTACGCGGACACGCGTCCGGGGAGGCTCGGCATGGTGGCGGCGGTCGAGGGGACTGTGCGGCGGGTGCTGGTCGCGACCGATCGATCGAAGACCGCCGACACCGCGGTGCGGTGGGCGGCCGTCCTGGCCGACGCGTACAGCGCCGAGCTCGTGCTCGTCCGCGCCGTGCCGACCACCGGCGACACGGCCACGCCCGAAGCTCGAGCCGCGGCCGCCGCCGACCTCGCCAGCTTCGCGGCCGAGGTGGCCGGCCCGCGCGGCCGCGCGCGCGTGGTCCCCGGGGACGACCCTTCGCAGGCCATCCTCGCCGCCGCCGAGGACGAGGAGGCCGACGTGCTGGTCGTCGGCAACGTCGGCATGAGCGACCGCACCCGCTTCCTGCTCGGCAACATCCCCAACCAGATCTCCCACGGCGCCCGCTGCACCGTCGTGATCGTCAACACCGCGCAGCGCGTCGGCCCGGGCGGCGCCGCCAGCGGCGGCGCGGCGCGGCGGCAGACGCGGACGCGGCCGGACGGGCCGTTGATGCCGCGTGCCTGGCGCATCGGCCGGGTGCTCGCGCGCGCCGGCGCGCGCGAGCTGCTCCAGCGCCGCCGGGGCGGCGCCGCCGGCGACGAACGGGCCCGCGCCCGCCGCCTGCGCGCGGCGCTCGAGCAGCTCGGGCCGACCTTCGGCAAGCTGGGGCAGATCCTCTCGACCCGCCCGGACCTGCTCCCACCCGCCTTCGTCGAGGAGCTAGCCGACCTGCAGGAGCACGTCGTGCCGCTGACCGAGGCCGAGGTCGTGGCGGTGATGGAGCGCGAGCTGCGGGTCCCGTGGGAGGACGTCTTCGCCAGCATCGACCCCGAGCCCCTCGCGGCCGGCACGATCGCGCAGGTCCACCGCGCGACGCTCGACGGCGGCGAGCGCGTGGTCGTCAAAGTCCAGCGCCCGACCGCCGAGGCCGACATCATGCAGGACCTGCGGCTGCTCGAGCTGTTCGCCGAGAAGGCGGGCGAACGGCCGGGCCTGCGCCGCGCCTTCGACGTCGCGGCGATGATCGAGCAGCTCGCGGCCTCGCTGCGCCGCGAGCTCGACTTCCGGCAGGAGGCCGCCAACGTCGAGCGGATGCGCGCGGTGCTCGCGCCGTACCCGCGCCTGGCCGTGCCGGCGATCTACCCGCAGTACTCGACCGCCCGGCTGCTGGTCATGGAGGAGGTGCAGGGCACGCCGGTGCTCCAGGCGCCGGCCGGGCCCGAGCGGCTCGAGGCCGCCCGCCAGCTCCTCGAGTCGTACTACCACCAGGTGATGACCGAGGGCTTCTTCCACGCCGACCCGCACCCCGGGAACATGAAGTGGTGGAACGACCGCATCTACCTGCTCGACCTGGGCATGGTCGGCGAGGTCGAGCCGGCCGTGCGCGAGCTGATCCTGCTGCTGCTCCTCGCCTTCGCCGAGGCGGACGCGGATTTCCTGACCGAGACGGTGCTGACGCTGGCCGGGCAGCGGCGCGGCTCGACGACGAACGTCCCGGCCTTCCGCGCCGAGCTCGCCGGCCTGATCGAACGCTACGGTAAGCTGTCGCTCCGCGACATCCAGCTCGGTCCGCTCTTCCAGGAGGTCAGCGAGATCGCGGTCAGGCACGACGTGCGCGTGCCGGCCGCGCTGGCGCTGGCCGGCAAGGCGTTCGCCCAGATGCAGATGGTCGCCGCCGAGCTCGACCCGACGCTCGACCCGTTCGCGGTCGCGCGCGCGTTCGTGGTGCGCGACACGCTCCGGCAGCTCACCGGCGGGCTGAGCCCGCGGCGCACGTTCTACGAGGCGCGCAAGGCGCTGCACCGCGCCCACCGGGTGCTGACGACGCTCGAGGGCGCGCTGGGCGGCTCCGGCGGCGGCCTCGAGATCAAGTTCGGCGGCACCGAGGGGATCGAGGCGACCGTCGCCCAGGCCGGCCGGCGCGTGGCGCTGGCGATGGGCACGGCCGGCGCGCTGGTCGGCACGGCGATGGTCGTCGGCTCGGACCGCGCGCCCCGCTGGCTGCCGTCGGCGATGGGCGGGTTCGGCATCCTGTTGGCCGGCCGGCTCGTCGCCGAGCTGCGCGGCCGACCCCGCTAGCCGGTGCGCGCGGCGTCGGGGTCGGCGCGCGTCCGCGCCGCCGAGCGCAGGCGCCACTCGATCGCCCACGCGCCGACGGCCATGACGCTCCCGAGGACGGCCCGCTCGAGGCGAGCCGCGGGCCGGCGGCCCACGTCGACCACCAGATCGCGCGGGTCGGCGCGGAGCCGGAGCGCCGTGGCACGCGCCGCCGCGAGGAACACGCGCGGCAGCATCGCGCTTGGTCGTCGAGTGGGCGTTGAACGCGGGTGCCGCTCGGGTTTAGGCGCGGCTGGTCGTGGCGGTCGGCACGCGAATGGTGATACAATGTACTCTGCGGCCGTAGCTGGTCGTGTGCACGCATCACCCATTCCGCCCCCCGTCGACGGTATCCACTTCCCAGGAGTGGCTTCCATCCACGTGGAGTGCGACCTACGCGGCCTCGCCGAGGCGACCAGGCTCATCGTGGCCTCCTCGCACCTCGACCTCCACACCACGCTGGACACGCTGACGGCGCAGGCGCGGGCGCTCTTCGGAGCGGACGACGCGGCGGTCCTGCTCGCCGAGCAGGGTAGGCTCGTCCGGCACCGTCCACGCTCCCTGGCCGTCCCCGGGGCGCCGATGGCGGTCGCTGGCGCCGAGGCGGAGCCGGCGCCGGACGTGCTGGCGGTGGTCGCGAACGGTGATCCGTGCTTCATCGCCGACGTCCGGTCCTCGCCCGCGCTGGAGTCCATCGCCGAGCTGGTTCAGCCATCGGTCACGTCCTGCCTGGTGCTGCCGATGGTGGCCGAGCGCGACCAGGTTGGCGTCCTGATGCTGCACTGGGCGCGGCGGCGTCGGCTCGCGCGCGTCGAGCTGACCGCCGCGAAGGCGGTGGCGGACCACGCCGCGATCGCCGTGCGAGCCGCGCGGCTGGTCGACGAGACGCGCGCCGCGCGCGCGCAGGCGGAGAGCCGCGTGCGACAGCTCGAGGCGGTGCTGGACGCGAGCGGCGACGGCATCGTCGTCGTCGACGCCGGCGGCAGACCGATCTGGGCTAACGCGGCCGCCGAGCGGGCGTTCCTGGCGCTGGTCGGCGACGAGCGCTTCGCGGGCGCGGCGTTCGTCGAGCGCACCCGCCCCGAGCGCGCCGACGGCACGCCGGTGGGCGTCTTGCCGACCGACCGCGCACTCCAGGGCCACGAGGCCGCCGAGCTCCTGCGCCTCCACGACCCGAGCGGCGCCGCGCGCTGGATCCACGTGCGCGCCGCGCCGGTGTTCGACGCGGACGGAGCCGTCCGGGCGGTCGTGAGCATCTGGCGCGACGTCACCGACCTCTACGACGCGATCGCGGAGCGGAGCCGATTCGACGGCGCGGTCAAGACCGCCCGGGCCGTCGTCGACCGCCTGGGGAACCGGCTCGGCGCGCTGCTCGTCAACGCCGAGCTCCTGGCAGCTATGACGACCGGCGACCCCCATGACCGCGCCGCCGGCGTCGTCCGGGCTGGCTGGAGCGCGGTGGAGACGTTGGAGCAGCTCAGGACGCTCGTGCGGTTCGTCGAGCGCCACGACGCCGGCACCGTGCTCCTCGACCTGGACGCGTCAACGGGGCGCTGAGCGCCGCCTGGTTGGCCGCGGTCCGTTGCCCCGCGCGCGGCGAGGAATCCCAGCCCTGACGCCACGGCGAGCGCTGGTGGTCGTCGCCGCGGCCGAGCTCCCTCGTCGCTCCGCTCCCCGGATCGACAGAGGGAGCTTGGGCCTCGGGATGGCCGAGGGGAGCCTTGTGCCTCGGGATGACGCGAAGCCGTCAGGCGACGGCCTCGTCGTGGAGGAACTGCCGCCGGTACAGCTCGTAGTACGCCCCGCGGCGCTCGAGCAGCTCGTCGTGGGTGCCGCGCTCGACGATCCGGCCGTCGTCGACGACGAGCACCTGGTCGGCGTGGCGGATGGTCGAGAGGCGGTGGGCGATCACGAAGCTGGTGCGGCCGCGCAGCAGCTCCTCGAGCGCGCGCTGGATCTGCCGCTCGGTCCGAGTGTCGACGCTGGAGGTCGCCTCGTCGAGGATCAGGATGCGCGGGTCGGCGAGCGCGGCGCGCGCGATCGCGAGGAGCTGCCGCTGCCCCTGGCTCAGCCCACGGCCGCGCTCGCCGAGCACCGTCTGGTAGCCCTGCGGCAGCCGCTCGACGAAGTCGTGCGCGTGGGCGAGCCGGGCGGCGGCGACGACCTCCTCGTCGGTCGCGTCCGGCCGGCCGAAGCGGATGTTGTTCGCGACCGTGTCGGAGAAGAGGAACGTGTCCTGCAGCACGACGCCGATCTGACGGCGCAGGCTCTCGGCCGCCACGTCGCGCACGTCGTGGCCGTCGACCAGGACCCGGCCGCCGGCGACGTCGTAGAAGCGTGGGATCAGGTTGACGATCGTCGTCTTGCCGGCGCCGGTCGGGCCGACGATCGCGATCGTCTGGCCGGGCTCGGCGCGGAACGACACGCCCCTCAGCACCAGCTCGCCGGGCGTGTAGGCGGCCTTGACGTCGTCGAAGACGACCTCGCCGCGGATCGGCGGGATCGGCTCGGCGCGGGGGTTATCCTCGACGTCGGGCACCTCGTCCAGCAGGCCGAAGATGCGCTCGGCGCCGGCGACCGCGCTCTGCACGTTGGTCCAGAGCGTCGAGATCTGGGCGATCGGTTGGTTGAAGCGCTGGACGTAGCCGAGGAAGGCGACGATCAGGCCGAGCGAGACGGTCGTGCCGAGGAGGCTGCCGCCGCCGATCAGGGCCAGCCCACCGGCGACCGCGACGATCGCCATCGCCACGTAGCCCAGCGCTTCGAGCGAGGGCTGGAGCGCGGCGGTGTAGGAAACGGCGCGGACGTTGGCGTCTCGGTTGGCGGCGTTGGTGGCGCGGAACTCGGCGATGTTCGCCTCCTCGCGCCCGAACGCCTGCATCTCGCGCACGCCGGCGATCGACTCCTCCAGGTCGGCGTTGACGCGGCCGATCTCGACGCGCGTCGTCCGGAACGCCTTGCGCGCCTGCCCGGAGAGCCACGACGTGGTGAGCGCCATCAAAGGCAGGACGGCCATGCTCAGCAGCGCGTACGGTGGGCTGAGCAGCAGCATCTGGACGGCGATCCAGACGATCAGGACCGCGCCGCCGGCCACGCTGACGAGCGCGAAGCCGAGCACCTGCTGGAGCGTGTCCATGTCGTTGGTGATGCGGCTCATCACGCCGCCGGCCTCGTTGCGCGTGTAGTAGCCGATCGAGAGCCTCTGCAAGTGCTGGAAGAGCTCGACGCGCAGCCGCCGCAGCACGTGCTGGCCAGCCCAGGACATCAGGTAGAACTGGAGCCCGCTCATCGCCGAGCTGGCGAGGTACAGGCCCGCGACCAGAAGGATCAGCCCGGCGAAGCTGCCGCCGCCGTACCAGCACCGCGCCGGCGACGGCACGAGGAAGCAGTCCACCGCCTGCCCGATCAGCGCCGGCGACAGCACCTGGCTGTACGACGCGAGCAGGACGGCCGCCAGCACCCCGAGCAGCGCCGGCCAGTACGGCCGGAAGTAGCCGGCCAGCCGCCCGAGCGTGACCGACACGCGCTGGGGCTTGAGCGTTTCCTGCCGGAAGAGGTTGGGAGGGCCCATGAACATCGCTAGAGGCTCCTACGGCCCGGGCACGGCGCCGCGGGATCGTTCCTTCTCCGTCCGCGAGAAGGGCGGGATGAGGGCGTCAGATGGGGGTGGGGCCGCGTCCCGTCCGCCCCGCGAGGCCACGCCCTCACGCTATCCCTCTCCCAGAGGGACAGGGGAACGGTTCGGCGCCGCTCCCGGAGGGGAGGGAGCGGGGATCCCAGCGGCAGAGGAGACGAGGGCTGGCGCGTCCTCGACGAGCTGCGAGCTGTAGATCTCGGCGTAGATCGGGCTCGACTCCATCAGCTCGGCGTGGGTGCCGCGGGCGATGACCTGGCCCTTGTCGAGCACGAGGATCTGGTCGGCGTTCCGCGCCGTGGAGACGCGCTGGGCGATCACGAAGCTCGTCCGGCCGGCCATGAGCCGGTCGAGCGCACGCTGGATGCGGTGCTCGGTCACGGCGTCGACGCTGGAGGTCGAGTCGTCGAGGATCAGGATGCGCGGGTCCAGCAGCAGCGCCCGGGCGATCGCGATCCGCTGCTTCTGGCCGCCCGAGAGCGTCGTGCCGCGCTCGCCGACCGGCGTGTCGTAGCCGAGTGGGAACGAGACGATGAACTCGTGCGCCGCGGCCGCCTTCGCCGCTGCCTCGATCTCCGCCTGGCTCGCCTCTGGTCGGCCGAACGCGATGTTCTCGCGGATCGTGCCGGTGAAGAGCGTCGTGTCCTGGAGCACGATGCCGACCTGGGCGCGCAGCGAGTCGAGCGTGACGTCGCGCACGTCGTGGCCGTCGATCGTGACCCGGCCCGAGGTCGGGTCGTAGAAGCGCGGGATCAGGTTGATGATCGAGCTCTTGCCGCTGCCGGTCGCGCCGAGCAGCGCGATCGTCTGGCCCGGCTCGGCGACGAAGCTGACGTCGCGCAGCACCGGCTCGCCGCCGCCGAAGTACCGGAGCGTGACGTTCTCGAACGCGACCCGACCCTGGACCGGCGGCAGGGCGATCGCGCCGGGCTTCTCCTCCACGTCGCTCGTCGCGTCGAGGATCTCGAAGATGCGGCCGGCCGAGGCGCTCGCCTGGGCCATCTGCGATACGACGAAGCCGAGCTGGCCCATCGGGAAGAAGACGTAGACGAGGTAGAGGCTGAACTTCTGCCACTCGCCGAGGCTGAGCGTGCCGCCGACGATCTGCTGGCCGCCGAAGTAGAGCACCGCCGCCTGGCCGAGGTTGGCGATCAGGAAGACGACCGGGAAGAGGAACGAGAAGAGCCGGCTGATCGCGATCTGCTGGCGCATCAGGTCGTCGGCGGCCGCGTCGAAGCGCGCCCGCTGTTCCGCTTCGCGCGCGAACGCTTTGACGACCCGGATGCCGGCCAGGTTCTCCTGCAAGATCGTGTTCAGCCGCGAAAGGCGGATCTGGACCTGCACGAACATCGGCTGGGCAAGCGAGCCGAACAGCATGAACGAGCCGAGAGCCAGCGGCAGGATCGGCAGCACGACCAGCGTCAGCCGCCAGTTCGTGAACGCCAGGATCACCAGCGCCGCCACGACGATCACGAGCGCTTGCAGCGCGATCAGCAGCCCCTGGCCGATGAAGGTGCGCACCTTCTCGACGTCGTCGGTCGCCCGCACCATCAGCTGGCCGGTCTGCGTGCGGTCGTGGTAGCTGAACGAGAGACGCTGGATCTTCGCGTACAGCTCGTTGCGGAAGTCGAACGCGACGCTCTGCGAGACGCGCTCGGAGTTGAAGCTCTGGGAGAAGGCGAAGAAGCCGCGAGCGGCTGCGAAGAGGACGATCAGTCCGCCGGCGAGCAGCAGCGCCCGCTGCGCGTCGCCGCTCTGCGCCGCGCTCCCCGGGCTGCTCGCCACGCGCGCGACCGTGTCCACGATCGACTGGACGAGCTGCGGCACGGCGAGCTGGGCGGCGCTCGAGACGAGGAGCGACGC
>DASRFH010000142.1:0-36435 GCA_035651675.1 Chloroflexota bacterium | reverse complement strand
GTGAGCAGCGTCTCGTGGGCGTGCTGGCAGCGGGCGCACCAGTAGAGCACGAGGCGGCCGCGCAGACGCGCGAGCTCGCGCATCGCCATCGTGCACCGCGGGCAGCACACGGTCTGTTTCGATCCCACCGGGCTCTGGTGGTTGTCCATGCTGGTACCTCACGCGAGGTGCCGCGCCGCCTGCGCGGCACGGGCCAGCACCGTTTCGGCTTCCTTGCGCAAGCCGAGTGCCACGCAGTCTCGGTAAGCCGACAGCGCGGCGTGGCGCGCCAGGCGTGCCTGGCCGCCCGCCGTCGCGCCGAGCAGCGCGAAGCGCTCGAGGCGGCGCAGCACGAACGCTCCGAGGTCCGTGGGCATGGGTCCCGCCGTCCGCTGCATCGTGTCCATCCGGCGTCTCCGTCGCGGTCGATCCCGCGTGCTCGCCACCTATGAAATAAACGGTGGACTGATCGTGGATTCGAGCACCCAACGGAACGTTGCTCCGAGGTTACGGTTGCGTGACAAGTCCGCCGATCCCGGCCGCTGGTAGACTGCGGCGGTGCGGGACTCGCTCGGCGTGGACGTCGTCCGCCGCAGCATCGTCGGCGACGAAGCGACGCGGCTGATCGCCGCGCTGAACGCGGAGCTTTCGGCGCTCTACCCGGAGCCCGGCGCGACGCACTTCCGGCTCGACCCGGCGGAGGTCGCGCCCGGCCGGGGCGCGTTCGTGGTCGCCTACGTCGGCGGCGCACCGGTGGGCTGCGGCGCCGTGCGGCGGCTCGAGGGCGGCGACGCCGAGCTGAAGCGGATGTACGTCGACCCGTCGCGGCGCGGTCGCGGCATCGGCCGGGCGCTGCTCGCGGCGCTCGAGGCCGAGGCGCGCGCGCTCGGCGCGCGCCGGCTCGTGCTGGAGACGGGCATCCGTCAGACCGCGGCGCTGGCGCTCTACCGCAACGCGGGTTTCGTGGAGATCCCGGCGTTCGGCGAGTACGTGGCGTCGCCTGGGACGAGCGTCTGTCTGGCGAAGCCGCTCGCCTGAGGGCCACCGCCGGCCCGGAACAGCTAGCCCGGACCATTAGGTACCCCCGATACGCCTTCCCACGGATGGCGGCGGCGCCCGGGACGCGTACAGTGGCGCGGCGTGGAGAGGACGCTGCTGGTGGTGGAGGACGAACCCGAGGTGCGCGCTCTGGTCGAGCTCACGCTGCGTGGGCTCGGTCGGATCGTCTCGGTCGGCGACGGGCCGAGCGGCCTGGTGGCGGCCGCCCAGCACAGGCCGGACCTCATCCTGATCGACGTCAACCTGCCCGGCATGTCGGGGTTGGAGCTGTGCGAGCGGCTGCGCGCCGACCCGGCGACGCGCCACGCGACGATCGCGTTCCTGACCGCCGGCGGCACGGCCGAGGACCGGCAGCGTGGGATGGCGGCCGGCGCGGACGCCTACTTCGTGAAGCCGTTCAGCCCGGCGGCGCTGCGGGCGTTCGTCGCCGAGCGGCTCGGCGCGCCGTAATGGCGCCTATGAGGTCGGCCCAGTGGTGGCGTCCCGGGGAGGGACGGCGGCTCGGCTGTCCGAAGGCGCACGACCGGATCGTCCCTTCAGGCGGCCCGAGCACGAGGTTGGGGGGCGCGGGAGCCGGGCGCGGCGTTACTCCGCCGCGGTGGCGGGGTTGGCGCGGGAGCGGCGGGGCCGGCGCGGCTTCGGCTCGGGCTCGCTGGCGGCCGGGGGCTCGGCCGGGGGCCCGCCGTTGGCGTTGGCGAGCGCCGCTTCGGCGACCGCGGGCGCGGCGAGCGCTTCGAGCGACAGGCCGAGCGTGAGCGGCGGGACCTTGGCGCGGTTGCGGATCGAGCCGGAGCGGCGCTTCGGCGCGGGCCTGGCCGGCTCGGCGGGCGGAGCGGCGTCGGCGGGTGGTGCAGCCTCGGCGGACGGAACGGGCTCGGCGGTTGGAGGGCGCTCGACGGGGGCTGCCGCCTCGGCCGGCGGCGTGCTCTCGGCGGCCGCCGCTGGGGGCTCGGCGGCCCGCGTGTCGGGTGGCTGGGTCGCGGCGGGGATGCTCTCGCCCTTCGCCCCGGTCGGGGGCAGGCCTGGCGCGCTGCTCTCCTCTCCCGGGTTGGCGGAGGGCGCGGCCGTGACGGTGGGCTCGGTCGGCGCGGTCGCGGCGGCGGCGCGCGCGCGTGTCCGCCGCGTGCGGGTGCGCGGCGGGGCCAGCGCGGCCGCGGCAGGCTCGGGCGTCGGCGCGTCGGCCGGCATGGACGCTGGTGGCTCGGCCGACGCGGGGACTGGCGCCGCCTCCGCGGCTGGGGCAGCGTCGGGCGGCTCGGTCGGCGCCGCCTTCTTCACGCGCGAGCGGCGGCGGCTGGGCGGCGCGGCGGCGGCCGCGGTGGGCTCGAGAGGAGCGCCCGGGCCGATGCCCTCACCCTGACCGTCTCCCACCGGGGACCCAGACGTGGCCGGCTCGGCTGTCGACGCCTCCGCGGGCGTGGGCGGCTGGCTCGGCGGGGTAGGCGCGGGTGCCGGAGTCTGGTCGGGCTCGACGCCGATCTGCTGGTTGAGCCGCGCCAGGATCTCCGCTGGCGAGCGGCGCTGGCGTTGCGGGCGGCGCTCGCTCTCGGTCGGGATCGAGGCGAGCTCCCGTGCCAGCTCGGGGTCGAGCTCGACGAGGTCGACCACCTCGAGTCCCTCGGGCAGCGTCTCTTCGGCGACGACGCCCGCGCCGTTCGTCTGGGCGAGCAGCTCGCGGCGGCGCTCGCGGGCGCGCTGGCGCCGGCCGCGGCGGCGGGACGCCCGGCCTTCGCCCGGCGTCGCGCCCTCGCCGGCGGCGCGCGGCTCGGTCTCCGGCGCCTTGCCCCGGAGCTGGGCGATCACCCGGGGGCCGGGCGTGACCGCGCCTCGCTCGCGGAGGTAGCGGAGGATCTTGTCGAAGTACGAGCCGCGCAGGGTCGCCGTGTCGCCGACGATGATCAGGAGACGCCGCGAGCGCGAGAGCGCGACGTTGATGCGCTGCATGAGCTGCAGGAAGCCGATCTCGCGCCGCTTGTTCGAGCGGACGAGCGAGACGACGACGATGTCTTTCTCGCGGCCCTCGAAGGCGTCGACCGTGTCGATCTCCAGCTTGCGGCCAGGCGTGCGCTGTTCGCCGCGCAGCATCCGCCGCAGGACGGCGGCCTGCTCGGCGTAGGCGGCGATCACGCCGACGTCCATGTCCTCGGGCGCGGCGCGCAGGAGGTGGCGCGTGATCGTGGTGACCAGCCGCGCCTCGGGCAGGTTAAAGAGCGATGGGCCGCGGTTGCGCGACTCGCGCAAGCCCCGCAGACCGCGCGTGTCCACCCAGACCGCCGGCTGGCTGAAAAACGGTACGCCGGTCTCCTTGCGCGGGGCGGCCGGACCGTTGCGCAGCTTATCCTCGTAGAAAGCACGGGCGATGAGGCCGCCGATCGTCGGGTGCATGCGGTTCTGCTCGTCGAGGAAGACGACCGCGCGGTCGGGGAAGTGCCGCTCGGTGAGCCAGACGAAGAGGCTCTTGCCGATCACGCCGGCCCGGGCGAGGGCCGGCTCGAGCCGGAGCTGCTCCTCGGCCTCCGAGAGCACCGGCTGGAGCTGCAGCCGGTCGCCGACGAGGATGAACCGCTTGCCGCGCGCCAGCACGATCAGCGAGTCGAGCACCGTCGCCCGGTTCGCCTCGTCGAGGACGACGTAGTCGTAGACCGAGCCGCCGGCCGCGTCGTTGAGCGCGAGCGCGTCGATCGTCGTGAAGATGACGTTGCGGTCGGAGAGGTCCTCGTCCGGCCCGACGAAAAAGCGGCGCAGGTCGGCCGGCACGCGTTCGAACATGCCGACGCGCGCCAGGTCCATCCCCGGGACCTTATCCACGTACGGGACGCACTTCATCAGCATGTTGTCGGTGCCGTGGTTGGAGTGGGAGCAGACCAGGATGCGCGCCCGCGGGTCGCGCGTCAGGATCTGGGCGACCATCTCGCCGGTCGTCGTCGACTTGCCGGTACCGGGCGGGCCCTCGATCAGCAGCGCCTCGCCCTCGGCCAGGCCGAGCGCCAGCGCGACCGCGCGCGCCTGGCTGCGGCTGCGGCCGACGTTCGGGTTCAGGAACGTCTGCGGGTAGAGCGGCCGCGGGATCGGCATCGCGGCTGGCGAGGCCATCAGACGCGCCACCAGCGGCAGGTTGCCGCGCGGCGACTCGAGCTCGTCGAGGATGGCGCGCTTCTGCGTCAGGATCTTGGTGCGGGGCCGCGGGCGGACGATGCCGGGCTGCGGCGGGTCGGCGCCGCGCGCGTCGACGTCGAGCGCGCCGCCGCCGACGTCGGCGTTGACCAGGCGGGCCGTCGCGATCGGGACGCCGCGCGCGTTCAACAGGTCGAGCCACTCGCCCTCGTCGAAGGCGGCGACCGCCGACGCCTGCAGCCCGAGCAGGCGCCACGGGCTCTCCTGGCCGCGGCCCCCGATGCGCGGCTCGGCCCGCTCGTACGGGGCGGCCAGCCGCTCGGCGCGCTCGGCGTCGTCGCGTGCCTCGGCCTCGAGCGCTTCGCGCAGCGGCGCGATGAAGCCGCGCCAGCGGTTGCCGGTCAGCCGGTCGAAGATGCCCTCGATCTCGACGGCGAGCGGGTCGGGTCGGTCGGCCTCGACCGGCAGCTCGACGCGCTCGACGCTCATGTCGATGCCGACCGAGCCGCGCTCGCGCTGCGGCTCGCGCGCGCCGGGCGGGACGGGCGACATGCCGTCCGCCCAGATGTGGCCGTCGTGGAAGCGGCAGGCGAGGTCGAGCTGGAGCGCCGGGATGCGGATGTGGGGGCCGGCGCCGGCCGCGCGGCGCTCCGGCGTCGTCCAGATGATCATCTCGTCGGCTTCGGCGTGCTCGCGCAGCCGGTGGAACCGCGCCTCGATCGGGCCGGTCGCCAGGCCGGGCAGGTTGTTCGCCTCGCCGTACGCCTTGAGCCAGGCGGTGAGCGTGGCGCGCACCTCGGGCGCGAGCATCAAGCGTAAGACCGGGAGGTCCCGCTCTTGCCAGCGGTCGGTGCGCATGAAGGGTAACCCGCGGCGCCCGAAGCGCCGCGGGCGGGGCCGGGCTGACGCTATCGTCGAACCTTCTTGTGGCCTACCGCCTGGCGTTTCCCGTGGTCGAAGTAGCCGTGGGCTGCGCTAGGGCGGGTCGGCTTCGGCACCGAGGGGCGGCAGGTGCGTCCAGGATAACCCGGCGGCGAGCCGCGCCTGGGTGGCGTCGTCCCTACTATAGCGTGCGCGCGGGTCAGCACGCCAGGGAAAGTCACGCCAGCGGGTAGACGCGCGAGGGAGATTTCGGGAAGAGGAGGTCGAGCAGCGCGGCGAAGGCGGCGAGCAGCGCGGCGTGCTCCGCGTCCGATTGGCGGAGGCGCGGGCCATCGCCGAGCTCGCGTGGCAGCGGCGGGTCGCGCCGCAAGGGACCCTGGCCCTTTCCTTCTGCGAGAGCGTGGCGCGCCCGCCCGGAGCCTTTACACGTTCTTCATAGCCGCCGCTCAGACTACCTCCATCAAGCTTCCTCGGAGGTCATCGGTGGTCTGGAATTCGTTGACGGGCAGACGAACCGTCGTCGCGGGCGGTGCGGCGCTGGCGCTGGCGGCGGCCGGGATCGGCGTGGCGGCGGCGCAGCAGCAGAAGACGCCCACTGCCGAGAAGAACGTCCACATCTACAGCTCGGATGACGCGAAGGCCGCCCACGACAAGTTCCTCAACAGCCTGGCCGACAAACTCGGCGTCGGGCGCGACAAGCTAGACGGGGCGATCGCCGACGCGTCGAAGGAGGCTGGCCTGCCCCCGGGCCTGCCGGCGCTGGCCGGCAGTGCTGTCCTCACCCCGGCCGCGAAGGCCACGAACAGCGTCTTCGTCCTCCGGGTGGAGGGGCGCGACGGCGGACCGCTCGCGGCGGCGGCGTCGGCGCTCGGGATCACGCCGGACCAGCTCAAGCAGGAGCAGCAGGGCGGCAAGACGCTGGCCGACGTCGCCAAAGCGCACGGCGTCGACCCGAAGGTCGTGGCCGACGCGATCAAGACGGAGCTCGATAAGGTCCCGACGCCGCCCCCACCGCCCAAGCCGGACACGGCCGCGCTGGCCGACAAGATAATGAACGCCAGGCCGGACGAGGGGATCACGTACGTCGTCAAGTCGGAAAGCTGAGGCACCGGTGCGACTCGGAGCGCGCCCTCACCTGGCTTCGGCCATCCCCTCCCGGGGAGGATGAACGTCAGCCGCCACACCGTGACGAACGACGAGGCCGCCGAGGTCCTGGTGGTCGACGACGACCGCAAGACCGTCGAGCTCATACGTCTGTACCTGGAGCGTGACGGGCACCGCGTGCGCGTCGCGCACGACGGCGGGCAGGCGCTCGTCGCCGTGCGCGACCGGGCGCCCGACCTTGTCGTGCTCGACCTCATGTTGCCGCGCGTCGACGGCCTCGACGTGTGCCGTGCGCTGCGGGCCCAGGGCTCCTTACCGATCATCATGCTGACGGCCCGCTCGACCGAGGGGGACAAGCTCGCCGGGCTCGAGCTCGGCGCCGACGATTACCTGACCAAGCCATTCTCGCCGCGCGAGCTCGCCGCGCGCGTCAAGGCGGTGCTTCGCCGGAGCGGCCGCGGCGAGTCCGGCGACACGCGCGACGAGCCGGTGCAGAGGATCGGTGGCCTCGAGATCGACCGCGCGCGCCGCGAGGTGCGGGTCGAGGGCCGCGCCGTCGAGCTGACGCGGCGCGAGTTCGAGCTGCTCAGCGTGCTCGCCCGCACCCCGGGCCGCGTCTTCACACGCTTCGAGCTGCTGCAGCGCGCGTTCGGCCTCGACTATTCCGGGATGGAGCGCACCCGCCGTGGCCTACTAGCCAGCCCTCGACCGGCCGGGCGTTGTCAGCCCAGGTGCTCGACGTAGCGAGCGGCCGAGCGGGCGACGGCAGCGCTGGCGTCGCGCTCCACGACGCGGTCGGTCCAGCCGCCGTAGAGGCGGTCGAAGGGGTAGCGGGCGAGCAAGTCGGCGATCCGCCGCACCTCGCGCGTCGGGAGCGGGATCAGGTTGGGGTACGAGTACATGAACGTGACCCACCGGCGGTCCGCCACGACCTGCGGCATATCCGCCGAGCAGAGGACGCCGCGCCCCTCGGCGCCGGCGGGCCAGTGGAGCGCCGTCTGGCCGTCGAAGTGCCCGCCGACGTTGACGAGCGTCAGGCCCGAGCCCGGCAGCGGGTCGGCGGTCGGGCCATCCCAGTGACGGATCGCCGGGTCGGGACGCATCACGTGGGCGCGGTCGGCGGCGTGCAGCCAGATCGGCGCGCCGCCGAACGCACGGCTCCACTCGACCATCGCGCTGTAGAAGTGCGGGTGCGAGATCGCGATCGCCTGGACGCCGCCGCGCGCCTGGATCGCGCCGACCACCGCGTCGTCGAGCAGCGGCGTGCAGTCCCACAGCAGGTTGCCGGCCGGCGTCTGGACCAGCAGCGCGCGCTGGCCGATCGCGAAGCCCGGCCGGGTCTCGACGGCGAGCAGGTTCGGCTCGGGCTCGTCGAGGTGGTTGGTGCGCTCGGCGCGCAGCCGCTCGATCGTGGTCCAGCGCTGCCCCTTCGGGCCGACGTACTGCCGCTCGTCGAGGCAGATCGGGCAGGCGATGGGCGGCTCGTCGGGGCGATCGGCGCGCGGGGCGTGCTGGACGCCGCAGGTCTCGCACAGGAACGCGGTCATCTTGGTCCTCCGGGGGAGAGCATACCGGGCTGACTAACCCAAAGGGTCCGCACGAATCGGTGGGTCCGCCGCGCCCGCTCCTAGCACGCGGCAGCCGACCCTCCGGCGGCTGCCGAGCACGGGCGGGCCGACTGCCCCACTGCTCGGCCTGGGGCTCGCCGGGCTGCTGCCCGGCGGGGGCTGACGTGACGGCGCCGGCGTTAGCGGGAGGGGGTTAGCGGGCCTGGTCGACGAAGCGCTGGAGGTTCGGGCGGGGGAAGTCGTGGCCAGCCATGAGCTCGATCAGGACGGGGCCGGAGGCGGCGAGGGCGCGGTCCCAGGCCGCGCCGACGTCGTTCGGGTCCTCGACCTTGATCCCTTCGATGCCAGCCGCCTCGGCCATCTTCGCGTACTCGACGTCGCCGATCTCGACCGCGTACGGCTCGCGCTTCGCCATCCGCTGCATGTAATCGATCATCCCGATCCGCCCGTCGTGGTGGACGGCCACCACGACCGGGAGCCTGTGCTGCGCCAGCGTGACGAGGTCGCTCGACGACATGAGGAATGAGGCGTCGCCGGCCAGCGCGACGACCTTGCGGCCCGGGAACGCCATCGCCGCCCCCATCGCGGCCGGCAGCGCGTAGCCCATCGTGCCCCAGGAGCCGGCCTGGACGTGCGAGTGTGGGCCGAAGGTGCGGAGCTGGAAAGGCGTCCAGAGCTTGACGTTCGAGACGTCGCTCGTGACGATCGTCTGCGCGTCGATCCGGTCGCTGAGCGCGGCGATCGCGCGGCCGATGTGCCAGGGTCGCGCGTCGGCGTAGCGCGCCATCTCGACCTCGAGCCCCTTGCGGAGCGTCCGCTGCGCCTCGGCGCAGGTTTCGCGGGCCTGAGCGGCCGATGGGCTGGTGCTGACCAGGCCGGCCAGCGCGTCGAGCGTCGCCGCGAGTGCGGGCACCGACCGGATGCTCGGCCCGAGCGATGGGTCGGGCGTGTCGGCGGCGTCGAGGACGACGAGGCGGTCGGCGGCCGAGGCACGGAGCGCGCGGAACGCCTCGGTGCCGGGACGGACACCCACGCCGAGGATGAGGTCGGCCGCGTCGAGCTCGGCGAGGACGGCCGGGTGGCTCTGCATGACCCGGTACGGTCCGAGCGAGAGCGGGTGGACCGTCGGGATAGCGCCGTGCCCCTCCCACGTGTGGCAGACCGGCGCGCCGAGCGCCTCGGCGAAGCGGACGAGCGCCCGCGACGCGCTCGGGTACCAGGCGCCCTTGCCGGCGACGATCAGCGGGCGCCGGGCGACGTTGATGCGCTCCAGCCACCGGTCGAGGTCCGGCGCGACCGTCGCGGCCGGCGTCGGCGCGGGCTGGGCCGGCGGCGCGGCGAAGGCGCCGCCTTCGAGTGTATCGCGCGTGATCTCGACGTGGACCGGGCCGGGTCGGCCGTCGACCGCCAACTGGAAGGCGTCGTGCAGCGCGCCGGGGATCTGGTCGGCGCGGGTCACGCGGGTCGACGACTTGGTGACGGGGCGGAACGCGTGCTCGGTGAACGTGACGTCGTCGACGCCGTGGAAGGTCTCGAGCGCGGC
This sequence comes from Chloroflexota bacterium, assembly GCA_035651675.1. Classification (GTDB taxonomy): domain Bacteria; phylum Chloroflexota; class UBA6077; order FW602-bin22; family FW602-bin22; genus DASRFH01. The sequence continues at coordinate 27,186 of DASRFH010000142.1, read as the reverse complement.
GTCGGAGGGCACGGCGCCGGTCAGGTGGACGACCGGCGCGCCGGACGCGAGCGCGCCCGCCAGGCCGGAGATCGAGTTCAGTGCGCCGGGCCCGGCCGTGACGACCACGACGCCCGGCCGCTCGGTCAGCCGGCCGTACGCTTCGGCGGCGATGGCGGCGTTGTTTTCGTGCTTGACGGTCACGTGGGTGATCGAGGGCGTGTCCATCAGCCCTTCGTAGAGCTGCAGGACGTGGTCGCCGTTCAGGCCGAAGACGACGCGCGTGCCGTTGGCGGCGAGCGCCTCGATCGCCGCGTGACCCGGCCGGACCTGCCGGCCAACCTCCGATGCCGTCGTCGCCATGCCGTCCTCCAAGCGCGCTGCGCGTCCACATGCTAGCCGCTGGGCCGGCTGGCGCGGGCAGGCGACGCCCTACCGGAGCCTCTCCGGCGGAGGGGGCCGCCTACGTGTCGGGCGCGGCCATCTTGCCGCCGCCGAGGCCCGAGTCGCGGAGCTGCTGCGGCCCGACGTTCTTGCTGATGATCGCCAGGCCGGTAAGGTGGGCGAGCAGGCCGGCCGTCGACGCACAGCAGTCGACCAGCACGGTGGGCCGGACGTTCATGTCGAACAGGTCCATCGCCACCTTCAGCACGCACATGTCGGTGTCGATCCCGACCACCGACACCCGGCCGATCTTCTGCTCGCGCAGGTGCCGCGCGAGCGCCTCCGGCAGGCCGGCGAAGCCGCGTTTGTCGAACACCTTCCCCCCGTGGGAGCGGACCAGCTCGTCGATCTCGGGGGCGAGGTCGGTCTCGGGCGGCCCCTCGCAGGCGTGCCAGTCGAGCAGCCGGCGGTAGGGCGATCTGGGCGTGTTGAGGAAGCGGGTGGCGAGGATCGGCTGGCAGCCATCCCGCTCGACCAGCCGGACGATCCGCTCCGGGATGTGGTGCGTGTACTCGTTGATGAAGCCGCGCTGGACGTCGACGACGATGAGCGGGTCTGGCATCTAGGCAGATGATACGGGTCGCCGCGGAGGAGGGGACCCCGTAGACTTCCGCGTGCCGCGCTTCCGCCGAAACCTCTGGCTGCTGCTCGCCCAGAACCTGGCGGTGTTCCTCGGGATCGCGGTGCAGGGACTGGTGCTCAACCTCTACCTCGTCGCGCTCGGCTACCGCGAGGACTTCATCGGCCTGGTCACGTTCGTGCAGACCGCCGCGATCGGGGTGGGCGCGTTCCCGGCCAGCGCCATCTCGCCGCGCGCCGGCCCGCGCCGGACGCTCGCGGCGGCGACACTCGCGCTCGGCCTCTCGTTCGGCGCGATGGCCATCCTCGGGGCCGAGCCGCCGCTGCTGGTCGCCTCCGCGTTGAGCGGGCTGGCGATGGCTCACGTGTTCGTGCCGAGCGCGCCGTTCCTGATGGACAACACCGAGCCGGAGCAACGCCGCGCTGGCTTCGCGGCGAACTTCGCGGCGCTGTCGGTTGCCTCGGTCATCGGCAACGCGATCGGCGGCGTCCTGCCCGGGCTGGTCGGCGGCGCCGACCCCGGCGTCGGCGGCTACCGAGCGGCGCTCCTGGTCGGCGCGGCACTGTCGCTCGTCGGCGTCGCGCCGCTGCTGGCGGCCGACGACTCGCGGGTGCCGATCGTCGCCACGCCGGTCGCGCCGACGGCCGGCCGCGCTGCGCCGCCGTCGCTGCGGCGCGACCTCGTCGCCATGGCGGCCGCGACGTCGCTGCTGGCGGGTGCGACCGGGCTGGTGGTGGCGTTCTTCAACGTCTACCTGCGCGACGTCGTCGGGGCGTCGACGGCGACGATCGGGACCGTCTTCGCGGTCGCGTCGCTCTCGATGGCGCCGGCCAGCCTCGGCGGGCCGCGGGCGGCGAAGCGGTGCGGACCTGTGCTGATCATCGCGCTGACGCGGCTGGCGAGCGTGCCGCTGATCCTGGCGCTGGCGCTCGTCCCGCCGGGGATCGCCTCGAGCTTCCTGGTCTACGTCGGCCGCGCGGCGCTCGTGAGCGTCAGCCAGCCGCTCGACAACTCGTTCGCGATGGAGCTCGTGCCGCCGCGGCTGCGTGCCCGGGTCGCGGCGCTCCGGACGGTCGCCTGGAACGGCGGGTGGGCGGTGACGACAGGGCTGGGCGGCATCGCGATCGTCGACGTCGGGTATCCAGCGGTCTTCGCAGCCGCGGCCGTGCTGACGCTGGTATCGGTCGGGGTGCACTGGACGGCGTTCCGCGGCCGTAGCGCGTAGACCACGAGGCGCCGACGCTCGCCCCAGGCACACCTCGCCGGAGTCAGCGGCCGCAACGGTGGTACTTCCCGGTGCAAGACCGGCGACCTCGACGACCTGACGAGCCGCGCTACCCCTTCTCGGGGGATTGGGGACTCGAGTGCCGCGGCGGTGTCCGGTCGTACGCACCGCCGCTTCGAGCCCGGACCCTATCCCGGTGCCCGTGCCGATCGAGCGGCTGGCCGCGCTGCCGCTCCCCGCCGAGGAAACCAGGCCGAGAGGGGTGGTTGTGACGGATCCTCATGACCCCGCGGAGGCGGGACGGTACGGTGGGTGGTGTGGCGGCGGGGTCATGAGGACGACGCGCGTTGGTAATGGCGGACAGCCGGAGCGCTCGAACCGCTGGTCGGCGGCTGCGCTCGTCCTGCTCGTGCTGGTCGCCCCGGTGGTGCACGAGCTGCTCGGACGCGGCTGAGCACGGCCGTGCGCCGCCCCTAACCACGCCCGTGGATCTCCTCGTCGACGGCGGCGACGAGCGTCGCGACGAGCGTCGCGACCGAGCCACTGGCCTTTGGCGGGTCGCCCGCCGCTCGCCGCGCCCAGGCCGCCTCGAGGTGGCGGCGCGCCACCGACCGGCGCCGGTCGTCCATCACCCAGACGACGATCACCCGTTCGTCGCGGACGCTGTCGACACGGAAGGCGCGGCGCTGCCGCGTCACCAGCGTCCGCCCGACCAGCCGGCGCAGCGCGTCCCAGGCGGGGCTGATGTCCGCCATCCCGCCCCGCTCCACCCGTGGCGTGCTCGGCACCCTGGCCGCGTCCACCCCGGGGACATTCCAGGCGGCACCGCCGCGTTCGGCGGCCACGATCGCACCGCGCCCTGGCATCGCGGTCCCCGCTCTCTCCATCCGCCCAAGGGGTTGCACCTGCAACCCCATGCCATCCTCTCATACACGCCCGTGCGCTGGCAAGAAACGCGGACCCACGGGGCCACGACAGCCGTGTTGCCACGCGGCGGCCCGGCCGGTCTCAACCTCTTCGTGACAGAAGCTCAACCTGCCGCACGGTGGACGCGAGGGGCAAGCACCGTAAGCTCACTGCGGAACCCAACCACCAAATCGGCACGCGGAGGCGACGTCATGACAGAGCCGCAGCGCCCGGAGCAAGAGAAGACGCTCGAGATGCGGGTTGCCGAGATCGAGAACCGGCTCGCCCAGGTGAACGTCACCGAAGAAGAGATGCGGGCCTTCCAGAAGGTCTCGGCGCTGATGGCCGGCGGTGGTATGCCGATGGGTGGGATGGCCGCTCCCATGGCGGCGCCGATGCCCGCGCTCAGTCCCATCGTCTGCGTGATCCCACGGAGCATCGGCATCCGCAGCATTTCGCCGATCCGCGGGATCACCCCGATCATCAACGTCGAGTGCAACGGCTGCGGCCCGTGCGCCTGCGGTGTGATGGGCGGCGGCTTCGGCGGCATGGCAGGGGGGTTCGGCGGCTTCGGCATGTAGCCGCGATGGCTGGCCGCCCGCCGGCGGCCGGCGCGAGGGGAGTGGGCCTGCCGTGGATGTCGTGTTCGCCGTGCTGCCGTTCGCCGACGTCGGGCGGCCAGCCATCGGCGTCAGCCTGCTCAAGGCCGAGGTCGAGCAGCTCGGCTTCTCGGCCTCGATCCAGTACCTCAACTTCGACCTGGCCGAGTCGATCGGACACGAGCTCTACCAGCAGCTCTCGGACTCGCTGCCGTCGGCCTCCCTCGTCGGGGAGTGGTTCTTCGCCGACGTGGTCTTCGGCGACCAGCTGCCCCACGAAGGTCAGTTCGTCGATCGGATCCTCTCCCGGTGCGCTCCGCCGGCCGTCGTCGCCGACGTCGTCCGCGCGCGGGCGGGGCGGCGGGCGTTCGTCGAAGAGTGCGTGCGCCGGATCCGCGCCGCCCGCCCGCGCGTGGTCGGGTTCACGACGACCTTCCACCAGACGTGCGCGTGCCTGGCGGTGGCGCAGCGTCTGAAGCAGGAGCCAGATCCGCCGATCGTCGTGTTCGGCGGTGCGAACTGCGAGGGCGAGATGGGCGTGCAGCTCGTCCAGTCCTTCCCATGGATCGACTACGTCTGCACGCAGGAAGGCGACCTCGTCTTCCCCGAGCTGCTGCGGCGCCTGCTCGGACGGGGTGACCCTCGGACCGTGCCTGGCATCGTCGGCCGCGGCGCGATCGGTCAGATCGGCGCGCCGCTGCTCGTGCGCGAGCTCGACGAGCTGCCGATCCCCGACTACGCCGACTACGTGGCGCGCGTCGAGCGGTCGACGCTCGGCGCCAAGCTGCAGCCGGCGCTACAAGTCGAGACCTCGCGCGGCTGCTGGTGGGGCGCCAAGCACCACTGCACCTTCTGCGGCCTGAACGGGGCCACGATGTCGTTCCGCAGCAAGTCACCCGAGCGGGTCTTCGAGGAGCTCTCCTTCCTGAGGCAGACCTACGGGCTGCGGCGCATCGACTCGGTCGACAACATCCTCGACCTCCGGTACGTCCAGACGCTGTTCCCGCGCCTGATCGAGAGCGAGCTCGACCTCGAGCTTTTCTACGAGGTCAAGGCGAACCTGCGCTACGACCAGCTCGCGACGCTGCGCGCCGGCGGCGTGCGCGCGATCCAGCCGGGCATCGAGAGCTTCAGCAACGAGGTTCTCCGGCTGATGGGCAAGGGCTGCACCGGCGCGCAGAACGTCCAGCTCCTCCGGTGGTGCCAGGAGCTCGACGTCACGGTCGCCTGGAACATCCTGGCCGGCTTCCCGACCGAGGCGCCCGCCGAGTACGCGCGGCAGGCCGAGCTCGTCCCGCTGCTGACGCACCTCCAGCCGCCCGCTTCCTGCTCGCCGATCCGCCTGGACCGCTTCAGCCCGCTGTTCGTGAAGGCGGAGGAGTTCGGGCTGCGGCGGGTGCGGCCCACGTCGGCCTACTACTACGTGTTCCCGCTCGGGCGGCGTGAGCTAGCGCGGCTGGCGTACTTCTTCGACTTCGACTACCCGGACGGCCGCGACCCCAACAGCTACATCGTCGACCTCAGGCGCGAGGTCGAGGCCTGGTGGGCGTCCCGTCTGCTCGAGCCCGAGCGCCAGCCGCGCCTGGACGCGGTCTGCGACCGGCGAGCCGAGGTGGTCGAGGTGGTCGACACGCGCGCCTGCGCGGTGCGGCCGCGTCACCGCCTGGATGGGTTGGCCGCCAGGGTCTTCCTGACCTGCGACGTGGCGCACAGCCTGACCGGGATCGGGCGGCAGGTGCCTGGCGCGAGCCTCGGCGACATCGGCGGCGCGCTGGAGCAGCTGCGCGCCGCGAAGCTCGTCGCCGAGATCGAAGGTCAGTACGTCAGCCTGGCCGTGTTCCGGAATCGCCCGCCGCGGTCGGCGGCGGAAGAGGGGGGTGTTCCTGCTCGGGTACCAGAAGCCGCGGTTGCCTAGCCATTACTACGTGCTGGTCGAGCCACCCGACAGCGCCGGCGAGGAGGTCCTGCGGTTCGTCTCCGAGTGCCGGCGCGTCAAGCTGAAGGGCCGCTCATTCCGGGAGTTCCACCAGCGTGTGGTTCCCCTGCTGGACGGCGAGCACACTCTGGCGGAGATCGAGGCGGAGGTTGCCGACGTCTTCGATCCGGCGGACCTGGAGGAGAGCCTCGCGCTGCTCGCCGAGCACCGCCTGCTCGAAGACGCGGCCACGTCGACGATCCCAGCGGCGGCGCGCGCGAGGCTCGCGCCGCAGCTGGGCTTCTTCCACGAGGTGAGCCCGGCGCCGGCCGAGCTGCAGGACCGGCTGACCAGGGCGACCGTGACCATCCTCGGCCTGGGTGGCGCGGGGGCGCACGCCGCGGTCGCGCTGGCCGCGGCCGGCGTCGGCACGCTCCGGTGCGTCGACACCGCGGCGACCGGCCCGGCCGACCCGTACCTCGCGGGCGCCTTCGCCGGCGCCGACGTCGGCACGCCGCGGGTCGAGGCCGTCCGCCGGCGGGTCGGCGCCGTGGCGCCGGAGGTGACGGTCGCCACCAGCGACGCACCGCTCGCGACCGACGACGACGTGCAGGCGACGGTGGAGGGATCCGACCTGGTGCTCTGCTGCGTCGACCCTGCCCAGGTGTCGCTCGCCTACAAGCTGAACCGCGTCGCCTTGCGGACGGGGATCCGCTGGAGCTCGTGCGCGACGTCCGCGCTGCGGGTCGTCGTTGGGCCAACCGTCTACCCGGGCGAGACCGCCTGCTACCTCTGCTACAAGATGCGCGCGGTCGCCGGCGCCGATAACCCCGAGGACGAGTTCGCTTTCCAGCGCTTCCTGGACGGGCGCAAGGCCGACGACAGCGGTCGGCGCGAGAACCTCGTGTTCGCCGCCGGCATCGCCGGGCACAGCCTGGGGCTCGAGGCCCTGAAGGTGTTGACCGGCGCGTTCGCGCCGTCGGCGCGCGGCAGCATCCTCGTCGTCGACATGCTCGACCTGAGCGCCACGCGGCACGTCGTGCTGCGCAAGCCCTGGTGCCCGGCCTGCGCCGCGTCCGGCGGCGGATCGGCCACGACGAGCGCGCCCCAGGCGAACGAGCCGACCCGGTCGTGACCGCCTCGGCCAGCCGAGCGGCGCTCGAGCGCTACCGCGCCCTGGTGAGCCCCGAGGTCGGGATCATCCGGAGCCTCCAGCCTGCCTCCCGGGGCGTCGACGAGCCGAACCCGCCCGTGATCTACCAGGCGATGCTCTCCCACTTCGACTTCCGCAACGCCAGGCCGCTGGACCGCGCCGCGGTCGGCAAGGGTGCCACCGAGGACGACGCGGCGCTCGGTGCGATCGGCGAGGCGGTCGAGCGGTACTGCGCCTCGCACCCTGACGCCGCCGCGTTCCAGCGCGGCACGCGCGCGGGGTGGGCGGCGATGGGGCGCTCGACGCTGTCGCCGGCGGAGTGCGTCCTCTACGCCGACAGCCAGTACGAGCGCCCGGGCTTCCCTTACCGCCGCTGGGACGAGCGGCTCGAGATCGCGTGGCTGCCGGCGCGCGAGCTGCCGGGCGGGGCCGAGGTGCTCGTGCCCGCCGGCTGCGTCTACCTGAACTACTCGGGCGACCGCGCCGAGGAGCTTCTCTGCCCGCCCACCTCCAACGGGCTCGCGGCCGGACCCGACCTGGAGTCCGCGATCCTGCACGGCCTGCTCGAGCTCGTCGAGCGCGACGGCTTCCTGATCACCTGGATGAACCGCCTCCCGGTTCCGGAGGTCGACTTCGCGCGGCAGCGCGGGATCGCCGCGTCGATCGCGGCGCGCTACCGGCGCTTCGGCGTGGAGACGCGCGTCTTCAACCTCACGACCGACCTGCCCGGCTACGTGATGATGGCGCTCGCGCTCGACCGCACCGGCCGGGGCCCCGCCGCCACGATCGGGCTCGGCTGCCACCTCGATCCCGCGGTCGCCGTGCTAAAGGCGCTGTTCGAGCTCTGCCAGGTCCACGCGGGGGAGGCGAGGAGGTACCGCCAGAACCCACCCCAGGCGCGCCTTCGGTCGTACGCCGACGTCCGGACGCTCGAGGACCACAGCGCCTTCTTCACCATGCCGGAGCGGCTCGGCGAGCTCGCCTGGCTGCTCGAGGCCGGCCGCCGCCAGCGCCTCGAGGATCTGCCCGGGCAGATGCGCGGCTCCGTGTCGGACCAGCTCGCGACCGTCGTGTCCGGGCTGGCGCGCGCCGGTTCCCGGGCGCTCTACGTCGAGCTGACGACGCCGGACGTGCGCGACTTCGGCGTGCGGGTGGTGCGCGCGATCGCGACCGGGCTGCAGCCGATGCACTTCGGCCACGGCGAGGAGCGGCTGGGCGGACGGCGTCTGTACGAGGTGCCGCGCCTCCTTGCGTACGCACAGGCACCCACCACCGAGCGCGACCTGAATCCCTGCCCGCACCCGCTGGCCTGAGGGGGGACGATGCTGCCGGCCGAGGACGCGACCACGCTGCCGCTCCTGTACCACCTGAACTCGGAGCCCTGGCTCAACCTGGCCGCCTACGCCGACCCATCGAACGAGGTGCACTACGGGGCGGACGACCCCGCCGAGCTCATCCCGCTGCCGCCGACGAACGCCGACTCCCCCGTCCGTCAGGCACTCCTCGGACGGCGTTCCTGCCGCCGCTTCCGCCGGCACACGCTGCCGTCCGAGAAGCTGGCCGAGCTGCTCGAGGGCGCCTACGGCGGCATCGGGCTGGCGCAGTACCTCCCCGGCCAGACGCAGCTGGCGAGGCCAGTTCCGTCGGCCGGCGGCCTCTACCCGCTCGAGCTGTACGTCGCGACCCAGGATGTGGCCGACGTGCCCGACGGCCTCCACCGCTACAGCGTCCTGTACCACGCCCTCGCGACCGTGTCGCCGGTCGCCTGCCTGCCGTTCATCGGCACTCTCCTTCTCGACCAGCACTTCGTGGAGGACGCCAACGTCCTCGTGCTCCTGTCCGCCGTGCTGCCGCGCACGCTGAACAAGTACGGGCCGCGCGGCTACCGCTACGTGCTCCTCGAGGCGGGGCACTGCGCTCAGAACCTCTGCCTGCTGGCGGCCGAGGCAGGGTTGGGGGCGATCTGCCTCGGGGGGTTCAACGATACCCGGCTCAACCGGTTCCTGGGTCTGGACGGTCGAGCCGAGGTCGTCCTGTACTGCGTGGCCATCGGCTTCGACGCCGCGAAAGGAGAGACGTGATCGACACGATACCAAAGCCTCGGACAGTAAGCGACTGCGCGTGGATGGCGCTCGGCGTCATCCGGTTCGTCAACGGCATCCTGGCGCTGCTGGCCCCGGGGTTCCTGGCCCGCCGGCTGGGCGTGCGGCCGGAGTCCCAGCCGGCGATGCTCTACGTGTTCCGGATGTTCGGCATCCGCACGGTGTTGATCGCGCTCGACCTGTGGCTGCGGCCGACGGAGCGCCGGCGCGCGTTGCGGCAGGGCATCCTGATCCACGCGTCCGACACCACCGCCGCCCTGATGGCCGGGCTTTTCGGCCAGCTGCCGGCCCGCTCCGCCGCGACGGCGACGCTCATCTCGGCGACCAACACGGCGCTCGCCATCGTCGCCGCCCGTGGAGCGGACTGAGGAGCCGGCCGCGCGCGGACCTCCGAGGTTGTGAGGAAGAGGTGGGCCGATTGGGGAAGATCGTGGTGCGGAACTGGTTCGGGAGCATCGTCTCGTCGCCCCAGGTGGTCGTCGACGTGCAATCGGTCGACGAGATCGCGGCGATCCTCAGGGACCGCGAGCACTACCCGTCGCCGGTGCGGGCCGTCGGCTCCAACCACTCCACCACGGCCTGTGGTGTGGCCGAGGGCGGCACGCTCATCGTGATGCGGAACATGGACCGCATCGTCGAGATCCGCGACGACAGCGTGACGGTCCAGGCCGGCGCGCTGTACATCGACGTGAACCAGGAGCTGCGGAGGCACGGCCTCCAGTTCTACGTCAACGTCGAGATCGGCAACCTGACGATCGGCAGCGCCGCCTGCGGTGGGACGAAGGACGCGTCGATGCCCGGCGAATTCGGGCAGGTGGCCTCCTACGCCAGCAGGATCAAAATGGTGACCCCCGATGGGGAGCTGGTCGAGGTCACCGAGGACGATCCTGAGCTGCTGCAGGTGACCCGGTCGAGCTACGGCCTGTTCGGCGTCGTGTACGAAGTCACCTTCAAAGTCCGGCCGCTGGCGCCCATGCGCCTCCACCACGAGCGGTTCACGCTCGACGAGTTCGCCGACCGCCTGCCGGCGCTCAAGGCGCGGGGTGAGTCGATGATGATGTACATCAACCCGTTCCTGGACATCATCTTCGTCGAGTTCAGGAGCTACCGGGAGGGCGCACCGACCCGGCGCCTCGCCGACTGGCAGTGGCGCCTCCGGAACTTCATCTGGAGCAAGATGGCGCCGCTCTGGGCCTACTACGTCACGACCTACGTTCCGCTACCGCGGCTGCGCGACTGGCTCGTCGACGCCTTCAACCGGCTGATCGCGTTCGTCGCGGTGCTCGCCGTGCGCGGCGACAGCACCCTGCCGCAGGCGCAGCAGATCAGGTACCCGAGCCCGTCGGACAACAGTCGGTACACCTTCAGCATCTGGGCGTTCCCGGAGGAGACGTACGTCGACGCGCTGCGCGCGTACTTCCGCTTCTCGCGGGAGTACTTCCGCAGGACCGGCTACCGCGTGAACCTCCTGAGCGTGGGCTACCGGATCAAGGAAGACCAGAGCTCCCTATTCTCGTACTCGTTCCACGGACCCGTGATGACGTTCGATCCGGTGTCGACCGGCAACCCGGGCTGGGAGGAGTTCCTCCGGGCCTACAACGAGCTCGCCAGCGGCCTCGGCGGCACGCCGCTCTTCAACCAGACGAACTTGCTGACGCGCGCGCAGGTGCAGAAGGCGTTCGGTGATCGGCTCGGGACGTTCGACCGGTACCGCCGGCGTTTCGACCCGACCGACCGGCTGCTGAACGACTACTTCAGGGAGCTGATCGTGCCGGACGCGCCCGCGGGAGCGGCGCCCGGCAGTGGCGCGTCCGCCACCGGGTAGAGGCCGGCGGGCCACGCAGCGGCATCGGCGCGAGCTTCGGAGCTCCGCGACCCCTCGGGCAGTCGACCGCGTGGCCCGGTTCCTGCCCACGGCCGCGCGTGGGCCGGGTTGGCGCGCGCGTGGCCGTGATCAACGACGACACGGTGTTCCCTGCACGAGCACCAGCAGCTGCTCGACCACTTCGGCATCCGCGCCCTGCCGAAGCCGTTCGACCTCGACGCCCTCCTGGCGGCCATCGACGCCCTCCTGGCGACCCGCCGCCGGGACGGCTGAGCAGCGGCGCCGCACGTGTTGCGGTGCACCGATGGGCGCCCGATCGCGCCTCGGTCACCGCGGCAGAACGAGCGGGAGCCGCGGGTCGAGCGCCCGAAGATCGGCCGGGTCGGTCGTCGCGATGCGCCCACCGTGGCGGTGGGCGCTGACGACGATCGAAGCGTCCACCACGTCCCGCGTGCCGCGCGCCGCGCAGAGCGTCCCAGCAGCGCGGGCGACGTGCAGGTCGAGCGGCTCGACCCGGACCCTTGCGGGGCTGAGCAGCGCGTTCAGACGCGCCTGTCGAGGCGGGTCGCGGTACGCCTGGGCGGCGGCGCCCGCCGGCACGACGATGCGGGCCTCCTGGTCACGCCGGAAGGCGTCGACCAGCGCGAGCGCCCAGGTCTCGCCCCGCTCGAAGGCGATCAGCGCCCCGGCGTCGAACGTCAGCGGCCGGTGCCGGCCGGCGGCGCCCCGGGCTGTCACACCCGGAACGCCGCCTCGGCCCAGGCACGATCCTCGTCGCTCAGCGGGTGCTCGGCCAGCATCTCGTCGAGGACACGGTCGAGCTGGGCCGCTTGGTCGCGCTCGGCGACCAGCCCGGCCAGGTACTCGCTCAGGCTCCCGACGTTCCGGGCGGCCATGTCGCGGCGGGCCGCCGCGGCCACGTCAGGGGGCAGCGATATGGTGTGTTTTTCGTATCGGGCCTTGGACGGGCGGCGACCCCGGCGCGGAGTAATTCCAGTCATACCAGAATGCTACCACGTTGCGCGACGGTGAGCCGCCAGCCGATCCGTCACGCGCCTCCCCAACGCGGTCGAGGAGGCGCTCCGCTACGAGTCGACGATCCAAAGCGCGCGCCACCGGACGAGGGAGCCGACCGACATCGCCGGGACGCTGGTCCCCGGCGGTGCGGTCGTCACCGCGGTCATCGGCAGCGCCAACCGCGGCCCGGCGGCGTTCCCGGAGCCGGACCGGTTCGATGTGGAGCGGGCGGACGTCCGCCACCTGGCCTTCGGCCGGGGCCCCCACTTCTGCCGGGGCGCGCCGCTCGCCCGGCCGGAAGGGGCCGTCGCCTTCACCGCGGTGCTCGACCGCTTCCCCGCCATCGAGCTGGAGGACCCACGGCCGGCGTGGGGCGGCAACACGACCGTCCGCGCGCGGCGCAGCCTCCCCGTCCGCCTCTGATTCTGGTAGGCTGACAGCCGTGGCTCGCCGTAAGAGGCAGGTAGTCGAGCAGCTCTCCCTCGGGATCACCGAACAGCTCGACGAGCTGGCCCGCGCCAGGCGGATCCGCGCGCTCACCGCGCTCGACCCCGGCGGCGAGCAGACCTGGCTGCAGCACAAGCTGTTCGAGACGTACGGGCGTGTCGAGGAGGCCGCTCGCATCCGAACGCGGGAGCAGGCTCACCCTTAGCCTGCGCGTCGCGCGCGCCCGAAAAGTAACGCTGCCCGGCGTTCAGTAGCACGAGCGCCCGCAACCGGGCGTGGAGCGGGCTGCCCTCTCGCCCCGCCCACACCACAAGGAGAGCGTCAACGTGTACGTGCTTGGCATCAGCCGCCACCACGACTCGGCCGCCGCGCTGCTGCGCGACGGGGAGGTGGTCGCGTTCGTCGAGGAAGAGCGCCTCAACCGTCGGAAACACTTCGGGGGGTTCCCAGCCGAGGCGGTGCGCTACTGCCTGGGCGAGGCGGGGATCACGCTCGGCGACGTCGACCACGTCGCCTACTTCTGGCAGCGCTGGGCAGAGGTGGCCAACGGCCTCAAGCACTTCGTCCGCTATTGGCCCGGCACGATGCGCGCGCTCCGCCCGATAGCCGGCGCCGACTCCAACGGGCTGCTCGCGACGGTCGCGACCGACGGGCTGCAGCGCCACTACGACGACTACGACGTGGGTGGCGCTCTCCTCCTGCACGTCGTGCGGACGTTCCTGCTACCGAAGGCGCTGCGGGAGGCGACCGGCTACGCCGGGCCGCTGAAGCTGCGGGTCCACCTCGTAGACCACCACCTCGCGCACGCGGCGAGCGCGTTCCTGCCCTCGCCGTTCGACGAGGCCGCCATCCTGAGCCTCGACGGGCTCGGCAGCGACGGCACCAGCACGCTGCTCGCAGTCGGGCGCGGTCGCACGATCCAAGAGCTGCGCCGCGTCAAATTCCCGCACTCGCTGGGCGCCTTCTACTCGGTCGTGACCGAGTACCTCGGCTTCTACCCGACCTCGGACGAGGGCAAAGTGATGGGGCTCGCGGGGTACGGGACGGATCGGTACGTCGCCCGGTTCCGCGAGATGGTGCGGCTGCGGCCGGAGGGCCGCTACGAGCTCGACCTGAGCTGGTTCGAGCACCACCTCACCGGCAAGCACCGCGTGTCGGACAGGTTCCTGCGGGCGTTCGGACCGCCGCGTCCGCGCGCAGCCGGCCCGGTCGACCAGCACTACGCCGACGTCGCGTACGCGCTGCAGAAGACGCTCGAGGAGACCGGCCTGCACGTCGCGCGCTGGCTGCACGAAGTGACGGGGCAGAGGCGCATCTGCGTCGCCGGCGGGGTGGCGCTCAACAGCGTCATGAACGGCCGCATCCTGCGCGAGACGCCGTTCGAGGAGTTCTTCGCCCCGCCCGCGGCCTCGGACGCGGGCACCGCGCTCGGCGCGGCGCTCTACGCCGCCGCGGGCCTCGGCCTCCCCCGGCCGCGCGGCGAGTACGTCTACCTCGGACCGCGCTTCGGCGACGACGAGATCGAGGCGGCGATCAGGCGCAGCGGCCTGAGCTACCTGCGCCCGCCGGACATCGCCCACTACACAGCCGAGCGGATCGCCGCCGGCGACATCGTCGGCTGGTTCCAGGGCCGCATGGAGTGCGGCCCGCGCGCGCTCGGCAACCGCTCCATCCTGGCGGACCCGCGCAGCCCGGACTCGAAGCCGCGCTTGAACGAGAAGGTGAAGCACCGCGAGCCGTTCCGGCCGTTCGCGCCCTCGGTGCTGGTCGAGCGCGCCGGCGACTATTTCGCGAGCGACTACCCATCGCCGGTCATGCTGCTGGTCTACGACGTGCTCGATCACCGGCGCGCCGAGGTGCCGGCGATCACGCACGTGGACGGGACGGCGCGCGTGCAGACGGTCCGGCGCGAGGAGAACCCGCTCTACTGGCGGCTGATCCGCTGCTTCGACGAGCTGACCGGCGTGCCGATGGTCGTCAACACGTCGTTCAACGACAACGACGAGCCGATCGTCTGCTCGCCCGACGACGCGCTGCGCTGCTTCGTCAAGACGGATCTCGACGGCCTGGCGCTTGGGCCCTTCTGGGTCGAGCGGCCGGGGGCCGCGGAGACGCTGCCGGCGAGGGCGGCGTGATCGCCGCCGGCGGCTGGCTCACGGCCGGCCGGACGCGCGGGTGGCTCTGGGCGGTGCCGGGTGCCCTCGGGCTGGGCACCGCCGGGCTGTTCATGCTCGTCCTGCCGCCCGACCGGGACGTCCACGGGCTGGGCGACTTCGTCCTGAAGGTGAGCCCCCTGGTGCTGGCGGTCGCGACGATCGCGCTCTTCCCACGGGGTGGCCGCCTGGCGCCGTGGCCGCTCGTGCTCGGGCTCGTCTTCTATATGGGCTACGTGGACTCCGCCTCGTTCGTCCACGTCTCGGCGCTGGCCGACGCCGCGGTCGACGGGCGCGCGGCGGCGCAGTTCCCGAGCTACTACCGCTGGTCGATCTTCGTGAACGCGTTCACCGTCCTGCTGGCGCTGCTGGCGTTCCGGTTGGGCGGCGCCAGCACGGCCCGCACGCTCAAGCTCGGCGGCGTCGGCGTGCTGCTGCTCGTCTCCGGTCTCAACGACCTGACGATGTGGGCGATGTCCGACTGGCCGAACGGGCGCCCGGAGACGTTCGCGTGGGCGTCGCACGTGGCCGTGTTCCTCGGCCGTGCGCCGCGCTTGCCGGATATGCTGCTGTTCCTGGGCGTCCACGTCGGCCTGGCCGGGCTGCTCCTGGCCGCGCCGCTCGAGCGCTGGCTCGGCGCAGCTCCTTTCGGAGACGAACGGCTCCGCGTCCGAGGATGAGCCGACGCAGGGCTCCGCCGGGTGCCAGCCTGCGGAAGCCCGCCTTGTCGAACAGGGCGAGCGACGCCTGGTTGGTCGGCGCGACCAGAGCGCTCACGACGATCCTGCCGCGGCTGGCCCGCGAGATCGCCGCGCCGGTCGCGCGTTGGGCCGCTCAAGCGGTCGCGGCGGTGGCGCCCACCCCGCCGGCCAGGGCCCGGCCGGCCAGCCGGGTCAACAATGGCAGCCTGGCCGAGATGGCGCCGGCGCGCGGCTCGAAGACGACGCCGAAGTGCCGCTTCGTCTCGTGGGCGGTCGCGCCCAGGTGCAGCCGTCGGGCGCCCATCGCGATCGCGTGCTCCACGCAGGCCAGCATGAGGCGCGGGTACGTCGGGGTGTTCCACGTCAGCGCGTAGTCGAGCCCCAGCCACTTGGCGGCGACGTCGTCGCCGCTGCGCAGGAGGGAGGCTGTGGCGACGATCCGGCCGTCCCGCTCGGCGGTCAGGACCAGCAGGTCGCCGCCGAGCACGCCCGCGGCGCGCGCGAAGAGGTCGCCGCGGTACTGCTCCAGCGCGGCGTGGCGGCCCAGCACCTGACCCACCAGCCGCCGCAGCAGCGGCGCGCTCGCGGCGGACGGGGTGTGCGGAGCGACGACCAGGCCGGCCGCGTCGGCGCGCCGGCGCACGGCGTTCAGCTCGCCGCGCTTGCGGCTGGGCAGGCGGGCCAGGTAGGCGTCGAGCGAGCCGCAGCCGAGGTCGAGCGTCGCCTCGTCCCACATCGGGAACGGTTTGTAGCCGGCGCTGGACAGGGCGTCCCAGCCGCCGGCATCCGGCCGCAGGTGGTCGATCCGGACGAAGAGGGCGCGCTCGCGGGCGGCCAGGCGGCCGATCTCGGCCAGCAACGCGTCGGCGTGCTCGCCCGGGCGGAGGAAGAGACCCGGCTGGAACGCGATCGGGATCTCGCAGCGCAGGTGGGGCGCCATGTGGAGCAGCCACCCGACTCGCCGTTGGAGGGCCGGGTTCTGCAGACGGCGGCCGAGGGCGCAGACCGCCGCCGCCGCGTACTGTCCACCGCGCTCGACCACGACGTAGCGCGGCTCGTGCCCGACCAGGACCGCCTCGGCCAGCCGGAGCCAGCGGTGGTCGGCGAAGGGGCGGTCGCCGGCGAGGTCGTCCCACCGCGTGGGGTCGAGGCGATCGGCGCGGTCGACGATCGCGACCGGGCAGTCGATCATCTGGTCCTCGGGCCCCAGGTCTGGGCGCGCGCCGGGGAGGCAGACGCGGGGCCGCGCCACACCGGCCACGTCAGGCCCTCACCCTCACCCTCTCCCAGAGGGAGAGGGGATTGAGGGGGTGCCTCTCCCAGGGGGAGAGGGCATGGAGGGGCTGCCGCCCGGACCCACCATCCGGTAACGCGGAGCAGGTGCCTCTCCCACGGGGAGAGGGGATGGAGGGGGTGCCTCTCAAAGGGTGAAAGGGGGAGAGGGTGCCTCTCCCAGGAGGAGGAGGGACGGAGGACGTGCCTCTCCGAGGGGGAGGGGGGATGGAAGCGGTGCCTCTCCCCGGTGGAGGGGGAGCGTGCGAGCTGGCGGCCGCCGAGCAGCGCGGGTGGCGCGAGCAGGGCGGCCAGCAAGAGGTGGGCGGCGGCGTAGGCCGCGGCGGCACCGGCCGCGCCCCAGAGCCAGACGGCGACCAGCGTGGCCGGGGTGGCGACGACCAGGGCGGCGCCGACGGCCCGGGGACAGGTCGACTGCCGGTCGGTCGCCTCGAGGACGGCGACGAAGACCATCGTGAGGAAGAAGGGCGGTGCGCCCAGGACAAGGACCCGCAGGAGGTCGATCGACGGCGTGTAATCCGGGCCGAAGATGAGCGAGACGACCGTCGGAGCGAACAGGTGGAGGGCGGCCGCCAACACAAGCCCGGCCCCGCCGACGAGGCCGGCCAGCGCGGTGGCGGCCGGCCGAACCGTCCACGGCTCGGTCTTCGCCGCGTGCGCCAGCGCTGGGAAGGCGGCGAGCATGACGATCGACGGCAGGTTGGAGAGGCCGAGGACGACGTTCTGCGCGGCGCCGAGCCAGCCGGCGTCCGCCTGGCCGACCAGCACGGCGGTCGACATGAGTGCGAGGCGGTCGTAGAGCAAGACGCCGGCCATCGTGGCCGCGAAAGGCAGGGCCGCGCGCACGCGCGACGGCCAGGCCGACGGGCGCCAGCGCCACCGCGCCGGCGTCCCGCTCCGGCGCAGGAGAACGAGGCCGAGCGCGAGCGCAGCCCCCGACGCGAGCGTGTAGGCGGCCGCGACTGCGGCGGCATCGGCGCTCGTCCGGGCGGCCACGAGCGCGCCAGCGCCGGTCAGCACCACCTCGACGCCCAGCAGCACGCTCTGGAATGGCATGCGCCGGCGGGCGCGCAGCACGGCGCAGGTGAGCAGCACGTAGGAGTGGAGCAGGCCGTAGACGAGCAGCGTGAGGTAGAGGGGCCACCGGCCGGGCTGGCTGAGGGCCAGCCCGAGCACGGCGATGGCGCCGAGCGGCAGGGCCGCCAGCCGCACGACCAGCGCGTCGCCGAGCAGATCCGTCCCAGCGTCCGCTGCGCGGGCGAGCTCGCGGGTGACGAGGTCGTCGAGTCCGAGGCCCGCGCAGGCGCTCAGGACGAGCGCGAGCGCGAGCCCGAACGAGAGCATGCCGAAGGCGGCCGGCCCGAGCCAACGCGCGACGTAGAGCGTCGAAACCAACCCGACGAGCCGCACGACGGCCTGCCCGACCGCCAGCACGGCCGCGTCGCGCGCGAGCCCCCGACCGATCACCCTCATCCCCCGACCGCGGGGGCGGCCGACGGCTGCGCGGTGCCCACCGGCGTCGGCCGGGATGACCGCTCCCGCCAGGCGGCCGCCAGGCCGAGGGCGCGGTTGAGCGGCCCCGGGTACGCGCGGACGCAGAACCAGCGTGCCCGCGGCTGGAAGCCGTGGCGGGCCTTCTGTTCTTCGTTGGTCATGCCGCCGTAGACGCGCCGGATGCCCTGGTCGATGCTCCAGCGGATCAGGTGGTCGAGCATCACGAAGTAGAGGCAGCTCGGTCGGGCCAGCTCGTAGTGGAGGCCGGCCGCCGGCCAGAGCATCTCGTCGCCCTGGCGGACGCCGAGGAAGAAGCCAGCCAGCTGGCCGTCCACCTTGCCCGACAGGACGACCGCCTCACCCGGCAGCTCACGCTCGATCGCGGGGAAGAGCGCGGGCGTGAACGGGATCGCCGACGCCGGCGTGCCGTGGCGCGCGAAGATCTCGGCCATAAGCGGGTAGAGCTGGTCGCCCTGGCCGGCCAGCGGCTCCAGCGACAGCTCCACGCCCTGCTCCGCGGCTCGGCGCTGGACGCGGCGCAGCTCGCCGCGGTCCTTCTTCGGCAGGCACGCCAGGTACTGCTCGTACGACTCGACGTCGAGGTCGAGCACCATGAAGCTGCGCTGGCGGGCCGCCAGGTAGCCGCGGGCGCGCCAGATGGGTAGGTCGCGCTCGAGGACGTTGCCGATGCCGACCAGCGGGTGTGCCTCGCGCCAGCTGAGGCCGGCGAGGAGCGCATCCAGCCGCCCCAGCACCCCCGCCCGGTCGGCCCCGGCGCGGATCGCGATGCCGCAGTGGCGCGACGAGTACGTCGCGCCGACGGCGACGATCAGGCGGCGCAGGAGCGCCTCCCGCCAGCCGACGCGGCCGAACGCGGCGGCGAGGTTGACGACCACGGCCGCGAGCGGTCCCCGCTCGTCCTCGAGCAGGACGTAGCGCGGTTGGCTCCGCCGCTGGCTCGCCTCCATCGCGCGCTGCCAGCGGTGGCTCATCGCGACCTCGCCGTCGGCGAGCGCGTCCCAGCGCTCGGGGTCGATCTCGTGGATGGACGCGGCGATCTGGCACCTCATGCCGCCACCTTCGAGACGATGCAGCGGAGCTTGCCGGTCCGGCCCCGCTTGAATTCCGTCGTGAGCCGCACCTCGATCTCGACCGGCTCGCCGAAGAGGTCGCGCAGCGCCCGTTCGACCAGCACCGGGGTGGTCGAACGGTGCGGCTCCGCGACGTTCAGGTCCACGACCACGCGGTCGACCGCCTCCTGGACGAGCACGTGCTCCAGGACCCCGGGCATGAACTCGAAGGCCGGGTTGACGATGCGCGGGCTCAGCCGGCGCCCGCTCGGCATCACCAGGTAGTCGTCGACGCGGCCTTCGATCAGCTGCATCACCGGGAAGCCGCGGCCGCACGGGCAGAGCTCGTCGCTCGGGCCGCCGACGTCGCCGATCGCGTAGCGCAGCAGCGGCATGGCGCGGTTGGTCAGCCCGGTCAGGAGGATCTCGCCCTGTTCTCCCGGACCGACCGACCGACCATCGCGGACGAACTCGCACACCACGTTGTCCGCGGCGACGTGGTATCGGTGGTGGCGGCACTCGTAGGCGACGTGGTGGAACTCCCAGGTCGAGTAGTCGTCGTAGCAGTCGCAGCCGAACGCGTCGCGGATCGTGGCGCGGATGCCCTCGGTCAGCAGCTCCGAGTGGAGGTGGATCGCGCGCGGGCGGATGCGCGCCAGCTCCGCCGGCGCGGCGGAGCGGATCGCCAGCAGCAGGATGGAGGGGTAGGCCGTGATGAGGTCCGGCTGGATGCGCAGCAGGTCCTCGACGTAGGCGCGCGGGTCGGGCCGGCGCAGGTCGACCAGCTGGCGGCCGCCGAGGCCGAGCCGCTCCCACGGCAGGGGCGGCAGCGGGTCGTAGCGGGTGTAGGCGACGCGATCCCACGGCCGGTAGCCGATCTCGCGCAGCGCCCGGAACGCGAAGGCCGCGTACCGGTCGTACGCGGCGTGGGAGTGGTGGACGTGCAGCACGAGCCCGGACGAGCCCGACGTGGGCTCGACGATCGTGTTCTGGGGGGAGAAGCCGCGCGCGATCACCTCGTTCGGGCTGGCCTCCTGCAGCTCGCGCTTGGTGGTGGGCGGCAGCTTGGCGAGGTCGGCCACCGTCTGGACGTCGTCCGGGGTCAGACCGGCCGCGCGGAACTTACGGCGGTAGAAGGGGCTGTTCGCCCAGGCGTGGCGGACCATGGCGCGGAGCTTGCGGTCCTGCATCGCGCGGACCTGTTCGGGCGATCGGTGCTCGTCGCGCAGCGCGTCGACGACGAAGGCGGCCTGGCGGGCGGCTGAGGCCAGCATCACGCGGCCGTCCGGAGGGGCGTGGGAAGCACGGCCGGCGCCGGTTGGGGTTGGAGCTGGGGTGCCGACCGGTCGCGCCGCGCCAGGAGTCCCCACAGGTCGCGGTCGAACAGGTAGTGCCCACAGGAGAGGAGGACGCCGAGCGTGGCGCCGGGGTCGTCCGGGTAGATCCCGTCGTAGACCGTTGGGGCACCGCCGAACTGCCAGAACGACGGCCGCATGCGCCACCGGTCCTGGTTGGCGACGAAGTGGAGGATGTCGCCGGGCAGCAGCCACCGGCAGCGGCGTCCGACCGGGTAGCTGTGCACCTCCGGCACGTCGTCGCCCACGGCGACCCGGTAGAGCAGGTGCGGGAAGTCGACGCCGCAGCTCACCGCGAGCTGGATCGACGCCCAGAACCGCGGGTTGATCTCGAGGAAGTACGCTTCGCCGGTCGTCGGGTCCTCCATAAACTCGACCTCGGCCAGCCCGTACCACCGCAGGATGCGGAGCAGCGCGGCGGCCCGCTCGACCAGGTCGGGCCGCCAGACGCTCTCCTGGAGCGTGCTCATCCCGTCACGGAGCGGGAAGTGGCGCAGCTCCTTCTGTACGAAGGAGGCGACCAGCCGGCCGCGGCGATCCATCAGCAGGCACACGTCGTAGCGGGGACCGTCGGGGATGCGGCGCTGGAGCAGCGGCTCGGGGTCCGTGGCCTGGACTTGCCGCCACGCCGCGGCGACGTCCTCGCCGGGCTCGACGTGGACGATCCCACGCCCGCCCGACATGGCGCGCGGCTTGACGACGACGCTGCCGCCCATCTCGGCCGCCAGGCGGGCGGCCTCGGCCGCGTCGCGCGGGTAGGCGGTGGGTGGCTGGGGAACGCCGGCGGCCTCGGCCAGCCGGGTGCCTTTCGCTTTGTCGAGGCCGTACGCGAGCACGTCGGGGTCCGGAACCGGCACGTGGGTGACGCGCTCGACGTCGTCGCGGTGCCGCGAGATCGCCGCCAGCGCGGCGTCGTCGGTTGGCATCAGCACGTCGTGTGGGTTCGTCCGGAGTGCGTCGAGCAGCGCGTCCACGAACGCGTCGGGCGCCTGCTGGGGCGAGGGGTACACGACCCGATCCCGGCAGTAGCGCGAGAAGAACGCTGGCGACAGCCGCGTCGAGCTGCCGACCGTCACGTCGATCCCACGCCGTCCGAGCGACTGGCAGACGGCCACGCTCTTGCGCAGCAAGCCGTCGGTGACGAACACCATGTCCCGTCCTCCTGGAGGGCCCGTTTCCGCGGCCCGTGGACGAAACGGCGGGCAGGCTGCTTTTTGGGGCATCGCTGGGCTGCCCACCCGAGGGGACGGGTACGCCGGGCGGTGCGGCCCGCGGCGACGCGTGGGGTTGGGCGTGGCCGCGGGCGGCCTTCGCCTCCTCAACCGTCGTTCGAGGCCCCAAGAAGCACGGGCGCGGACGTTTAGAGGACGACGCCTGGAGGACGCGAACGTGCAAGGAACCATCCGACGGTTGCTCGAGCAGGTGGTGTCGCGGGTCACGGACGGGCAGTTCCTGGGGGTGGGCGACGGGAAGCCGACGGGTGCCCCGCGCCTGTCTGTTGGGCAGGCGGCGACGCCCGAGGACGCCTGCCGGTTCCCGCCGGTGGCTCGGACGTGCGTCGACGGCTTCGAGCGTGTCCCGAAGGCGGTCGGGCCAGACCGGGGTGACGGCGACCGTGACGTAGGTTACTGGCGGACCGCGGACACGGAGAAGACGCCCAGCAGGGAATCCCGGCACGCGAGCGTCATCTGCCGCGCGCTGGTCGACACGGTGCCCGAGCAGGTGCCGGTCGAGGTGAGACCGGAGCCGTACCGTGCGCTGTAGCTGGTGGTGAAACTTTGCCCAGTGGTGAAGACGCCGCTGCCGGCCGACTCGAACACGACTCCGTTCGGAAGGATCCCCTGCCGCGTGAAGTCGAACCTCCCGCCGTCGGCGTTGATGCGGGAGACGGCGCTGGGGTTCTCGACGTCGCGCCAGACGCCGCTGATGCTGGGAATGGTCGGCGTGATCGCCGCGGGGCCTGGAAACGGCTGGGTGGGCACTGGAAAAGGCTTGGTGGGGACCGGTACGGCTGTGGCCGTCGGTGGCGGCGGCACAGGGGCGAGGTACCCGAGGAGCGCGACGATCCCACCACCGGCGCCGAGGAGCCCGATGAACGCCCCGACGGACCAGCGGAACCAGTCCTCGGAGCCGTCCTTGCGTCCGGGCATCGTGACTCCTCGCGCGCCAGCAGGGCCGGGCCGCGGGTTCCGCCGTGGTGCTGCCGTTCATACCCCGAAGTGGTTGAGGTTTGGATGAGGTTCTCCGTGCCATAGGAAGCGTGGCGCGACCCGTGCGGAGGCGTCGTCGAGCGATCCGAGGCAGCTGCCATGCACCGTCGGGCGGGTGGGCGCTGGCAGCCGGCGCTGGTTCGGCGGCGCGGGTGGGTACCGGTCGGTGGCCGCACATGGGTACAGGCGGGCGCCGCGGTTGCGCCCTTCCCCGGATGTTCGGGGCAGAGGGCGCCCGTAGATTCGGGCCATCCCTCGCAGGAGAGCGACGATGGCCAGCAGCGCAGCACTTGCCGTTCGACCCCAGGGCGCCGCCGCCAACCGTGCGCCGTTCGCGCTCGCTCCCGAGCTGGGGCGCATGCCGCTGAGCGGCGTCGCCGCCGCTTGCCGGGCAGAGATGGAGAAGCGCCAGCGGGGCGAGCCGTTCACGGACGATTTCGGCGCGGAGCTGTTCCGCCGCGCGATCTGCGATCGCGATCAGGCGGCGTGGGCGGCGGTCCTCGCGCAATACAGACCCCAGCTGATCGGCTGGGTTCGCCGCCACCCTGCGTACGCCGAGGCGGGCGTCGACCCGGAGGACGTCGCGGTTCGGGCGCTCGGGCGCTTCTGGATGGCGATCCGGCCCCAGCAGCTCGGCCGGTTCCGTGAGTTCGCCTGCGTCCTCCAGTATCTGAAGATGTGTGTCCACAGCGTCCTGATGGACGAGGTGCGCAACCACCGCGATGCGCTGACGGAGCCGCTCGGCGAGGCGGAGATCGAGCGCACGAGCGCCGAGGACCCGGCCGTGCGCGAGGTCGAGGAGTGGGACCTCTGGCGCGTCACGACCCGGGTCCTGCCGGACCAGGCGTCGCGGCTAGCGATCTACCTCTCGTTCGCGCGCGGCATGAAGCCCGCCGAGATCCACCGGCGCTACCCCGAGCACTACGGCGGCGTGCCCGACGTCTACCGGATAAAGCGCAACGCGGTTGATCGGCTGCGCCGCAGCCCCGAGATGCTCGGCTACCTCGCGGCGTCCTGAGCGCGAGGAGCTCGGTGCGGCGAGCCAGGCGGGGCGGCGCGGCCGAGGGTAACAGCTCGATTCCACCGAGTGGGGTATCCTTGTGCCCGGCGGGCTCCACGGCGGGGTTCGGCTAAACCGGTTCGTGTTGCGCGACAGGAGTCAACGATGTCGAACGGTATGAGCGAGCTGAAGAGGCCCCCCCTCGACAGTGACCTCATCTCGCTGGACGAAGCCGCGACGCTCGTCGGGTTGAGCGCGCAAGAGCTTCGCACCCGCGTGGCGCGCGAGATAACCGCCGGCGGCGACTTCGCGGCCGCGGTTCGCGTGCCGCGCGGCCTCGTCACTCGGCTCACGGGGCAGCATCGCCGGGGGTAGTCCCGCCGTCCGGACCTGAGCCGGGGTGGACATGACGGACCGCTCGATCGCCGGTGTGCTGCCGGCCCAACCGACCGCGCTCGTCGGTCGGGACCGCGAGATCGCGCTCGTCGGGCAAGAGTTGCTCCGCCCCGACGTGCGGCTGTTGACGCTGACCGGCGCGGCTGGCACGGGGAAGACGCGCCTGGCTATCGCCGTCGCAGCCGACGTGGCGCCGCGCCTCCGGCGCGCGGTCTGCTTCGTCGACCTCGCTGCGCTGGCGGACGCGGACCTCGTCCTACCCGCGATCGGGCGGGCGCTGCGCGTCGACGACTCGGGCGAGTCGCTCGCGGAGACCCTCCGACGCCACCTCGCCGGCAAGCCTATCCTGCTCGTCCTCGACAACTTCGAGCACCTGACCGCGGCGGCCCCCGCGCTGGGCGAGCTCGTGGCGGCGTGCCCCGACCTGAAGATCCTGACGACCAGTCGCGTGCCGCTGCACCTGAGCTGGGAGCACGAGTTCGCCGTCGGCGCGCTGCCCGTGCCCGATCTCGGCGGCGCGGTGGAGGTCGACGCCGTCGCCGCCTGCCCGGCGGTGATCCTGTTCGTTCAGCGCGCGCAGGCGGTCCAGCCGGGCTTCCGGCTCTCCGAACAGAACGCCGCGGCCGTCGCGGAGCTGTGCGTCCGACTCGACGGCCTGCCGCTGGCGATCGAGCTGGCGGCGGCCCGCACGAAGCTGATGACGCCGCAGGCGATGGTGGCACGATTGGACGATCGCCTCGGCCTGCTCAGCGGCGGTCCGGTCGACTGGCCGTCGCGGCACCGGGCGCTTCGAGCCGCGATCGATTGGAGCTACAGCCTGCTGAGCTCGGAGGAGCGCGCGCTCTTCCGCCGGTTGGCCGTCTTCCCGGGCGGCTGCACGCTCGAGGCCGCGGAGGCGGTTTGCGGCCCGGACGCCGAGCCGGGGACGGACCTGCTGGGCCTCGTCGCCTCCCTGGTCGACCACAGCCTGCTCCGGCGCGACGAACAAGCGGACGAGGACGCGCGGTTCAGCATGCTGGAGACGATCCGCGGGTACGCGCTCGAACGGCTGACGGTGGACGAGGACGTCGGCAAGATCAGGGGACGCCACGCCGCGTACTTCCTCGACAAGGCGGAGGAGATCGAGCCATCGCTCTTGAGGTCAGGCCAGGCGCGGTGGCTCGTGTACCTGCAACGCGAGCACGACAACGTGATCGCCGCGCTGGGCTGGCTCGAGGAGAACGGCCGGCACGAGGACGCGCTGAGGCTCGCCGGCGCGCTCTGGCCCTTCTGGGACGCGCGGGGATACCGGCGCGAGGGGGCCGCCTGGCTCGCCCGGACGTTGGCGAGCACCGAGGGCGTCGTCAGCCGGGCGCGGGCCAGGGCGTTGAACGGCGCCGGCAACCTCGCCCGACGCATGGGCGACTACGGATCGGCCAGGGCGCTGCACGAGCAGAGCCTCGCGCTGTCGAAGGCGCTCGACGACGAGCGCGGCGTCGCCCGTTCGCTCGCGAACCTCGGGAACGTCTGCGGCGATCAAGGCGATTACGCTGGCGCCCGTGCGTTCTACGAGCAAAGCCTGGCCTTGCGGCGCGAGCTCGGCGACACGTGGGGCATCGCGCTGCAGCTCGTCAACCTCGGCATCCTCGCCCACAACGGGGGCGAGTACGACCGTGCGTGCCGCCTGTACGAGGAAGCGCTCGGGCTGTTCAGGAGCATCGACGACGACGCCGGGGTGT
The DNA here is from genome assembly GCA_035651675.1 of Chloroflexota bacterium. Lineage (GTDB taxonomy): Bacteria > Chloroflexota > UBA6077 > FW602-bin22 > FW602-bin22 > DASRFH01. Next base: position 1,604 of record DASRFH010000142.1, on the reverse strand, counting down.
CCTGGTGCCTCTTCCAGCTGTCGGAGTCGTTGATCGGCCTCGGCGACGTGGAACGCGCGAGCCGGCTGTGCTCGGAGAGCCTCGAGATCCGGCAGTCGCTGAAGGACAACTGGGGCATCGGCAACTCGCTGCGGGTCCTTGGCAAGATCGCCCAGCACCGCGGCGATACCCGCGCGGCGGAGGAGCTCTTCCAGCGGAGCCTCGAGGTGTTCCGACGCCAGGAAGACGCGTGGAACATCACGTTCTTGCTCTTCAAGCTGGCGGAGACGGCCCAGGCCCGCGGGGATAGTGCGCGCGCGGCCACGCTCCTGGGGGCGGCCGCCGGGCTAGGCGAGGCGACCGGCGTCGCCCCACCGCCGGCCGAGCGCGCCGCCGCGGACGAGGTTGGCGTCTCCGCGCGCGATGCGCTCGGCGAGGCCGCGTTCGCGGAGATGTGGTCGACGGGACGGTCCATGCCGCTCGACGCGGCCGTCGGGTATGCCCTGAGCGCGCCGAGCGCTGCCGGCCGGGCCCCAGCCAGGCGACCGCCGCCGACGCCGTCCGGGGCTGGTCCGCTCACCGCGCGGGAGTGGGAGGTTGCCGCGCTGGTCGCGGATGGGCTGACCAACCGCCAGATCGGCGCGGAGCTCGTCATCAGCGAGCGGACCGTCGACCGGCACGTCGAGAACATCCTGGGCAAACTTGGCGCGCGCTCACGGGCCCAGATCGCGGCGTGGGTGGAACGGTCGGGCGCGCTCGCGTCGCCGTCGCGCTGAGCGCCGGCACTCTGCCCGTAGGCCGTCCTCGGCCACGCGAGCCGCGCGGCTCCGCCGATGTTGCGAGCTGGACTGCGAGTTTTGCCTGGTCGCGGGCCCACCCGCGCCGGAGAATCGATCCGATCGGTCGTCCAATGGCTGCAGCCGACACCCACGACCGCCAATCCACCTGAGAGGAACCAACGATGTTCACCAAGCACGCCGTCGCCGCCGCGGCCGCGGCGCTGGTCCTGGCGGCGACGGCGCTGCCAGTCGGCGCCGCGGCGGACACCCCCGCCAACGCGCGCCAGGCGACGGCCATCTACAACGACCCAACGGCCGCGGCCGCCGCCGGGTACGAGCTGCTGACCGACGCGGCCGGGCTGGCCTGCATCGACCAGCCCGGCGCCGGCGCGATGGGCGTCCACTTCGTCAAGGGCGCGCTCGTCCAGGCCGGCACGCTCGACGCGGCCCGGCCCCAGGCGCTGGTCTACGAGGTCGACCCGGGCGGCCACATGCGCCTGGTCGCGCTGGAGTACGTCGTCTTCCAGGCCGCCTGGGACGCGGCCCATACGGCGCCGCCGACGCTGTTCGGCCAGCCGTTCATGCTGAACCCGGCTGGCAACCGCTTCGGCCTCCCGGCGTTCTACGCGCTGCACGCCTGGGTCTGGAAGAACAACCCGGCCGGCACGTTCAGCATGTGGAACCCGACCGTTCACTGCGAGGCGCCGGCGGCGGTGGGCGCGGGGGACGCCCACGCGGCGCTCACGCCCGGGGACGGATCCGACGCGCCCGCGAACGGGATGGCGCCGTACGAGGGGACGCAGGGCCAGTAGCGTTCCCCGAACGGCAGCGCCGGCGGCCTAACCC
>DASRFH010000141.1:0-10079 GCA_035651675.1 Chloroflexota bacterium | reverse complement strand
GACGCACAACGGAGGAGCGATGACGCTCTCGACTGTCAACCTCGACCATCTCGTCGAGCGGGCCCGCGCGGCCGGGCTCGACGGCAGCGACCGCGGCGCGGTGCGCCGCCTGATCTGGGCGGAGATCGGCTCGGACGCGGTCGACCACGACGTGGTGGACGCCGTGGTCGAGCGGCTTTCTCGAAAGGGCTAACCGCAATACGGTTCACTTCAGGTCGCTGATCGCGCGGTCCGGCCCCGCCCGCGTCCCCTCTCCCTCTGGGAGAGGGCCAGGGTGAGGGCGTCCCCCGCGGCCGCCGGTGCTTAATAAGTGAACCGTATCGGGGCTAACCGCGATTCGGCGGCGCCCCTGTCGTGCGGGAGAGCCGCCGCAAGCGCGGTGTGCACCTTATCGGCGCGGGTGCCCGCCCGGCTGGTGCTGGCCTGGCGCGGCACCGGCTGGCCGGAGCGGGTTGGCGCCCTCGGCGAGCCGCTGGTGCCCGGCTGCGGTGCGCCCGGACGTTGCGCGGGAGCCTGGCCTGCGTGCCTGCGCGGGCGGTCCGCACGGCTGTAGACGCGGCCCACCGCGCCGAGCTGGGCCGGCGGCGCGGCCGGGTGTGGGTGGCGGTCGACCCCCACCAGGTGCCGTACTGAAGCCGCGGCAAAGTCGGGCGGTTCCTCAAATGGTCGATAAAGCCCAAATGTAGAGCCGTGGTGCCTGAACAGAGCCCGGCGGCTAGCTGACGAGGACGCGGCGGAGGGCGGCGAGGAGGTCCTCGACGCGCGGGAGAGCGTGCTGGCGCAGCGGGCCGCTCGGGATGGGGACTGGCCTGGCGCCGACGCGGAGGATCGGCGCGGCGAGGTCGTCGATCGCCTCGGCCGCGACGGTCGCCGCGATCTCGGCGCCGACGCCGCCGAGCGGCCACGTCTCGTGGGCGATGACCAGCCGGTTGGTGCGCCCGACGCTCTCGAGCACGGCGTCGCGGTCCCAGGGCACGAGGGTGCGCAGATCGATCACCTCGGCCTCGACGCCCTCGCCTGCCAGGCGGGCGGCCGCGTCCAGTGCGAGCGGGACGGCCGACCCGTACGCCACGACCGTCGTGTCGCGCCCGGCGCGGGCGACGCGCGCCCGGCCGATCGGCACCAGCCATTCGCCCGCCGGCACGCCGCCGCGCGGCGCGTGCGCCAGCCCCATCGGCTCCACGAAAAGCACCGGCCCGTCGTGGCGGATCGCCGCTGCCATCAGCCCCTTCGCGTCGGCCGGCGTCGCCGGCACCACGACCGTCCAGCCGGGGACGCCGACGAAGAGACCGGTGTAGTCCTGCGGGTGGCCGCGGTACGGCCCATCGCCGACGCGCGTCCGGATGACCACCGGGCAGGTCGCCGCGCCGGCGGTCATGTAATGGAGGTTCGGCGCCTGAAGGACGAGCTGGTTCATCGCGCAGGGCAGGAACTCGCCGAACGAGACCTCCACGATCGGCCGCCGCCCCAACAGCGCGGCGCCGATCCCGGCCCCGACCATCGCCGACTCGACGATCGGCGTCTCGCGGATGCGCTTCGGGCCGAACTCCGTGAGCAGACCGCTCGTCGACTGGAGCGGCCCGCCCATCGCCCCGACGTCCTGGCCGAGGAGGAGGACGCGCCCGTCCCGCCGCATCTCCTGCGCGATGGCCTCGACGACCGCCTCCATCAGCGTGATCCGCCGCGCTCCCTCTCCCAGTGGGAGAGGGTTGGGGTGAGGGCCCGTCTCCAACCGTGCAGCTGCCTTCGCCGGGACCGCGCCGTGTGGTGGGCCCTCACCCGGCCTCCGGCCACCCTCTTCCACGGGGAGAGGGGAGGAGAGCACCTCGTCGATTCCCAGGTCGTCGGGTCCCGCGTCCGGCAGCGCCAGCGCCCGCTCGATCGCCTCGCCGACCTCGCGCTCGGTCTCGGACCGGATCCGCGCCAGGTCGGCGTCGACGGCCTCTCCCCGCGCCCGCAGCCGGCCGGCGAGCAGCTCGAGCGGGTCGGCGGCGGGCGGCGCTCCGCCCGAGCGGTAGGCGAGGTCGTCGCCGGCCCAGTGGCCGCCGACGCGCCACGTACGGGCCTCGACAAGGCTCGGCCCCTCGCCGCGTCGCGCGCGCGCGACCGAGGCGCCAACCGCCTCGCGCACCGCCTCGACGTCGTTGCCGTCGACCGAGGCGCCCGGGATGCCGTAACCGGCCGCGCGGTCGACGATCGGCGCCGGCAGGTAGGTCTCCGCTGGCTGCGAGATCGACCAGCCGTTGTTCTGGCAGACGTAGACGATCGGCAGCCGCCACGTGGCCGCCAGGACGAGTGATTCGTGCACGTCGCCCCGGTTAGCCGTCCCATCGCCGAAGGAGCAGACGCAGACGCGGTCGCCGCCCTCTTGCTGGAGCGCGAGCGCCGCGCCGGTCGCGACGCCGATCGTCGTCCCGAGGTCGCCGGCCACCCAGGGGACGAACCCGAGCGCGAACGGCCCGGTGAACGGCACCGAGCGGCCGCGGTTGTAGCCGGCCGCCTTCCCGAACGCCTGGGCGCAGAGCCGCCACAGCTCCGCACCGCGCATCAGGTAGGCGGCGAACGGCCCGCGGTAGTGCGGCGCGGCGACGTCGTCGGCGCGCAGGTCGCAGAAAGCGCCGACCACCGTCGCCTCCTCGCCCTCGGCCGGGAACCAGCGCGGGTTCCGCGCGCACAGCGCCCGCTCGAGCGCGCGCGAGAGCGCCATCCACCGGTAGAGCGCCAGCCCGTCCACGGCCGCAAGATACAGTGGTTCGACCCGCGGTGTGTTTCTTCGCGGCACACCGCGCCCTGACGCGGCCGGCTACCGCTTCAGGAAGTCGATCGGGCCGTGCGGGTCGGTCGCGCGGATGGAAGCGGCCAGCGCCGGATGGCGCGCCTTCAGCGCCTCGTACATCGCCCAGGCGACGCGGCGGTAGGAGAAGTGGCCAGTCGGGCCGGTGCGCAGCTCGGCGACGTAGGCGGCCTCGGCGTAGTCCATCTTGAACAGCGCGCGCACGCGCGCGGCGAGCGGCAGGAGGTAGAGCGCTTCGTCGCCGAGCGTCGGGCGCAGGTCGGCGGCCGCGTCGAAGGCGCGCTCGAGAGCGGCGCGGTAGCGCTGGGGCAGGCCGGCGCCTCGGGCGAGCGCGGCGCCCTCCGCGCCGAGGCCGGCCTCGAAGATGGCGTCCGGGTCGTCGAAGCCGTCGGCGGGGTCGGGGTCGCGCGCCACCTGGACGCAGCGGCGGTGGCGGTGCATGTCGCGGAAGGCGCCGACGTCCATGGTGAGCTCGAACGTGAGCGCGTAGCCGGCACGGTGCTCGCGCAGCAGGTCGTCGTGGCGGCCGCGGCCGGCCAGACCCGCCGCCAGGACGCGGGCGCGGTCGGCGTCGCCGAGCTCGGCGGCGCGCCGCTGGGTCTGCCGGTACGAGTGGCGGCCGGCGTCGCCGCGGTAGAGGAGCGTGGCGACGAGCTCCTCCTCGAGCGGCGCGGGGTCGGCGAGCTCGGCGAGCGGTCCCGGCTCGGCCGGCGGCAGGTCCGCGAGTAGCCGGTCGGCCTCGGCGCGCAACGCGGCGAGCGCGGCGGGCCGGTAGCTCGCCGGGGCGGCGTACTTGACGAGCGTCGGCGCGGCGCCGGCCTGGAGCAGCCCGTGCAGCTCGCTGCCCGATCCGTTCAGCGCGTCGGCGATCTTGCGCAGCAGCGGCGCCTCGGCCGGCCGCTGGCACGCGGCCTTGAGGTCGGCGCCGATCGCGCGGCACTCCGGCAGCGGGTCGGCCAGCAGCCGCGCGATCTGCCCCTCCAGCACGCGCGCCGAGCTGACCTGCCCCACCGACGTGCGCGCGGCCAGCGGCAGCAGGTAGCGCGCGACGTCGAACGCGCGCGCCCGGAGCGTGCGCGTGTACGCGCCGTCCTCCATGTCTGGCGGGCAAGGGACGACCCGCTTGAGAAGCTCGGTTAGCTCCTTCGAGAGCGCCTGATACGCGCCGAAGAGGCCATCGCAGACCGCGCGGTAGCGCTGCTCGAGCGGCGTGCCCACGACGGAGTCGGGCACGTGGTAGCCGGTGCGGGCGAACGGTTGGTAGCGGGTCGAGCGCTCCTGGCCGTCCCAGAGCGGCTCGTCGACGATCCGGATCGCGGCGAGGATCGAGACGTTCTCGAACGCCAGTGCGAGGTGGGCGAGGTCGGCGATCGAGCGGTGGCCGTACTGGAAGTAGAACGTCTCGAGGAATTGCGCGGCGCGCTGCTCGGAGAGCTCGGCGATCGACTCGAGCATGCCTTGGGCCGACCGCGAGTATTTGGCCATCGCGTAGGCCTGCGTCTCCGGCGGGACGCCCCAAACCGCGTAAACACGGCGCGTCGTCGCTCTCCCTGGTGCGTTGACGATCGACATTGAGGTCGATGATACGGCGTGGGCCAGCGCGCCTGCGCTCGAGCCCGCCAGCCGTGAGGACTTGGAGCGGGTCTTCTCCGACGGGGAGAGCGGCGCGTAGTGGACGCGCGTCAGCTCCGCGGTACGTCGACCAGCGAGTGGACCAGCTCGTCTAGCTCCCGCGCCGGGTCCTCGGTCAGCCCCGCGTGGATCGGCGAAACCTGCACCACCGTCGAACGCGGGGCGGTGAGCCAGTGGAAGCGGTCGGCCATGGGCAGGCGGCCGATCGGGCCGCTGCCGGGGCCGCCGGCGGCCACGCGCTCGAAGGCGGCGAGGTGGGCGCGCACCGCGTCCACGTCCACGTCGGGCCAGAGCGCGCGCAGCCGTGCCTCGTCGAGCTTCGTCCTCGCGGCGAGGTAGCGCCTGGTCCGGCAGAAGAGGATCACGCCGGCGTTGACGAACTCCTCGCGCTCGACGCGCGGGACGACCCGGATGACCGCGTAGTCAAACGAGCTGCGCGTGGGCACGGGCTGCCTCCTCGGCGAACGCGCGCGGCGGGCGCAGCCGGGCGAGCAGGTAGTCGACGTAGGCGGCGCGGTGCGCGGCGGCGTCCGGGAAGAGCGGCACGTCGCCCAGCCACCCATCCGGTACGAGGTCGACGATCCGCCGGACGACGCCGGGCGCGAGCACCGGCGCCAGGCGGGCATCGGCCGCCGGGAGCTCGGCCGCCGACGGCAGCAGGACGTGGTCCTTGATCGCGGCGAACGGCGCCCGGGCGCGTTCGAGGTAGTCGGCGGGCCAGCCGTGGTGGAAGTAGAGCGAGGCGCCGTGGTCGATCAGGAAGAGCCGCTTGTGCCAGCAGAGCATGTTCGCGTTCCTCGGCGTCCGGTCGACGTTGGAGACCAGCGCGTCGAACCAGACGATCGCCGAGGCGAGTCCGGCGTCGACGCCGTCGCAGAGCGGGTCGTAGGCGGCCGCGCCGGGGAGGTAGTCGAGCGCCAGGTTGAGGCCAGCCGACGCGCGGATCAGGTCCTGGATCTCCGGGTCTGGCTCGGAGCGGCCAATCGTCGCGTCGAGCTCGACGAAAACGATCTCGGGCACCGGCAGCCCCAGCGCGCGGCCGAGCTCGCCGGCGACCAGCTCGGCGATGAGCGCTCGCTGCCCCTGGCCGGCGCCGCGGAACTTCAGGACGTAGAGCCCGTCGTCGTCCGCCTCGACGATCGCCGGCAGCGAGCCGCCCTCCCGCAGCGGCGTGACGTAGCGCGTCGCCAGGACGGTCCGCACAGTGGCGGAAGTCTAGAGGCGATGCCATCGCGTGGCGTCTCCTCTCCCGGCACGAGACGGTTAGGGTGCAGGTGTGGTTGCCCGCTCCAGGGGAGGGGTTCGATAGGGACCCGTGACCTGAACGCAACACGGCGTCGCTATCCTGACACCGATGCTCCGGGTCCGGCTGCTGGGCGAGCTCGACGTGCGCGACGGCGACACGCCGCTGCCGCCGCTCGAGTCGGCGCGGGCCGCGTCGCTCGTCGCCTACCTGCTCCTGCACCGGCAGGCGCCGCAGGCGCGGCAGCGGCTCGCCTTCCTGCTCTGGCCGGAATCGACCGAGGCGCAGGCACAGACGAACCTCCGCCACGTCCTCCACAACCTGCGGCGCGCGCTGCCGCGCGTGCACGCGGCGCTCGACGTGACGCCCCGCACGCTCCAGTGGCGGCCGACCGAGCCCGTCTGGCTCGACGTCGCCGCCGTCGAGGCGGCGCTCGCGCGGGCGGAGCGAGAGGCCGGGGAGGGCGCGGCACCTCTGCTGGAAGAGGCGGTCGGTCTCTACGCCGGCGACCTTCTCGAAGGGAGCTACGACGAGTGGGTCGTCGAGGAGCGCGAGCGCCTGCGCCAGCGGTACCTCGACGCCCTGGAGCGTTTGTCTGGCTTGCTCGAGGAGCGCGGCGAACAGGCCCGCGCGATCCCGTACGCGGAGCGGCTGCTGCGGCACGACCCGCTCCGCGAGGAGGCGTACCGCCTGCTCATGCGGCTGCACGACGCGCGCGGCGACCGGGCGCGGGCGCTGCGCGTCTACCACGCCTGCGCGGCGGCGCTCGAGCGCGAGTTGGGGGTCGAGCCCTCGGCCCAGACGCGCGAGGCGTACGAGGCGATTTTGCCGGCGCGACGCGCCTCGGGCACAGCCCAGCGCCCAGCCAGCCGCGTCGGCGGCCCAGCGCTGGTCGGGCGGGCCGCCGAGTGGAGCCGCCTGACCACCCTCTGGCGCACCGCCGAGGCGGGCGCGGCGCAGCTCGTCCTCGTGACCGGCGAGCCCGGCATCGGCAAGACCAGGCTGATCGAGGAGCTCCGCGAGTGGTGCGCCCACCGCGGCGCCGCGACAGCCGTTGCCCGCTCGTACGCGGCGGAGGGTGCGCTCGCCTACGCGCCAGTGGTGGAGTGGCTCCGCGCCGAGGCGATCGGGAGCCGGCTGCGGCGCCTCGACGGACCGCGGCTCTCGGAGCTCAGCCGCTTGCTGCCGGAGCTCCGCGCCGAGCTGCCAACCCTCGCGCGCCCCGATCCGCTGCCTGAGGACGATCAACGGGCGCGGCTCTTCGACGCGGCCACGAGGGCGATCCTGTCGGCGGGTGGGCCGCTCCTCCTCATCGCCGACGACTTGCAGTGGTGGGATCGCGAGTCGCTGCGGTTCCTGCACTACCTCGTGCGGGCGCAGCCGGAGGCTCCCATGCTCGTCGCGGCGGCCGCGCGGAGCGAGGAGCTGGATGCCGGGCATCCGCTGAACGAGCTGCGCGTCGGGCTCCTACGGCTGGGGCGGCTCGCCGAGATGGAGCTCGGCAGGCTCTCGCGCGCGGAGACGGCCGCGCTCGCCGGGCACGTCGCCGGGCGCCGCCTCGCCGAGGCGGACGCCGAGCGGCTCTACGGCGAGACCGAGGGCAACCCGCTCTTCGCCGTCGAGGCGCTCCGCGCCGGCTGGCGGGGCGGGCGCGTCCGCGGCGCGTTGACGAGTCCGAAGGTGCAGGCGGTCGTCGCGTCGCGCCTCGAGCAGCTATCGGAACCGGCGCGAGGCATCGTCGGGCTCGCAGCGACGATCGGGCGGGCGTTCACAGCCGAGGTGCTTGCCGCCGCCGGCGAGGCGGACGAGCGCGTGCTCGTGCGCGGCCTGGACGAGCTGTGGCGGCGCCGCATCGTGCGCGAACAGGGCGCCGACGCCTACGACTTCAGCCACGACAAGATCCGCGAGGTCGCCCACCTCGCGTTGAGCCCAGCGCAGCGCCGAAGCAACCACCGGCGCGTGGCGCAGGCGCTGGAGCGGCTGCACCCGGACGATCCCGGCACCGTCAGCGGCCAGATCGCCGGGCACTACGACCGCGCCGGAGGGGCCGGCGAGGCGGTCCCGTGGTACGCGCGCGCGGCCGAGGAGGCGCTGCGGCTGCACGCGCACGCCGAGGCGGTTCGCCTGTTGGACCGTGCGCTCGTCCTTCTCCACACGCTGCCACCCACGACCGAGCGCGATGCCCGGGAGCTCGAGATCCTCACCGCGCTCCCCGCGTCCCTGCTCGCGGTCGAGGGGTACGGCTCCCGCCGGTACGCCGACATCCACCGGCGCGCCGGCGAGCTGGCGCATCGTCTCGGGGTCGAGCCAGCCCCGCCGATCCTCCGTTCGCTCGCGCTGGCGAGCCTCTCGACTGGCGACTTCAACGCGGCCCGCGAAGCGGGCGAGCACCTCCGGGCGCGCGGCGTGGACGCGAACGACGACGTGCTGCTCGTCGAGGGCGCATACGTGCTCGGGATCGCCGCCTTCTGGAGCGGCGAGCTCGAGGCCGCCAGGCGCCACTTCGAGGCCGCCGTCTCGCACTACCGCGCCGAGCACCGACGCGCCCACCTGCTCCGGTACGGACAGGACCCGAAGGTCGTCTGCTTGGGGCGTCTCGCGGTCACCCTGTGGCTCCTCGGCCGCCCGGAGTCGGCGGTACGGACGCGCGCCGCGGCGCTCGCCTGGGCCGAGGAGATCGGTCACCCGTACACCCGCGCGGTCGCGTTCGTCTTCGCCGGCGTGCTAGCGCTGGGCATGCGCGACGTGGCGGCGCTGCGGCGCTGCGTGACCGCGCTGGAGGGCGAGGGCCCGGAGCTCGAGCTCCCGCACGTCCAGAACCCGAAGGAGGCCTTCGCGGGTTACCTCGAGGTCCTGGACGGTCGGTGCGCCGACGGCATCGGCCGCGTCCAGCGGGTGCTCGACGACCCGGGCACGGCCGTGCCCGCGCCCGGACACTACGCGACGATCGCGAAGGTGCTCGTCGAGGCCTGCGCCGCCGCCGGGGACGTGGTGGCCGGCCTCCCGGCCGCCGACCGGGCGCTCGACGTGGGCGGCGTCCGCGTGTGGGAGGCCGAGGTCCGCCGCCTGCGCGCCGAGCTGCTGGCGGCCTCGGGCGCGCCCGCGGCGGACGTCGAAGCGGAGCTCGCGCGGGCGCTCGAGGTCGCGCGGGGCCAGGGCGCGCGGACGCTCGAGCTGCGGGCCGCCGCGAGCCAGCTTCGCCTCCGGCTGGCGCGAGGCGACGAGCCCGGCGCGCACGATGCCCGCGAATCCCTGCTCGCGGCCCTGTCGGGCCTTCCCGAGCCGGCGGACAGCGCGGACCTGCGCGCGGCACGAGAGCTTTAAGCCGCCCCGGGTTTCGTAGAGGCTCAGCCCGGCGCTGAGCGTGGAACGCGGCAAGGAACGGCCGAGGAACGCTGCGGGGCCGATCCTCGCACCGTGGTGATCGGCGATCCGGCGGCCAGCGAGGGACCGCGTGCGAGGGCACGACCGCGCTCGCGCTTGTTCACCGTGCGCCTCTGGCACGAGCCCGGGGCTGGCGGAGCCGAATGGCGCGGGACGGTGCGGGACGTGGTCAGTGGAGCGTTCCGCGGCTTCCGCGACTGGTCTGGGTTGACGGCCTTCCTCGCCGCCCGGCTCGACGAAGCAAATCCGAAGGAGGACACGGAATGACGTACGACGCGATCGTGGTCGGGGCCCGCTGCGCCGGATCGCCGACGGCCATGCTGCTCGCCCGGCGCGGCTACCGGGTACTGCTGCTCGACCGGGCCGGCTTCCCCAGCGACGCGCTCTCCACCCACTACGTCCACCAGCCCGGCGTGGCCCACCTGAAGCGCTGGGGGCTGCTCGATCGGGTCGCCGCCTCCAACTGTCCGCCGGCGCTGCGCCAGCGGGTCGACTTCGGGCCGTTCGCGATCCAGGGCACGCCGCCGCCCGTCGACGGCGTCGCCGAGGGCTACGCTCCGCGCCGCCGCGTGCTCGACGCGATCCTGGCCGAGGCGGCGGTCGAGGCCGGCGTCGAGCTGCGGGAACACTTCGGGGTGGAAGAGCTCCTGGTGGAGGGCGGGCGCGTGGCCGGGGTCCGGGGCCGGCCGGCCGGCGGCGCGATGGTCAGCGAGACGGCCTCGATCGTCGTCGGCGCCGACGGCCTACGCTCGGCGGTCGCCCGGATGGTGGACGCCCCGGCGTACGACACCCGGCCGCCGTTGACCTGCGCCTTCTACTCGTACTGGGACGGCGTGCCCGTCGAGGGCCCCGAGCTCTACGTCCGGCCGGACCGGATGCTCGTCGCGAGCCCGACCAACGACGGGCTGACGATCCTGATCGTCTTCTGGCCCAACGCCGCCTTCGCGCAGGTGAGCGCCGACGTCGAGCGGGCGTACATGGCCGCCGTCGACCTGGCGCCCGGGCTGGCCGAGCGGGTCCGGGCCG
>DASRFH010000140.1:0-7863 GCA_035651675.1 Chloroflexota bacterium | reverse complement strand
CTCTCCTGGCGTGAGCTGGCCGCCGCCGCGCCGCGGCTGGACCCGGGCCTCGTGCGGCTCGGCTTCCTGTTCGTCGTCGTCGGGTTCGGGACGAAGGCCGGTTTTGCGCCGCTCCACACCTGGCTGCCCGACGCGCACTCGCAGGCGCCGACGCCGGTCTCGGCGGTGCTCTCGGGCGTGCTCCTGCCGTGCGCGCTCTACGGCGTCGTCCGCACGCACGCGGTCGCGGTCGGGGCGCTCGGGCCGGGCTACTCGTCGACGCTGCTGATCGGGTTCGGCGTGCTCTCGGCCGCGGTCGCCGTGCCGTTCGTGCTGGTGCAGCACGACCTGAAGCGGCTCCTGGCCTACTCGTCGATCGAGCACATGGGGCTGATCGCGGCCGCGATCGGGATCGGCGGGCCGGTCGCGCTCTTCGGCGGGCTGCTGCACCTGGTCGTGCACGCGCTCGGCAAGGCGCTCCTCTTCTTCGCGGCCGGCTCGCTCGCGCAGCGCTACGGCACCCGCAACATGGCGCGCATCCACGGCGCGGCGCGGGCGCTGCCGTGGTCGGGGCCGATCTTCCTGGCCGGCGGGCTGGCGATCGCCGGCGCGCCACCGTTCGGGCTGTTCGTGAGCGAGTTCACGCTCTTGAGCGCCGGCTTCGCGCGCGGCTACCCGCTGGTCTCGGCCGCGCTGATCGCCTGCATCGCGCTGGTCTTCGTCGGGGTGCTGTTCCACGGCGGCCGGATGACGCTGGGCGAGCCGCGCGCGGCGCTCGCGCGCGGTGAGAGCCGTCCGGTCGCGGCGCTGCTCGGCGTGCCGCTCGCCGCGCTCGTCGTGCTCGGCCTGTGGGTGCCGCCGCCGCTCGCCGACGCGATCGAGCGGGCGGTGCGGGCGCTGGGGGCCGGGACGTGATGCGAGTACGCCCCCGCTCCCTCTGGGGGAGGGATAAGGTGACGGCGCGGCCTCCCCGCCCCGGACTGCGTCCTCACCTGAGCTTCGCCCATCCTCCCCCAGAGGGAGAGGAATGCTGACAGGCGCCATGCTCCACGACGAGCTGGCCGCGCTGGTCGGGGCGGGCGGGCGCGTGCTCACGTTCGTGGGCACCGACGACCGCGCGACCGAGGGTTCCTTCGGGCTGCACACGGTGGTGCTGATGCCCGACGGCCGCACCATCCAGCTCCGCGCCCACGTCGACGGGCACGACCCGCGCTACCCGGCGGTCACGCCACGCGTGCCGGCGCTGCACTGGGACGAGCGCGAGCTGCGCGACATGTTGGGGGTGGTGCCGGAGGGGCACCCCGACCCACGGCGGCTCGTCTTCCGCGACGAGTGGCCGGAGGGGCTCTACCCACTCCGCAAGGACTTCGACCCGGCGCTCGCGCCGCCGCAGCCGCGCCACGACTCGGCCCACCCGCGGCTGGTCGAGGGCGACGAGGTGATCCAGATCCCGGTCGGGCCGATCCACGCCGGGATCATCGAGCCGGGGCACTTCCGCTTCTCGGCGGTCGGCGAAACGGTGCTGAACCTCGACGCGCAGCTCTTCTACACCCACCGCGGGATCGAGAAAGCGGCCGAGGGGCGCACGCCCGAAGGCGGACTCTTCGTCGCCGAGCGCGCCTGCGGCGCCTGTGCGCTCTCGCACGCCGCCGCCTACGCGATGGCTGTCGAGGAGATCGCCGGCGTCGAGCTGCCGCGCCGGGCGGCCTGGGGCCGGACCCTCTTGCTCGAGCTCGAGCGGCTCTACAACCACCTCGGCGACGCCGGGAACATGTGCGCTGGCGGCGCGTTCGTGCTCGGCACGATGACCGGCGCGGCGCTGAAAGAGCGCGTCCAGCGGCGGCTCGAACGGCTCGTCGGCCACCGCTTCGGCCGCGGCGCGGTCGGCGTGGGTGGGCTGCGGCGGGACCTGCCGGCCGAGGAGATCGCCGCGCTGCGCGACGACGTCGGCGCCTGGCGGGTCGACGTGCGCGACTTCGCCGACCTCGTGCTCGGCAGCGACGGCTTCGTCGACCGCATGCGCGGCACCGGCGTGCTGAGGGCCGAGCTCGTCCGCGCGCTGGGCGGGGTCGGCGTGGCGGCGCGTGCCTCCGGCGTCGACGGCGACCTGCGGCGCGACCGGCCGTACCTCCTGTACGGGAGGCTGCCGCTGCGCGTGCCGCTCGGCGCGAAGGGCGACGTCGAGGCACGCTTCCGCCAGCGGGTCGACGAGGCGATGGCGTCGCTGGCGCTCGTCGACGCGCTGCTCGACGGCGAGCCAGACGGGCCGGCTCGGGTCGCCGTCGACCGCGTACCGGCGAGCGTCGGCGTCGGCGCGGTCGAGTCGCCGCGCGGGGCGTGCACGCACTGGCTGCGGGTGGGGGCCGACGGCCGCGTCGACCGGCTGCGGATCCGCTCTGCCTCGTTCGCCAACTGGCCGCTGGTGCCGCTGACCGTGCCGGGCAACCTGGTACCCGACTTCCCGCTGATCAACAAGAGCTTCGAGCTCTGCTACGCGTGTCTGGATAGGTAGGTGTTAGGAACGATCCGCGACAGGGCGCGCCGGCGCGTCCTGACCACGAGCTACCCGACGATGCCGGAGACCACCCCGCCGCTCTACCGCGGTACGCCGCTTTTCGACCCGGCGCACTGCACCGGCTGCGCCGACTGCGCGGACGTTTGCCCGTCGGGTGCGATCGAGGTCGAGCGGGGTGCTGCCGACGCGTGGAGCTGGCGGCTCGACCTGGCGCGCTGCGTCGGCTGCGGCGCGTGCGCCGAGGCGTGCCCGACCGGGGCGCTAGCGATCAGCCGCGCGTTCGAGCTGGCGGCGCGCTCCCGCGAAGACCTCCTGACGCACGTGTCGGTCCGAGCGGAGCGAGGAACCTCGGCCGTGGCGGTGGACGCCGGCGTTGGTGGCCGCCGCGAGGGTCGAGATCCCTCGTCGCGGCCGCTCCTCGGAATGACAGAGGCGGGTGAACAGCTCCGCCGCCGGATCGCCTCGCTCTTCCGCTCGTCGCTGCACGTGCGCCACCTCGACCTCGGCTCGTCGAACGCCGAGGACTGGGAGCTGACCGCGACGCTGAACCCGATCTACGACCTGCAGCGATTCGGGATCGACTTCGTCGCCTCGCCGCGTCACGCCGACATGCTGGTCGTGACCGGCGCGGTCACGCGCAACCTGGCGCCGGCGCTCTGGCACACCTACGAGGCGACACCCGACCCGAAGCTGGTCGTCGCGCTCGGCACCGACGCCTGCTCGGGCGGCGTCTGGGGCGCCTCCTACGCGACAGCCGGCGGCGTGGATCGGTGCGTGCCGGTCGACGTCTACATCCCCGGCGACCCACCCCGCCCGCAGGCGATCGTCCATGGCCTGCTCCTGGCGCTGGACCGGCGCGAGCAGAAGGTCCGCGCCGGCTCGGCGATCGCTACGTCGAGCGAGTCAGGCCGCTGGGCGCAGCCTCCTCGTCCCGGCGAGCGCGCCGCCGGCGAGCCGCGCCCTTAGCTCCGCCCGGCGTTCGCTCGGCAGCGCCCGGATCAGCCGGACGAACCCCGCCCGCCACTCGTCGAACCGCTCGCCCGCCTCGCCCTCGGCGCGCACAACCGCCGGGTCGCTCCAGACCCGCGCGTAGCTGCGCCGCCTGGCTGGCCAGCGCCTGGCTGCGCGCGGCCCCCCCACGAACGGAAGCTCGAGCTGCACCGCGCCCATCGTCCTGATCCTTCGGATTCCATGATCGGTCGGCGGCCGCGCGGGCGCATCGGTAGAAGGTACGGACGTTCCCTCGTCCTTTCCGACAGGACCGCGACACTGGCACGCCGGTACTATGGTTCTGGTATGGCGAAGGACGCGGGCCGGCGGGAACCGCGGTCCCCCTGCCCGCGCGATGCCCCGTCCGCGGGCGAAGGGCCGCGGCCTGGCGTCGAGCTGGCGAGCTGGGAGCTGCTCCGCGGCGGCCCCGACCACGGCGACGGCCGCCCCACGATCTCCGCGTCCACACCCCACTGGCCGGACACCCCAGCCGCCAGCCCATGAAGCCGACGGCCGGCCAGGGCGAGCGGACGCGCGAGCTCACGATCCTCAACGCCATCGCCGAGGCGCTCAACAGCTCGGCCGACGTGGCGGCGGCGCTCGAGCGGACGCTGGCGCTGGTGGGCGAGCTGCTCGGTCTCGACACGGGCTGGGTCTGGCTGCTCGACCCGGAGACCGACCAGTTCTACCTCGCCGCGGCGCGCAACCTACCGCCCTATCTGCTCGAGCCGGTCCGGATGAGCGGGAGCTGGTGCCTCTGCACCGACCTCTTCCGCCAGGGCAGGCTGCGCTCGACCAACGTCGACGTGCTCGCCTGCACCCGGCTGCGCGCCGCGGTCGAGGCGCACGCGCCCGAAGCGACGCTCGGCCTGCGCCACCACGCCAGCATCCCGCTGCACTTCCGCGAGCGGCGCCTGGGCATCATCAACCTCGCCGGCCCCGCCTGGCGCAGGCTCACCGCCGACGAGCTGCGGCTGCTCGGCACGATCGGCGCGCAGGTCGGCACCGCGCTCGAGCGCGCCCGACTGGCCGAGGAAAGCGCGCGCCTGGCACGCGCGGAGGAGCGCACCCGGCTGGCGCGCGAGATCCACGACTCGCTGGCCCAGCGGCTGACCGCGATCGGGCTCGACGTCGAGGGCGCGCTGCGCCACCTCGAAGCTAGCCCGCCGACTGCCCGCGAGCGGCTCGAGCGGGCGCTGGCGACGACGCGCGAGAGCCTCGAGGAGGCGCGCCGCTCGGTGCTCGACCTGCGCGCCGCGCCGCTCGCCGGCCGGCCGCTCGCCGATGCGCTCGGCGCGCTCGGCCGTCAGCTCACGTCGGAGACGGGGGTGCGCGTCCACGTCCGCGCCGACCCGGGGCTCGAGCTGCCGCTGCGCGCCGAGGCCGAGCTCTACCGCGTCACCGAGGAGGCGCTCGCGAACGTCCGGCGGCACGCCCACGCGACCCGGGTGGACGTCTCGCTCGCGGCGAGCGCCCGCGGCACGACGCTCTCCGTCCGCGACGACGGCGTCGGCTTCGACCCGCGCCGCGTCCCCGACGGCCACCACGGCCTGGTCGGCATGCGCGAGCGCGCTCGGCTGCTCGGCGGGCAGCTGCGGGTGACCAGTCGGCCAGGGCGAGGGACGACCATCACGGTGCGCGTGCCGCCGGCCTCGACCGGGGGGTCAGCTTGACCGACGGCGTCGGCCCCGCGTTCGTCGAACGGCGCCGCGGCCGCCGGGCGTTCAGCTCCGCCCACCACCTCGGGGTCTTCCGCCCCGGCCGCGGCGCGGCGCCACGCTCGACGTGCTCGGTCTCGACGAAGCGGGCGCGCAGCCAGGTGGTCCGTCCGTCGTGATCCGCATCGTCGTCGTCGACGACCACCCCATCGTCCGCCAGGGGCTGGTCAGCGCGCTCGGGGACGAGGCGGACTTCGAGGTGGTCGGCGCCGTGGGCTCGGCCGAGGAGGCGCTCGACGTCGCGGGCCGCCTCGCGCCCGAGGTGCTGCTGCTCGACCTCGAGCTGCCGGGGCTCGACGGCGTCGACGCGATCCCGCGGCTCGCCGAGGCGAGCCCGGCGACCGGCGTGCTGGTGTTCACCGCCTACGACGCGGACGAGCGCGTGCTGGGTGCGATCCGGGCCGGGGCGCGCGGCTACCTCCTGAAGGGCGCGACGACCGCCGACATCGCCGCGGCGGTCCGCGCCGTCGCGGCCGGCGGCTCAGCGCTCGAGCCGCGCGTCGCCGGCAAGCTCGCCGCGGCGCTGCGCGCCCCGCGCGGCGCCGGCCAGCTCTCGGCCCGCGAGCGCGAGGTGCTCGGCCTCATCGCCGAGGGCCTGCCCGGCAAGCAGATCGCCCGCCAACTCGGCATCAGCGAGCGGACGGTGAAGTTCCACACCGCCTCGCTCCTGCGCAAGCTCGGCGCCGACAACCGCGCCCAGGCCGTCGCCGTCGCCGCCGAGCGCGGGCTCCTGGCGCGGCCGAGGCCGGGCTGAGCCGCTCGTCGGCTCGAGGGCAGCCCACCGCGGCCGTAGACTTGCGCGGACCCATCCGGGAACGGTGGGATGCCTCTCCGAGGCGGAGAGGCTTGCCGGAGCCAAGGCCAGGCGGAGCGCCCGGCCTGAGCCCACCCTGTCCCTAGGGACAGGCCGCCACCTGTGCGCTGACCCGAGGCCCGCCGTCCCCCGCTCGGGCGACAGTCCGTGGCGAGGAGGCGAAACGGTATGGAGATACAGGGCAGCGTTGTACTGATCACCGGGGCTTCGCGTGGGCTGGGGCTGGAGGTGGCCCGGCTCTTCGCGCGGCGCGGCGCGAAGCTCGCGATCACGGCCCGCGGCGCCGCGGCGCTCGAGGCGGCGGCCGACGAGCTCGGCCGGCTCACGGAGGTGCTGGCCGTGCCTGGCAACGTCGCCGACGCCGAGCACCCCAGGCGGCTGGTCCGGCTGACGGAGGAGCGGCTCGGCCCGGTCGACGTGCTGATCAACAACGCCTCGTCGCTCGGCGGCGTGCCGATGCCGCGCGTCGAGGAGCTGCGGCTCGACGTGCCGAACGAAGCGCCGCAGGTGAACATCGTCGCGCCCTTGCGCTTCACCCAGCTCGTCCTGCCGGGCATGCGGGCGCGCGGCCGCGGCGTGATCGTCAACGTCACCTCCGACGCCGCGGTCAACGCCTACCCGGGCTGGGCCGTCTACGGCGCGAGCAAGGCGTCGATGGAACAGTTCACGCGCGTGCTGGCCGCCGAGCTCGCGGGCAGCGGCGTGCGCGTCTACCTGGTCGACCCGGGCGACATGGACACCGAGCTGCACCGCCAGGCCGAGCCGGGCGTCGACCTGTCGCACCTGCCCGGGCCGGCGGTACCGGCGCCGGCGTTCGTCCACCTGGTCGAGCGGGAGACGGCGCCGTTCGGTCGGTTCGAGGCGATGAAGCTCGTCCCCATGGGGGCGGTGTGACGGTGTGCAATTCGTCCGTCCTCCTGTCGGCCGTGGGGGCCGGCGCCACTCGGCCCGCCCTCGACGGGTCGCGCCCGCACGCTAACCCTCCGGGGGAGGGGACGGCTGGCGCGCTCGACTTCGTCCTCCCGCCGGAGCTCGAGGCGCGCGAGCCGCCCGAGGCGCGCGGGCTCGGGCGCGACGGCGTGCGCCTCCTGGTCACCGCCAGGGGCGGCGGGGAGGTCCACCACGCGCGCTTCGCCGACCTGCCCGACCTCCTGCGGCCGGGCGACCTGCTCGTCGCCAACGACTCGGCGACGCTGCCGGCCGCGCTGACCGCGCGCCGGGCCGACGGCGCGCAGATCGCGCTGCACCTCTCGACGCGGCTGCGTGGCCGCGTCTGGACGGTCGAGCCGCGGCGGACCGACGTCGCGCCTGGCGAGATGCTGGCGCTGCCGGGCGGCGGCACTGCGACGATACTGGCGCAGTACCGCGACTCGCGGCGGCTCTGGGTGGCACGGCTCGACCTGCCGTCGCCGACACTCGAGTACCTGGCCGCCTGGGGCCGGCCGATCGCGTACGACTACGTGCGCGGGCTCTGGTCGATCGGCGCGTACCAGACCGTCTACGCCCGCGAGCCGGGCTCGGCCGAGATGCCGTCGGCCGGGCGGCCGTTCACGGCCGGGCTGCTGGCGCGGCTGACCGACCGCGGCGTCTGGTTCGCGACGCTCACGCTGCACACGGGCGTGTCGAGCCTCGAGGGGCACGAGCTGCCCTACGAGGAGCGGTTCGCCGTGCCAGCCGCGACCGCCCAGGCTGCGAACCTGACGCGCGCCCGCGGCGGGCGGGTGATCGCGGTCGGGACGACGGTGGTCCGGGCGCTGGAGAGCGCGGTGGATGCGCGCGGCCAGGTCCACGCCCGCCGCGGCTGGACCGACCTGGTGGTCACACCCGAGCGCGGCGTGCGTGCCGTC
>DASRFH010000139.1:0-17298 GCA_035651675.1 Chloroflexota bacterium | reverse complement strand
GGGCGCGCCGCCCTCCGCGAGCGCGTCGCCGTCGAGCACGACCCGGCCCACGCCCGCCGCTGGCAGGGCGACCGCGCCCGCTACCGCGGCGCGCGCACGAACCTCCTCGACCGCCCCCGCACCCCCGCCGTCCACAACCTCTCCGTCATCGATCGACTCTACCCAACGCCAGCAGCCGCCTGATTACTGGGCCGGCGCTCTAGCCGCCCGAGTGAGGCGCGTGCGGGTCGTCGAGAGGCGCCGCGGGTCGGAAAACGCTAGCTCTTCTGTGCCTTCTCGATCGCCCGCTGGAGCTCCCCGTACAGGTCCTCGAACGCGGTCGGCTTGCCGAACACTGCCTCGACCTTCTCGCGAGTCGCGTAGTCGAGCCGGTTCGGGTAGTTCGATAGGACGAGGATCGGGACCTTCTTCGCGTCCCAGTCGTCCTTGATCTCTTTGATCACGGCCCGGCCGTCCTGGTCGGGCAGAGACAGCTCCATCACAACGGCACCCGGCTTCTCGTCCTTGACTCGCTTCACGGCCTGGGCGCCGCGGCGCACGATCACCGGCTGCACGCCCCGCTCGCGTAGATTCCGCTCGAGCGAGTCGAGCGTGTCGCTGTCGTTGTCGATGACCATGACCTTCTTGGGGTTCAGATCGGCCACGTGCCCAACCTCCTTGGTGGCCGGAGGCTAAACGACCGACATCTGCGCCCCGTCGGAGAAAGATCAGAAAACCGTCAGAACACGCTTTGTGCTGCGTGCACAAACCGGTACCCCGCGGATTGTGGCGCATTGTCAATTCCCTCGCGGCAGCCCGCCCGCCTACCCTCGACGGAGAGAGGTGGAAACGATGGAGCTGATCTCCCTGATCGCGTTCCTAGCGCTGATCGCTGCTTGGATCGTCGCGCCTGAGCGGGGGACCGTCCAGGCGTGACGCCTAAAGTCGACTTCGGGGACACGGCCTGGGTCCTCACCAGCACGGCGCTCGTCATGGTGATGACGCCGGCGCTGGGGTTCTTCTACGGCGGGCTGGTCCGGCGCAAGAACGTGCTGGCGACGATCATGCACAGCTTCATCATGCTGTGCATCGTCTCGGTGCAGTGGGTGCTATTCGGCTACTCGCTGGCGTTCGGGCCGGACGTGAGCGGCCTGGTGGGCAACCTCGCCTGGCTCGGGCTTAGCGGCGTCGGCCTCGATCCGAACCCGGACTACGCGGCGACCATCC
This sequence comes from Chloroflexota bacterium, assembly GCA_035651675.1. Taxonomy (GTDB): domain Bacteria; phylum Chloroflexota; class UBA6077; order FW602-bin22; family FW602-bin22; genus DASRFH01. The sequence goes on along the minus strand of DASRFH010000139.1, from coordinate 16,092 downwards.
CGCACCAACTGTTCATGGCGTTCCAGATGATGTTCGCTGTGATCACGCCGGCGCTGATCACCGGCGCCTTCGCCGAGCGCAAGCGTTTCAAGGCGTTCGCCGTTTTCGCCGTGCTGTGGGCCACCCTGGTCTACGACCCCATCGCTCACTGGGTCTGGGGCGCCGGCGGCTGGCTACGTCAGCTCGGCGCGCTCGACTTCGCCGGCGGGACTGTGGTGCACATCTCGTCCGGGATGTCCGCCCTGGTCGCGGCGATGATCATCGGCAAGCGCGTCGGTCTGGACGAGGAGCCGATCGAGCCGCATGACGCGACGATGACAGTTCTCGGGGCGGCGCTGCTGTGGTTCGGCTGGTTCGGCTTCAACGCCGGCTCGGCGCTGACCGCTGGCCCGCTCGCCGTCGCCGCCTTCGTCGCCACCAACACCGCCGCGGCCATGGCGGCGCTCACCTGGATGACGGTGAGCTGGCTGCACAAGGGCCAGCCAAGCGTGCTCGGCGCGGCGATCGGGGCGGTCGCCGGTCTGGTCGCGGTCACGCCGGCCTCGGGCTACGTGACGCCGATGGCGGCGATCCTGATCGGGCTCGGCGCCGGCGCGATCTGCTACGGGGCCGTGCACCTGAAGAGCCTGTTCAACGTCGACGACGCGCTCGACGTGTGGGCCTGCCACGGCGTGGGCGGCGTCTGGGGTGCGCTGGCGACCGGGCTGTTTGCGACGAAGGCGATCAACGAGGCCGGGGGCGACGGCCTCTTCTACGGCAACCCGGGCCAGCTCGCGATCCAGGCGCTGGCCGTGGTCGCCGTCGTCGCGTACGCGATGGTGATGACCTTCGTCATCCTGAAGCTGCTCGACGCCACGATCGGCCTGCGGGTCGGCGAAGCGGAGGAGCGCATCGGCCTCGACGCCAGCCAGCACGGCGAGTTGGCCTACCAGCTCTGAGCCAGCCTCGCATTTTCGAGAGGCTGGCCGTACTCTTGCTCTAGAGAGGTCGACGAAGACCTCGAAGGAGAGAGCACCGTGAGCGACCAGCAGCAGCAAAATGGTGGAGGTATCGGGCTCGGCGAGCAGCTCGAGCACGCGCGCCAGAAGGTCATGAGCAGCGAGGCGGTCCAGCGCGTCGTGCACCACGAGGCAGTGCAGCGCGTCGTACACAGCGAGCCGGTCCGCACCGTCCAGCAGCAGATCCAGAGCCAGGGACCGGAGCTCGTCGAGCTCGTCAAGTCGCTGGCCGCCGAGTCGATGGTCCGACGCATCTCGATCCAGCAGGAGGGCCGGGTCCTGTTCGAGTTCCCGCTCGCCCTCGGCCTCGGCGGCGCGCTGCTCGCGCCGCAGCTCGCCGCGCTCGGCGCGCTCGCGGCGCTGATCGGGAACTGCACCATCACGGTCGAGCGCGACGACGCAGCCACACAGGGCGGCACGGGCGCGGGCGCGAGCAGCGCGGGTGGCACCGGCGAAAGCTCTAACCCAGCATCGGGCAGCTCGACCATAGCGTCTTAGACAGCGCGCACATTGCCCTCCTCGACCAACGCCGGCATACTCGGATGCGCTCATCAGGCGCCGAGGAGGGCATACATTTGGCTTCGCCTAGCTTTCTGCGCGCGTTCGTAGCGATCGCCGCGGCCGGGACAACTCTGGTCGCGGCCTGTTCCCCTCCGCCGGCACCGCCGACCGCGACCCCCGCCCCGGCCGCGGCCCAGGCGCCGGCCAAACCACCCGAGGCTGCCAAGCCGACCGCGGCGGCGGTATCCACCACGGCCCCCGCCGCGACATCCGCCACCACGGCGCCGAGCGCAGCCGCCGGGTCGGCGGCGCCAACCGCGACCAGCGGTACCGCCGCGACCAAACCGGCGGGTTCGCCAGCCGCGTCACCAGCCGCCGCGACCACGCCTTCCTCCATAGGTACCGCCGCCTCAGCAGCAGGCGCGGCGCCGGCGAGCTGCAAGGTCGCCCAGGTCTACACGAGCCCGACAACCGACAAGGGGTGGAGCTGGGCGCACGAGCAGTCGTTCCTGGCGATCAAGAAGGACCTACCGTGGGTCGATCTTTCGATCCGCAAGGACAGCGTGCCGGACGACAACGCCCAGGCCGTGACCGACCTGCTCGAAAGCATGGTCCAGCAGGGCGCGAAGGCCGTCTACACGACCTCCTTCGGCTTCATGGAGCCGACCCGGACCGTCGCCAAGCGCCACCCCGACGTGGCCTTCTTCCACGCCTCCGGCTTCCCCAGCCCGAGCGATCCGCCGAACATCGGCTACTACTTCGGGACCATCGAGGAGGGGCGCTACATCACCGGCGAGGTCGCCGGCATGGCGGTCGACCCCGGCGCAAACATCGGCTACGTCGCTGCGCACCCCATCCCGGAGGTGTTCCGCGGCGAGAACGCCTTCGCGCTCGGCGTCAAGAAGACGAACCCGACCGCCAAGGTCTACAACAAGTGGACGCTCACCTGGTTCGACCCGAAGCTCGAGCAGGACGCGGCGCAGTCGCTGCTCGACCCGCCGATCCGCGCGCAGCTCCTCGCTCAGCACCAGGACTCGCCGGCGGCGCAGCTCGCCGCCCAGGCCGCCGGTAAGCTGGGCATCGCCTACGACGCCGACATGAACGACGTGGCGCCCAAGGCGACGCTAACCTCGCCGGTCTGGAACTGGACAGTCCACAACAAGCCGACCATCCAGGCGGTGTGCACCGGGGCGTGGACAAAGGACGGGAAGGTCGTCATCCCGCCCGAGTACAAGAACTGGACGGGTACTTTCAAGGACGGCACCATCGGCGTCGCCCCGCTCAACATGAACGCGCTCGCCAACCACCCGCGCCGCGACCAGATCAAGAAGCTCTACGACGACGAGGTCGCCGCGTTCAAGTCGGGGCAAAAGAACTTCGAGGTCATCTTCACCGGTCCGATCAAGGACAACACAGGGCAGATGCGGATCGAGGGAAAGCCCGACGTCGCTAAGCTGTACGACGAGAACGGTCAGTGGTTCGTGGACAACGTCGTGGGCACGGTGAAGCCGTGACGGGTTCCTCTCCCGGCGGGAGAGGATGGCCGCGCGCCAGGTGAAGACGTCGGACGGGGGCGAGGCCCACCGCTCCGGCTCGATTGGGCCGAGCCCTGACCCCGACGCCCCATCGGGAAACGAGGTTCCAGCCGTCTCGCTCCGCTCCATCTCGAAGCGCTTCGGAGGCGTCGTCGCCGTCGACGACGCCTCCTTGAACGTAGCGCCGGGCGAGGTCCACGCGCTGCTCGGCGAGAACGGGGCGGGCAAGACCAGCCTGATGAACGTTTTGGCCGGGCTCTACCGGCCCGACCGCGGCGCGATCTGGCTGAATGGCCGAGAAGTGCACATCGCCAGCCCAGAAGACGCGAAGCGGCTTGGCATCGGCATGGTCCACCAGGAACAGCGGCTCGTCGGCCGCTTCACCGCGCCCGAAAACGTCGCGATCGGGCACCGCGAGCCGCGCTGGTTCACGCCCACCCGTTACTTCCGCCGGCTCGCGGCCCAGTTGAACGCGCGCTACGGGCTCCACGTCGACGCCGCGACGCCGGTCTGGAACCTACCGATTGGCCGCCGCCAGCGCGTCGAGCTGGTGAAGCTCCTCCACCACGGGGCGCGGATCCTGATCCTCGACGAGCCGACCGCCAACCTCGCGCCCGCTGAGGTCGAGACGTTCTTCAGGGCGATCCGCGATCTGACGGGGGCCGGGTGCACCGTCATCTTCATCACCCACAAGCTCGACGAGGTGCTGCGCTACACCGACCGCGTGACCGTGATGCGAGCTGGGCGCGTCGTCGCGAGCATGGCGACGCACGAGACGAGCCGGGAGGCGCTCAACCGGCTGATGGTCGGCGAGCTGGGCGAGCGTGTCGGCCCAGCGACCAGGGCGCCCGGCGAGGTGATCCTCGCGGTGCGAGGGCTGACGCTCGACGACCCGACGCGGGCCGTCAACCCGCGCGACGTGACCTTCGAGGTCCGCGCCGGCGAGGTGCTCGCGGTCGCCGGCGTCGCCGGGAACGGGCAGGCCGGGCTCGTCGAGGCGATCACCGGGCACATCGCCGACTACCGCGGGTCCGTCGTCGTGCTCGGGCACGAGCTGCGCGAGCTCGGCGCGCGGCGCACGGCCGACCTCGGGGTCGCGTACATCCCCGAGGATCGGCGCGAGGTCGGGCTGGTGGGCGGCCAGAGCGTCGCGGTGAACCTGGCGCTTCGACGCTTCGACCGCCCGCCATACAGCCGCGGCGGCTGGGTGGACTACACCGCCATCCGGCGCGACGCAGTGGAGCTGATCGGGCGCTACGGTATCCGACCGCCCGACCCGGACGTGCCGGTCGCGCAGCTCTCGGGCGGCAACCAGCAGCGCGTGGTCATCGCCCGCGAGCTGTCCGGCGATCCGAAGCTCATCGTCGCCGACAACTTCACGCGCGGGCTGGACCCACGTTCGACGCAGCAGTTCTCCGACGAGCTGTTCGCGCACCGCGACCGCGGCGCGGCGGTCGTCTGGATCACCAGCGACCTCGGCGAGGCGCTGAGCTGTGACCGCATCGCCATCCTCAACCGGGGCCGGCTCGTCGCCGTGCTCGACCGGGCCGAGGCGACCCGGGAGCGCGTGGGGCTGCTCATGTCCGGTGACCTGCCCGCCCACGAGTCCGCGTGACATTCGCCGCCAGCCGCCCCGCCTTCGCCTGGTTGCTCGGTCTTGGCGGCGCGATCGCCTTCTTCCTGCTCTTCGTCCTCGTGCTCGACCGCAACCCGTTCACGGTCTTCGGCGCGGTGCTGGTCGGCGCCTTCGGCTCGGACGTGGGCCTCAACCGCACGATCGCCCGCGCCATCCCCCTGCTGCTGCTCTCGGCCGGGCTGCTGCTCGCTTTCCGGGCCAAGTTCTGGAACATCGGCCTCAACGGCGCGATGTACATGGGCGCCATCGCCGCGAGCGGCGTGGCGCTTTACAACCCGACCGCGCCGGGCTGGCTGATCCTGCCGCTGATGCTCCTCTCCGCGCTCGCGGTCGGCGCGGCGTGGTCGCTCATCCCTGCCCTGCTGCGCGTCTGGTTCGGCGCGTCCGAGATCATCGTGTCGCTCATGCTCAACTACGTCGCGGCGCGGATCGGCGACTTCCTGGTGATCAGCTATTGGAAGGACCCGAACGGCCGCGGCTTCCCCGGGACGGCGACGTTCCAGGAGGGGTTCTGGCTGCCGCGGCTAGGGAGCTCCAACGTCCACCTCGGGCTGCTGTTCGGCGTCGTCGCTATGGTGGCCGTCTGGTTGGTGCTGAGCCGGACGGTCTGGGGCCTGCGCGTCGACCTCGTCGGGCAGGGGGCGCGCGCAGCCCAGTACCTCGGCATCAGCTCGGCGGCCGTGCTTCTCGCGGTCGCCGGAGTCAGCGGTGCGTTGGGCGGGCTGGCCGGCGCCGGCGAAGTGGCCGGACTGAACCACCGCCTCGAGGCCGGCGTGACGCAGGACCTTGGCTACACGGCGATCCTGGTCGTCTCGCTGGGGCTGCTGCGGCCGTGGCTGACCGCCGTCGCGTGCCTCGCGGTCGCGGGGCTGCTGGTCGGCGGAACGCAGGTCCAGCTCCAGTTCGGGCTGCCCAGCGCCGTCTCCGGCGTGCTGCTCTGGGCGATCTTGTACGGCGTCATCAACGCGCAGAACCTCGCCGAGCGGTGGAAGGGAGGTGCCCCGCCGTTCCGGCCAGCGGCGCGGGAGGGAACCGCGGCCGCGGTGGTGTCTCGTCTCGCGGCTTCGTCGGGCGCCCGTGGACCGCGCGACGGGCTCGGCTCCTCGGAACGCTCGGGATGACGGCGGTGACCGCGCTCCTCGATCCCGGCTCGGTCGAGATGGGCGTGATCATCGCCTTCGTGGCGGCGGTGGTGCGCTCCGGTGCGGCGCTCCTGCCGGCCACGCTCGGGGCGATCGTGACAGAGCGCTCGGGCGCGACGAACCTCGGGGTCGAGGGCTTGATGTTGGTCGGCGCGGTGGCCGGCTTCGCGGCCGCATCCCAGTCTGGCAGCCCCGTCGTCGGCGTCCTTACCGCGAGCGCCGCCGGTGGACTGCTCTGCGTCACGCACGCGATTCCGGTCGTGCAGGGACGGGTCAGCCCCGAGCGGCAGCTCGTGCTCGGCCTGATCCTCGTATACCTCGGCGACGCGCTCAGCCGGCTTTTCGGCCAGCCGTACGTCGGCCACTCGAGTGCTGCGCTCGACACGCGCTTCGCGGTGCCGCTGCTCGCCGACGTGCCTGTCCTCGGCGAGATGCTGTTCCAGCAGCGTGGGCTGGTGTACTGGTCGTACGGCCTCGCCGTCGCCGTCTGGTTCGTTCTTTACCGCACGCGGCTCGGGCTGCACCTACGCGCGGTCGGCGAGGAGCCGGCGGCGGCCGACGCGCTCGGCGTTCGCGTCGACCTCTACCGCTTCGGCGCCATCGTCGTCGGCGGCATGCTGATGGGCTTCGCCGGCGGCGTGCTCTCGCTCTCCACGATCGGCGCCTGGACCGAGGGGCTCACGGGCGGGCGCGGGTGGATCGCGCTCGGCCTCGTCACCTTCGCGAACTGGCACCCGCTCTGGGCGATCGCCGGCACGCTGCTCTTCGGCGGGTTCGAGGCCGCCCAGTTCCGGCTGCCGGCGGCGTTCCCCGGCGCCCAGTACCTCCTTGGCATCTTGCCCTACCTTGCGCCGATCGCCACGCTGCCGTTGATCACGGCCAGGATGCGGGGACGATCGGCGGCGCCAGCGGCGCTCGGGCGCCCCTACTTCCGCGAAGCGCGGGGATAGGGCGGCGCCGCCGGCCGCCCGGCTCGGCCGCCGCCCTCACGGGCCTACGCGCGCGTCCCGGCCACTCGCGCCGCCGCTTCCCCCTCTTCGATCTCGTCCAGCGGGTAGATCGGCCGCCGCAGGTTCTTGTACTGGAACCGCCGCGCGTTCGGATTGGTGATCCCCGGCGAATCCACCTCGATGATCGTGCGCGGGATGTGCTCGCGCACCTCGAACTCGTCCCGGAAGAGGTGCGCGGACTGCACCACGGTGATCCGCTTGTCGCGCGGCTCTATCCCGAACTGGCGGAAGAACCCCGGGTGGTACTGGCTGCACGGCCGTTCGGTCAGCACGATGTCGGTGTGCCCGCAGCGCACGACAGCGCTGCGCCCGAGATCGACCGGCAGGCCGAAGTGCTGGTCGAGGATCTGGCCGTCGCTGAGCAGCCGCACCCGCCCCTCGACCTCGACCGGGTCTCCGTTGCTCGGCTCGAGCTTTCCGCCAATCGCCATCCGGAACGGCCCGCCGACGCCGGCCCCGTGCGCCGCGACGGCCGCCTGGGCGTCGGCGATGAACAGAGCCGCGTCCGGCCAGCCGACCCGCTTCAGCTCGGCCAGGATCGCCGTGCCGTCGCCCGGCGAGCCGCCGGCGGTGTTATTGCCCTGGTCCGCCAGGATGACGGGCCACAGCGGCGTGCTGACGGCACGATCGACCGCCTGCGCTGGCGCCATCATCACGAGGTCCGTCGCGAAGCCGCGCCGCAGCTCGACCGCCAGGGCCGCTAGCTCGTCGACGATCCGCTGCGCCAGGGCCGGGTCGCCGTCGGTCGTCGCCAGCATCGTCATGCCAGCCTCGGGCACGTCGGCGTCGCCGAAGCCGGCCGCGACCGAAACGTTCAGCACGCCGGGCCGGCGCTCCAGCTCGTTCGCGCGCGCCATCAGCCAGTACATCGGCGGCTTGATCAGCGCGAGCGGCGCGTCGGTCATGCTCATGAGGCCGGACTTGACGAGTACCGGCGGCTTCGCCAGCCGCACGACCGGCCGCACCTCTCCGCGGAGCGTCCGCGCGAGGATCCGCACGCCGTCCACGCCCCGCTCGTACAGGTCCGTGTGCGGTGCGGTCTTATAGCCGACGATCGCGTCGGCGTGCTCGGCCCAGGCTGGTCCGATGTTGGCGTGGAGGTCGTAGACGACCACGATAGGAGTGCGCCGACCGACCGCCTGGCGAACCGCCGCGAGGATGTACGCCTCGGGGTCGCTGATGCCGTCGGCCGCGGCGGCGCCGTGGAGGTGGAGCAGGACGCCGTCCGGCCGCGCTGCCGTGATGCCCTCGACCAGCCGCTCGGTCGTATGCGTCACGACCTCGCGGTCGATGAGACCAGTGGAGGGTCCGTGCGTGGCGAAGAAGGTCGGGACGAGCTCCATCCCGACCTCGGCCGCCGCGTCCGCGAAGCCGCCGAGGACGGTGCGCGTGCCGCGGTGATGCTCCAGCACGGCCGGCCCGACGAGGTACAGGCCGTCGCGCCTGATGCGCTCGAGCGTCGTCCGCCTGGGGTTAAAGGTGTTCGTTTCGTGCGAGAATCCGCCGGTCGCGACCCTCATAAACACCCAGCAGGATGCGGCGGGTGTCGACGGCCCGCCGCGGATAGGAGCTGATTATGGTCTACGAAATGCGCATCTACGTCTGTGCACCCGGTCGGCTCGGCGCGCTCCACAACCGCTTCCGCACCATCACGACGCGCAAGTTCAAAGAGCACGGCATCGACGTCATCGGCTACTGGACCGACAAGTACGGCGAGTCGAACCGCCTCACCTACATCTGCCGGTACGAGGACGAGGCGCACCGGACGCGCGCCTGGGAGTCGTTCGCGGCCGATCCCGAGTGGCAGAAGGCGCGCGCTGAGTCGGAGGCGCCCGAGAACGGCGGCCCGATCGTCGCCAAAGTGATCAACACGCTGATGGTCCCGACCGACTACTCGGACATGAAGTAGCCATGCCCGAGCAGAGCGCGCTGTACCAGCGCGGCGCGGAGATCCTGAAGCAAATCGGCAGCGCCCCGCCGCGACCGGGCCGCGACCGCTTCCCACACCTCCCACCCGAGCAGGCTGACGACGTGGGCCGGAAGTTGACCGAGTTCTGCTTCGGCGACACCTGGGGCCGGCCCGGGTCGGCGATCGACCTGAAGACCCGTCGGCTGCTGACGATCGCGGCGCTGACCGCGATGGGGCGCGAGCGCCAGCTCCGGGGCCACATTTCCGGGGCGCTCAATCAGGGCATCACGAAGGAGGAGATCACCGAGGTACTTGTTCACCTGATCGCCTACTGCGGCTTCCCGGCTGGGCTGACCGCGCTCGAGATCGCCGACGAGGTTTTCCAGGGCCGCTGAAGGACTAGCCGACTGGCCAGGTCGGATCTGGGCGTCCGTACGGTGGCGCGCCGGCGCGGTGCGCAGCATGGTGGAAGGGTGCAGGGAAGCCCTGCCAGGAGCTGAGGGCGATGCAACCAACCACGCCACACGTCGTGATCGTCGGCGGGGGCTTCGGCGGCATCAACGCCGCCAAGGCCTTCGCCAAGCAGCCCGTCCGCGTCACGCTGATCGACCGGCGCAACCACCACCTCTTCCAGCCACTGCTCTACCAGGTGGCGACCGCCGCGCTGTCGCCCGGTCAGATCGCCGCCCCGATCCGCGCGATCTTCCGCCGGCAGCCCAACGTCGAAGTGCTGCTCGCCGAGGTAACTGGCTTCGACCTCGAGGGCCGCCACGTCCTCACCGCCGACGGCGGCGCGATCGACTACGACTACTTGATCGTCGCGCCTGGCGCGCGCGACAACTACTTCGGCCACGACGAGTGGCGCACCGTCGCCCCGGGGCTGAAGTCGCTCGACGAGGCGCTCGACATCCGCCGCCGCATCCTCCGCGCGTACGAGACGGCCGAGCGCGAAGCGCTCGCCGCGCGCGCGGACGGCCGCGAGCTTTCGCGGGAGCGGCTCGACGAGCTCTTGACGTTTGTCATCGTCGGAGGCGGACCGACCGGCGTCGAGATGGCCGGCGCGATCGCCGAGATCGCCCGCCACACGCTGCGCGGCGAGTTCCGGTACGTGGACCCGAGCCGCACGCGGATCGTGCTCGTCGAGGGCAGCCCCCAGCTCTTGAATGGCTACCCCGCCAAGCTTTCGAACGAGGCAACCGCGCGGCTTCACCGCCTCGGCGTCGAGGTCCGCACCGCCACGCTCGTGACCGACGTCCGCGAGGGTGAGGTGCGCATCGGCGAGGAGCGCATCCCGGCCGGCACGATCATCTGGGCGGCCGGCGTGCGCGCCTCGGAGCTGGGCGCCAGGCTCGGCGTGCCGCTCGACCGCAGCGGCCGCGTGCCGGTCGAGCCAGACCTCACAGTCCCCGGCCACCCCGAGGTCTACGTCGTCGGCGACCTGGCGGCCGTGCCGGGCAAGGACGGGCGCCCGCTGCCGGGCGTCGCCCAGCCAGCGATCCAGGGCGGCAAGTGGGCCGCCCAGAACGTCCTACGGACGATCCGTGGCGAGCCGCGCAAGCCTTTCCGCTACGTCGACTTGGGTCGGATGGCGATCATCGGCCGCGGCGCCGGCGTGGCCGAGATCGGGCCGCTCAAGCTCGGCGGTTTCGTCGCCTGGCTGATGTGGTTGTTCATCCATATCGCCTACCTGATCGGCTTCCAGAACCGGCTGCTCGTGCTGACGCAGTGGGCCTGGAGCTACGTCACCTACCAGCGCGCCGCGCGGCTCATTACCGGCGACCGTAGCGCGATCGAGCGTGTTCGGGTGTGATGTACCCGTCCGCGACGTCCCGCTCGACCAGCGCACGGTCGCGCTCGCGCGGATCGCCGTAGCCGCCGCCGCCCGGCAGCGAGACGACGGCGCGGGAGCCGGGCGGCAGCTCGACGGTCGTCTTCGGATGCTGCTCGACGCCGTCGAGCGTGAACCGGCCCGGCGCGCCGGGCTCGCCGCCGAAGAGGCCGCGGGCCGGGTAGACGGTGCGGTCGAAGAAGGGCGAGAGCCAAACCCGCGCGCCCTCGCGTGGACGGACGACGAACTCCTGCCCCAGCCCACCGCGCCACTTGCCGGGCCCACCCGAGTCAGGCCGTAGCCGCCGCGCCTCGTAGACAACCGGCGCGTTCGCCTCGATCGCCTCGACCGGGAAGCCATGGATGCCCGACGGGAACGACGTGGCGCTCAAGCCGTCCGCCCCCTGCCGGGCGCCCATGCCGCCGGCGTTGAACACGACCAGGACGAATCCCTGGCCGTCGGGCCGGACGCCGTGCCAGTGGGCGTTCCAGAGCGCGTCGTAACTCTCGGCGAGGACGCGGTCGGGCAGCGCCTCGGCCAGAGCACGGAAGATCAGGCTGGGTACGAAGTGGCCGACGATGTGGCGGGCCGCCACCGCCGAGGGCCGCTTGCAGTTCAGGATGCAGCCCTCGGGCGCGGTTAGCGCGACCGGACGGAAGGAACCGCTGTTGTTCGGGATCTCAGGGGAGAGCGCGGTCTTGAGCGCGTACGTCGTGTAGGCATGCGTGTAGTTCAGCACGACGTTGATGCCTCGCTCGGCGGCCGGCGAAGTGCCGGCGTAGTCGGCCAACACTTCGTCGCCGCGCACGCGGAGGGTCACGGCGAGCTTGATCGGCTTGTCGAAGCCGTCGAACTCGCCTTCAGCCGCGTAGTCGCCGTCGGGGAGCGCTCGGATCGCATCGCGCATCGCCGCCTCCGACCGGTCGAGGATCTCGCGCGAGAGCTCCGCGAGGTCGTCGAGCTCGAACTCGTCGAGCGTCTCGACCAACCGGCGGGCGCCGACGTCGTTAGCGGCCGCCTGGGCGTACAGGTCGCCGACGACGTGGTCCGGCACCCGCACGTTCGCGCGCACGAAGCGCAGCAGCTCCTCGTTCGGCGCGCCGGCGACGAAGAGGCGGCTGATCGGGATGCAGACCCCCTCCTCGTACACCTCGCGCGCGTCGGCGGAGAAGTACCGTCCACCGATGTCGGCGGTGTGGCAGCAGTTGCCGAAGTAGCCGACCAGCCGGCCGCGGTGGAAGACCGGCGTGACGATCGTGATGTCGTGGTAGTGGCCGGCGGTGAGCCACGGGTCGTTGGTGATCAGCACGTCGCCGGGGCGCAGCGTCTCGTGCGGGTAGGCGTCGAGGAAGTGGACCATCGCGGTCGCCATCGAGTTGATGTGTCCGGGCGTGCCGGTCACGGCCTGGGCCAGCATCTGGCCGCGCGCGTCGAACACGGCGGCCGAGAGGTCCCCGGCCTCGGACACCGCCGGGGTCAGGGCGGTCCGGATCAGGGCGGCGGCCTGCTCGTCGGCGACGGCGATCAACCGGTTCCAGAGGATGTCCCAGGGCAGCGGCGCCATTCACTCCTTCTCCCGAACGACGTCGAGGTGACCTGTCGGCAAGAGCGTGAGGCGCCAACCCGGCGGCACGACCGTCGTCGACGCGTCCTCCTCGACGAGCACCGGCCCGGCGACCGCTTCCCCACAGGGCAGCGCCTCGCGCCGGTAGACGGGCGTGTGGACGAGGCGGCCGGCGAACCACGCATCCCGCATCCTGGTCGCGCCACCGGCATCGCCCGACGCCACCTGGTGCGAGGGAGGCTCGGGCGTCGCGCCCCGCGCGACAAGCCGCCATTGCAGCGCTTGGACGCCGACGCCGGGTGGGATGCGGCCGTAGACCCGCGCGTAGGCACGCTCGAACGCCCCCACGACCAGATCGACACGCCGGCCGCTAGCCGCCTCGAACGCCTCGGCCGGCAGAATGACCGTGAGTTGGTGCGCCTGGCCGTGGAAGCGCAGGTCGGCCGCGTATTCGTAGCGGACCTCGGCGGCCCCGACACCGGCCGTCGCCAGCAGCGCAAGCGTCTCGGCGCGCATCTCGTCGTAGGCGCGATCGACCGGCGCCCAATCCCCGGCGCCCGTCACGTCAAGGAAGTGCGTGCGGGCGACGTCGACGCGCGGCGGCGCGCTCAACAGGCCGATCGCCGAGCCGACGCCGGCCGCGGGGGGCACGATGACCCGACGGATGCCAAGCAGCTCGGCGACGCCGCAAGCGTGCACCGGACCGGCGCCGCCGAACGCGTAGAGCGGCCGCTCGGCAGGATCGTAGCCGCGCTCGGCGCAGTGCCGTCGGAAGGCGAGCGCCATCTGCTCGTCGATCGCGGTGCGGACGCGCACGGCGGCCGCCAGCGGATCGCCGCCGAGTCTGACCGCCAGCGCCCGCTCGGCCGCGGCGGCGTCGAGCCGCATCCGTCCACCCAGGAATGCCTCGACGCCGACGTAGCCGAGCACTACGTCGGCGTCCGTGACGGTTGGGTCAGGATCGCTCCGCGGCGCGCCGCTGGAGGATGGGTAGCAGGCCGGTCCCGGCTCCGCGCCGGCGCTCTCCGGACCGACCTGGAGCCGACCCAGCCGGTCGATCCACGCGATCGAGCCGCCACCCGCGCCGATCTCGATGAGCTCGACGCTCGGCACCTGCAGAGGGAGACCAGACCCCTTCGTGAAGCGATAGATGCGGGCCACCTCGATCTCCGGCGTGACGTCTGGCCGGATCTCGCCGTCAGGGCCCCGAACGATCACGCACGCCTTTGCGGTCGTCCCGCCCATGTCGAAAGAGAGCAGGCCCGGCAGGCCGAGCGCGGCGCAGTCCGCCGCGGCGGCGAGCGCCCCCGCCGCCGGGCCGGACTCGACCAGCCGAACCGGCGCCTCGAGCGCGGCCTCGACTCCCGTTACGCCCCCATTGGAGGTCATAATGGTCAGCCCGGCGCCGGGCGTGACAGCGCCGAGCCCGCGCCGCAGGCGATCCAGGTAGCGCGCGGCGACCGGCTGGACGTACGCGTTCGCGACCGTCGTGACCATCCGCTCGTACTCGCGGATCTGACCCGAGATGCGCCACGAGAGCGACACGGGCCGTCCCGGCGCAGCTCGGGCGGTCGCCTCGGCGGCGACGCGCTCGTGGCTCGGGTTGGCGTACGGGTGCAGGAAGCAGATCGCGATCGCCTCGGCGCCCGCGTCGGCGAGCTCCTTCGCCAGCCGCTCGACCTCGGCCGGATCGATCGGGCGCTCGACCGTCCCGTCGAAGAGCACCCGCTCGTCGACCTCGCGCCGCAGCGCCCGCTCGACGAGGGGCGCGGGCCGCTCCAGCCGCAGGTCGTACATGTCGTAGCGGTGCTGCCGCGCGATCTCGAGCGTGTCGAAGAAGCCGCGCGTCACCAGCAGTCCGACGCGGCCGCCACGGCGCTCGACGATCGCGTTCGTGATGAGAGTCGTCGCGTGGACGACGGCCCCCACGTCGCCGCCGCGGCCGTCGGCGACCGCGCGGACGCCGTCGACCACCGCTCGGCTCGGGTCGTCCGGCGTCGTGCGCACTTTAGCGGTCGCGGCAAGCCGGCCGTCGGGTCCGACGAGGCAGACGTCGGTGAACGTGCCGCCGATGTCGACGCCGATCCGGTAGCGCTGGGGCATCCCCCGAGTATCATCTGCCCGCCATGATCGACGCCACCGAGATCACACTCGAGGTCCAATCCACCGGCGAACACAACTGGTCGGAGCTGATCGACCGTCTGAGCATCCCGCCCGCGCAGGTCAAGCGCTGCGTCGTGTTCGACGCCGAGGACAGGATCCTGCGCGACCTGACGCTCCCCGCGGCGGGGCCGAAGCCGAGCCCGACGCGCGACGACCCGCAGCCCGAGGTCGTGACCATCCGCGACCAGGGCTGCCCCGAGTGTGGCCGACCGGTCGTCGTCGTCTACAAGCCGTGGGGCATCGAGCCCCCGAAGGCGATCGCCGACGAGATCCGCGGCGGCCTCGAGGCGCTCGCCTGGCACGACCGCCACCCACGCTAGATCGTCGCCCGCACGCTTCGCGCGACGAGCAAACCGCGCGAGAGGCCGTTTTCTTGTCGGCACCCACGACCAGCTTTACTATGTGAGAAACCGACCGACGAGTCGGTCGGTTCCAGGAGCTCGGGTTGCCGGCGATCCAGGAGCGTGCGCAGGCCCGCTACCAGCAGATCCTCGACGCGGCGTTGAGCGTGTTCACGCGGCGCGGCTACCGCGAGGCACTAGTCGACGACATCGCCGCCGAAGCCGAGACCTCGAAGGGCGGCGTCTATTTCCACTTCCCGGGCAAGCAGGCGATCTTCCTGGCACTCCTCGACCGCTCGGCCGGGCTGCTGATGGACCGCGTGCGCGAGGCCGTCGCCGCCGAGGTCGACCCGGTCGCCAAGGCCGACGCTGCGCTCCTCGCCGTGCTGCGGCTGTTCAGCTCACACCGCTCGCTCGCGCGGCTGTTCCTGGTCGAGGCGATGGGCGCCGGCCCCGAGCTCCACGCCAGGCTCGCCGCGCTGCACGCCGAGTTCTCGGCCTTCATCCGCCGCAACCTCGACGACGCCGTTCAGCAGGGCGCCATCGCGCCCATCGACACTGAGCTCGCCAGCCTCGTCTGGTTCGGCGCGCTCAACCAGCTCGTCACCCGCTGGGTCATCGCCGACGACCCGCGTCCGCTCGAAGCGCGGTACCCTGCGCTCCGCACACTGCTCCTCCGGACGGTCGGCTTGGAGGTCACGCCGTGATCGGGTCGCCCGTGCGGGTTCATCCGGCGCTGAGGGCGGCGTGCGCCCGTGCCCGACAGGTAGGCCGCCCGGTCCTCGCGAGCTGGACGGAGCGCGTCGAGTGGGCCGACCCGCTCGCCTTCTTCGCGGGTGGCGCCGAAGAAGTGGAGCGCACCTACTGGGAACGGCCCGACGACGGCCGCGCGGTCGTCGGCCTCGGCACGGCGTGGGCGGTGGAGCCTGCCGGCGAGCGCCGGTTCGTCGATCTCGCCGCGGCGTGGCGGTCGCTGCTCGCCGAAGCCTGGATCGAATTGCCGGACGCCGCGCCCTCGGCCGCCGGCCCGGCGCTGCTGGGTGGGCTCGCCTTCGACGCGACGCGCCACGATCCCGCGAGCCTTCCCGCGCCATCACCGTGGCGAGAGCTGCCCACGGGGCGATTCGTCCTCCCGCGCTGGCAGCTCACGACCGCTGGCCCCTGCGCCTGGCTGACGACGAACGTCGTCGTCGCGCCGGAGTTGGACCCCGAGCAGGCCGCGGCGAGTCCCCGACCACGGGCCGAGCTCGTTCCCGGAGACGTCGTTCCAGGCAACGGGTTGGCGCTCGAGGACCGATTGTCGGCCGGCGAGTGGATGTCCCTCGTCGCCGAGGCCGCCCGTGAGATCGCCGGCGGCGCTTTCGAGAAGGTCGTTCTGGCCAGGCAGGTGGATGCCCGTGGCGGCAGACCCTTCGACGTGGTCTCGGCGCTCGCCCGCCTGCGCAGCGCCTACCCGAGCTGCACG
>DASRFH010000138.1:0-43338 GCA_035651675.1 Chloroflexota bacterium | reverse complement strand
AGCGGCCGACGCTGAGCGCTCGTGAGCTCGAGGTGCTCGCCTTGATCGCGACGGGGCGCGAAGTCGAGGAGGTCGCCGACCAGCTCTGCATCTCGCCCTTGACGCTGCGGACGCACGTGCAGCGCATTTTGCACAAGCTCGGCGTCCATTCTCGGCTCGAGGCCGTCGCGCTCGCCCTGCGCGAGGGCCTCATCGAGCCGCCGCGCGCGAGCGTCTAGAACACCGATCCAGTGGTCGCCGGCCCGGTCTCGAATGTCGTTCCGAGCGGAGCGAGGAACCCCGGCCGGCGCGCCGTGCGCCGGCGCCCCGGGGAAGCGGGGACGGCGCGCCGGCCGAGGTCCCTCGTCGTCCCTCCTCGGGACGACACCACCGGGCCGGCGTTCTAGCCGCGCAGCAAGGTGGCGCCGGCGTCGATCACGACCTCGGTCCCTGTGACGTAGCGGCTGTCGTCGCAGCTGAGGAACAGGACGAGGTCGGCGACCTCGTCGGGCGTCGCCGGCCGGCCGTGGAGCGGAGGGAAGTGTTCCGGCATCCTCACGTCCCACCGCACGACGTCGAGGTTCCGGCGGTAGGTGCGCTCGCCGATGTTCGTGCGGACGCCGCCGGGGATGATCGTGTTGACGCGGATGTTCCAGCGCGCCAGCTCGACCGCGGCCATTCGACCGAACACCGCCTGGCCGGCTTTGGCGGTCGAGTACGCGGAGTAGCCGGGCAGCGAGAACGAGCGGTTGCCGTTGACCGATGCCGTGATGACGACCGCGCCGCCGCCGGCCGCGCGCAGCGGCGGGATGCTGTGCTTGACCGTCAGGAACGTGCCGGTCAGGTTCGTGTCGATCGTGGCACGCCACTCGTCGTAGGTCATCTCGTCGATCGGGCACTGCATCCCGTTGATGCCGGCGTTGGCGAAGACGACGTCCAGCCGGCCGTGGGCGGCCAGCAGCGAGGTGACGGCGGCCTGGACCTGGGACTCGTCCCGGACGTCGGCCTCGAGCGCCAGGGCACGGCCGCCCTCGCTCCGGATCGCCCCCGCGACCGCGTCGGCTGCGTCGCGCCGGTAGTCGAGCACCCCGACCGCCGCGCCCTCACGGGCGAAGCGGCGCGCCGCGGCCTCGCCGATGCCCGATCCACCGCCGGTGACCAACGCGACCTTGCCCTCTAGCTTCACTCGAACCACTCCCCAGCGTAGGCGTCCACGCCGATTGGGTGACCCGTCGCGAGCTCGACGGTCCGGTCCCACGGGTAGCGCGAGCCGTGCCGGTAGAGGCGCTCGCGCAAAAACGTCCCGGCTTCGGGGTGCCCGTACAAGCCGCCAACCTCCCTTACGAGTGCGTTATGGAGCTGTGAGACCACAAGCTCGGCGATGATGTAGGCGTAGTAGTTGCCTGGGAAGTTGGCCAGGTGGATCTTGGCCGCCCAATCCGGCTCGTGGCGGCCGTCCGGCCGGTGGATGAGCTGGAAGCGCTCGACGAGGTCCCACCAGAGCGTCCGCAGGTCGGCGGTTGGGTCCTTGAACAGCGCCCGCTCGAAGTGGGCCATGACGAGCGACCACCGGGTCATCACGAGCTGGGCGAGCCTGTCGCGCTCGCGCATCGCCGCGGCGAGCTCCGCGGCTTTGCTCGCCGGCACGCCGACGGCCTCGGCCAGCCATCGCGCGTCCGACGCCATCCGCTCGATCGTCTGCGACTCGGTCTCGGCGATGATGCTGTTCGGCCACAGCACGAGCGACTGCGGCAGCGACCGGTCGGCGTACTCGGCCGCGAGCGCGTGGCCGAGCTCGTGGAGCGTCGTCGCCGTCCAGCGGTGGCTGCGCGTGTTGTTGCACAGGATGCGCACGTCCGAACCGTCGGGCTGGATGGTCGTGCAGAAGGCGTGCTGGTTCTTGCCGGGCCGCGGGTAGAGGTCCGAGCGCGCCAGGATCGCGCGCGGGTCGAGGCCGGTCGAGTCGCAGGCCGCGGTGGCGAGCTCCTCGGGTGCCCGCCCCTGGAAGTACGGATCGAGGTCAGGGCCCGCCGAACGCGGCGGACGCTGGAAGAAGGGGTCGCCGTAGTGCCACGGCCGGAGCTCGTCTACGCCGATGCCGAAGCGGGCGGCGAGCTCCTGGTCGAGCTTCGCCTTCGCCACGCGGTACGGCCCATCCGACCGACGTTCGAGCTCGTCCAAGAGGCGCAGCAGCGTCGCCTCCTCCACCTCGGCCAGCGCCAGCCCCCGCTCGTAGGCGTCGCGGAATCCCTGGCCGCGGGCCGCCTGGTTGCGCAGCTCGACCATCCGCAGCGCGCGCGCCTCGGCCTGCTGGCCGATCTGCTTGGCGGCCTCCCAGATGCGCCGAGCCCTCGCCGCGTCGGTCGTCGTGGCGAGCTCGTCGTTCAGCTCGTTCTCGCTCCATTCGCGCCCGTCGAGCTGCGCGCGGAAGCGGTTGAAGAGGCCCTGCTGCTCGGCGGTGAGCCGCACGCTCTCCTCGCGCGTGGCCGGGTCTTCCTGGGCGGCGAGGTAGTGCAGCCATAGGTCTTCGACCTGGCGCGCCAGCAGCTCGTCGTCCGACGCGACGCCGGCCTTGTGCCACTCGTCGAGCTTCTTGAATCGCGTTGTGTCGGCGAAGTGCGATCGGTAGGCGAGCATGAGCGCACGCAGCCGCTCCTGCGTCGCCTCGTCCCCGGTCGTGTTGAACTGCCAGCTCGTCCGCCGCGTCTCGACGCCGGGTCCGCGCTCGAACGCCTCTTCCTCCTCGACGAAGCGGCGGATCTCGTCAAGCGGCACGTTACCCCTCCACGCTACATTCCGCGCTTCGGCAGCCACGCCCGGAGCGCACCGGGCACGACCTCGAGCTCGATCGGGCCCGGGTGTGGCGGCATCGGGTCCCCGTCGAGCTGCGTCGCGATCGGGTGTTCGGCCGTCACACGCACGCACCGTGCCCGCTGGGGCAGCAGGCGGTCGCCGGGGTCGGCGCCGACGACGACGATCTTGGCGAACCGCGCGGCGTGCGCGATCTTCGGCGCCGGGCCGAGCGTCCACAGGTCGAGCCAGCCGTCGGCGGCGTTGGCCGATGCGACGAGCGGGAGGTCGCCGCCGTAGCGTCGGCAGTTCGCCGCGACGAGCTGCGTGAGCCGCAGCTTCCGCTGCACGCCGTCCACCTCGACCGTCGCCTCGTACGGCTGGTGTCGGAGGTAGGCACCGATCGAGGCCAGCACGTAGGCGCCGAAGCCCACGAAGCGCTTGAGCTTGCGGTTGACCAACCGGGTGACCTCGCCGTCGAAGCCGAGCCCGGCCATCAGCAGGAAGTAACCGGCTTCGCCGACCTCGGGCCAGCGGATCACGCCGACGTCGATCGCCTCGACGGTACCGGCAGCCAGCGCCCGCAGCGCCCGCTCTGGCTGGACCGGCAGGCCGATCTCCCGTGCCCAGACGTTGACGGTGCCTCGCGGGAGCATCCCGACCGCGACCGACCGGTGCAGCGCGCCAGGCAGGCTCGCGTTCAACGCCCCGTCGCCGCCGACGATCAGGAGGCCTTCGACCTTATCGGCGTGGGCCGCGGCAGCCTCGGCCATCGCCATCGCCGACTCCGGCCGCTCGACCGCCGCGACTTCGAGCCCGGCGCCCCGGCACAGGTGCACCAGCCGGTCGGCGTCGTCTGGCTTCACAGCGAACGCGGACTCGTTGACGAGCAGTGCCACCCGCCGCGGCGTCGTGTGGCCCATGCGCGTCAGAGTGTACCCGCCCCGTAACTCACAGCTCGCCCGAGCGTCGCGGATCGCCCTTGCTCAAGCTAGCCGTGGCTTGTGATTCCGCGCTTGGGGAGGCATCGCGGTCGTCGCGCGGGCCGCCAGCGCTGGGCGAGGCCACCATGGCCGGGGCTCCTTGGCGCTGATGCCCCTCGGCGACATAGCACCTCAACCGACACGCGTTCTCGATTCGGCGATGAACGCGTCGACGAGCTTCGCCGGTGTGTCGTGCCTCGGCGCGTACCCGATGTCGCGCGCTGCCAGCCGGTTGTCCTGGACGACGCCCTTCCACCGGCCGACGACGAAGCGGGCGACGTCGTCCGGGCGGAACGTAATCTGGGCGCCGGGCACCCGGGCGCGGACGAGCTCGGCCAGCTCGCGGGCGGTCGCCGAGCAGGCGCCGAGGTTGTAGACGGGCGACGTCACCGTCGGCGCGAGGTAGAGCTTCGCCAGGCCGTCGACGAGGTCGGACTGGTACACGAGCGGCGACGAGTCGTCCTCGGCGACCGGGCAGACGTACGGGCGCCCGGCGAGCGGCTCCTGGATGATCGCGGTCGTGAAGTTCGACGACGCGCCGCCGGCCTCGCGGCCCGGGCCGACCACTGCGCCCGGCCGGGCGACCCGCACGTCCATCCCCCAGCGGCGCCGGTAGAAGGCGCACCACGACTCCATCGAGATCTTGCTCATCCCGTAGACCCCGAACGGCTCAGTCGGTGCCGACTCGTCGACCGGTGGTGACCCTGCTTCGGGCCGTTCGATCGCCGCGATGCTCGACGTCACGACGACCTTGCCGACGCCGGCGCGGCGCGCGCCCTCGAGCACGTTGAAGGCGCCCAGCACGTTCACGTCGAAGGCGAGCGCCGGGTCGAGCTCGGATTGGCCGGAGAGGACGGCCGCGAGGTGCACGACGCCGTCGAAGCCCTCGATCGCCGACCAAACCGCGGCGCGGTCCGTGACGTCGAGCGGCCGCACGCCCGGCCTGGCGGCCTTGTCGGCCAGGACGACCTGATGGCCGGCCTGCTCCAAATGCGTGGCGAGGCGGGTTCCGATGAAGCCGGCCCCGCCCGTGATGAGTGTCCTAGGCACGCCCTCACCCTAGCCCTCTCCGAGGGGAGAGGGAACGATCTCGTTAAGCCTCGCCCATCTCTTTGGCCTTTTTGACCACCTGGTCGGCCTTGCCGCTGGCCTTCAGCACGCGCAGCTTGTGCTTCACCATGCCGGCGATCGCGGCGCGACCCGGCCCGAGGTAGTGGCGCGGGTCGAACTCCTCGGGCTTCGTCGCGAAGACCTCGCGGATCTTCGCGGTCATCGCGAGGCGGATGTCGGTGTCGATGTTCACCTTACAGACGCCGAGGCCGGCGCCGCGGGTCACAGCCTCCTCGGGCACACCCTTCGCGTTCGGCATCTTGCCGCCGTACCGGTTGATCAGGTCGACGAACTCCGGCAGGACCGACGACGAGCCGTGCATCACCAGCGGCAGGCCCGGGCAGGTCTTCATGATCGCCTCGATCCGATCGAAGCGCAGCCGCGCCTCTTCTTTGAACTTGTAGGCTCCGTGGCTCGTGCCGATTGCCACCGCGAGCGAGTCGCAACCCGTACGCTGCCAGAAGTCGCGCGCCTGCTCTGGGTCGGTCAGGTACTTCTCGATGTTCTTCTCGTACTCCTCGGCCGACTCGCCGACGACGTGCTCCTCGATGCCGCCGAGCATGCCGAGCTCCGCCTCGACCGGTACGCCGTGCTGGTGGGCGTAGTCCACGACTTCCTTGGTGATCCGGACGTTCTCCTCGTACGGCTCGTGCGAGCCGTCGATCATCACCGACGTGTAGCCGTCGGCGATGCACCGCTTGATCAGGTCGAGCGTGTCGCCGTGGTCGCAGTGCATTGCGATCGGGATGTCGGGGTACTTCTTGACCGCAACTTCGATCAGCGCCTTGAGGTAGTCGATGTCGGCGTACTGCCGGGCGCCCTTGCTGATCTGCAGGATAACCGGCGCCCTCTCTTCGGCGACCGCCTGCATGATCCCCTGGACGATCTCCATGTTGTTGACGTTGAAGGCGCCCACGGCGTACCCGCCGTTGTAGGCGTCGGCGAACATTGGCTTGGTCGTGATCAGCGGCACGTGGGGACCTCCAATGCGACCCCCGATTATCGCAGGGAGGTCAGCTTCGGGGTGGCGTCTCGCCCTCGAGCTTGAGCGCGGTCAGGTCCGCCTCGAGCCCCTGGATCTGCTCCTTCAAGTTCTCGAGGTGCTGCGTGACCGTCGTCTGGTCGGCCTGGACGGCGTCGTACATGTCCCAGGTCACGGCGAGGCAGATGCGCAGGTTGTGGATCATATCGCGCAGGTCGCGCTCGTCGCCGGCGATGGCCGCGAGGATGCGGCTCGAGATGCCGGCCATCTGCAGCGCCAGGTCTTCGGGCGAGTAGGCGTTCGACTCCGAGCCGAGCGTCTCGATCGCGCGGGCGAGCTCGCGCAGCGCCTCGCGCTCCTCGGGGGGCACGGCGTTCCAGTCGGTCGTGGGCAGGGACAGGTAGCTTGACTCTTCCATCAGGCCGCTCTCCTGACCTCGGCGGAGCTTCCCAGCACCCTTTCGATCAAGTGCCGTACTTCCGCGGCGCTCCGCGCCAGCATGAGCGCCTTCCTCAGGTCCGACGCGCCGTCGAACCCGCGGGCGTAGCCGTGCAGGTGCTTCCGGACGGCGACGAACGGTCGGGCCCGGAAGGTGCGCTCGAAGAGCTCGGCGTGCTCGACCGCGGTCCGCAGCCGCGTCGTCGTGTCGGCCACGACGCCGTTGAGCGCCCAGGGGTTGCCGACCGTCGCGCGACCGATCAGGGCGCCGTCCAACCCATAGTCGGCGACACGTTGGAGCGCGCTCTGGCGGTCGCGCAGGTCGCCGTTGCCGAGCACCAGGATGCCCGAGCCGCGCAGCCGGTCGGCAGCCCGACCGATCGCGTCCCAATCGGCCGATCCCGAGTAGAGCTGCTTGAGCGTACGACCGTGGAAGGTGATCGCGACCGGCTGCTCCTCGGCCAGCTCGCCAGCCCAGCGCTCGACGACGACGTCGTCGTAGCCGATGCGCGTCTTCACGGACACGGGGATAGGCCGGCGGGTCGCGTCGCCGAGCGGCTCCGAACGGACGGCCACCAGCCGCCGCACTTTGGGGTGTGACACGAGCTCGCGGAGCGTTCCGCTGTTCGCCCAATCGGCGATCCCGGCGCGCACCGCGCGCACGATCTCGCGCGCCAGGGCGGGCGTCTGGATCAGCGCTGCCCCCGCGCCACGCCGCGCGACCGTGTTGGCTGGGCAGCCCATGTTGACGTCGACGCCGTCGAAGCCGAGCGCGCAGGCGATCGCGGCAGCTTCGCGGAACGCCGCCGGATCGACACCGTACAACTGGGCGACGACCGGTCGGTCGGATGGGGCGTAACGGAGGTCTTCTAGCAGCGCAACGGCCCCGTGCGTCAGTCCCTCGACCGCGACGAACTCCGTGATCGTCAGGTCCGAGCCACCATGGACCGCGGCCATGTGCCGCGCGACCGCGTCGGTCACGCCGTCCATCGGCGACTGGGCGACGATCGGGCGGGTCAGACGTGCCCAGAAGCCGCGAACGATCTCGGTGTTCATCGTCGACGTCCCATGGTACGGGGTGAATCCGGTTCGGCGCCGCCCGCCGTAAGACACGGTGCATGCCGGGAGGTTGGCAGTGGGCAGATCGAGCGCGCTGGCGGCGGTCCTGGGGCTCGCAATCCCGGTCGTCGTGGCGCTGGCCGCCCCCTCCTCCGCCGCGACGGCGAACGTGACGAGCGGCCCGGGGTTCTCGTTCTCGCCGCAGACGGTGAACGTGGCGGTCGGCGACACCGTGACGTGGAGTGGGCTCGCCTTCACCCACACGGTGAGCGCGGACGATGGGTCCTGGGGCTTCACGGTCACGTCGAGCAGCGATACGTTCAGCCATACTTTCGCGGCGGCGGGCACCTACCGCTACTACTGCGCCATCCACGGCGGGCCGAACGGCGTCGGCATGGCCGGCGTGGTCGTGGTCGGATCCGGGGGGACAGCCACCGACACGCCCACGGTCACGCCGACCGCGACGCCCACGCCGACGCCGGTCGGCCGGCCGAGCGCGGTCTCGGCCGCGTTGTTCGGCGCGAACCAGGTGCCGGCCGTCACCACCTCCGCCTACGGCGGCGTGCGCCTCTCGCTCGATCCCTCCACGGGCCAGATCACCGGGCAGTACTCGTTCGTCAACCTCTCGTCGAGTATCACCGGCGCTCACATCCACTCCGGCGGCGCGGGCACGAACGGCCCGGTCGTCGTCGATCTCACCGGCCTCGTGACCGGCACAAACGGCAGCTTCACAAGGACTGGCGTCTCGCCGACCCTCGTCGACGAGATCGCCGCGAACCCCGCCAACTACTATTTCAACGTCCACACGACCGCGAACAGCTCCGGCGAGATCCGCGGTCAGCTCGCGAGCGCGCCGCTGGTCGTGTCGAACGCGCTCGGCGCGAGGCTGCTCGGCTCGAGCCAGGTCCCCCCGGTGAATACGACCGGCGGTGGGACCGTGATCCTGACCTTCGATGCCGCGGCCGGGACGATCAACGGAAGCTGGAACGTGACCGGCCTCAGCTCGAACGCCACCAACGCCCACATCCACGCCGGACCGGCCGGCGCGAACGGCCCGGTCGTCGTCGACTTCAGCAGCCAGGTCCCGGCGGCGGGCGGCCTTTTCAACACGTCGACAACCGGCGTTCCGGTCGACGTGATCGAGGCCATCCTCTACGCGCCGGCTGGTTTCTACGTCAACGTCCACACGACCGCCAACAGCTCTGGCGAGGTGCGCGGCCAGCTCGCGCCACAGCGCATCTTCCTCCCAACCGATCCACGTGCCGCCGTCGCCAACTAGAACCGAGAGTGGGTTGCAGGTGTAACCATCGCGCGACGGTATGATTCCCTTCCGGGAAGCGGTGGTGGAACCGAGAGCACGCGCACGTGTCATCCTGGTAGGCGGCGACGCCCGGCTGCTGCGGACCCTGCGTCTGTTCCTGGACTCGTTGGGGATCTTCGAGGCGGTGGCCGTCGCGACCGCGGGCGCGGGACTGAACGCCCTGACCCGGCAGCCCTGGGACGCCGCGGTCGTCGTCGACGACCTCCACGACATGCCGTCCGACCAGCTAGTGGCGACGGCGCGCTCGGTCGGGTTCGAGGCGCCCGTCGTGGGGCTCATCATGACCGGCGACCGGGCCCGGCTCGCCGCCCTCTACGAGGCGGGTGCTGTCGAGGTCCTACAGATCGGCGCGGCACCCACGCCAGACCTGGCGCGCGCGCTCGCCCGCGCGATGGAGCGGCAGGAGCTGGTCAACCGCATCAAGCAGCTCGAGGGCGAGGCGCAGCGACGGCAGGTCGTCGACGAGGAGACGGGCCTCTACGCGAGCTGGCGCTTCGAGGAAGACTGGCGGCTGGAGCAGATCCGCGCCAAGCGGCGCGCCGGCGACCTGTCGGTCCTGGCCGTGACGCTGGAGACCACCCCGCCGATCGCAGAGATGTCGGCACGCGACCAGACGACGACCCTGCGCATGGCGGCCAGGGCGCTGCGCGGCGCGATGCGCGAGGGCGACTTCGCCTCGCACGACGGTGGTGGCATGTTCCGGGTGCTGCTGAGCGACGTCGGCTCGCTCGCCGCCGACGAAGAGGCCAGCAAGATCAGCGCGGCGATCCGCGGCGCGCTGCGGGCCAACGGGATCGCCGCGTCGGTGACGGTCGTGCGGCTCGACTCCTCCGAGAGTGTCTCGGCCGTGGTCGGCGGTTAGCGGCCGTATAATCGGCGGACTCTGACCGGGAGGTCGTGCCGTGCCGCTGATCCTTTCGCGCGCCCAGGTCCGCGAGCTGCTGGACATGCGGGACGCGATCGGCGCGGTCGAGAAGGGGCTCGTCGAGTTCTCGGGTGGGCAGGCGGTAATGCCGGTCCGGGTCACGACGCAGGTCCCGGCCCACGGTGGGATCGTGCTCGGGATGCCCGCCTTCCTCGGCCAGACGAACGCGCTCGGCACCAAGATCGTGACGGTCTACAAGAACAACCCGGCGAAGGGTCTGCCGACCATCCTGGCCGTCGTCGTCGTCAACGACCCAGAAACCGGCAGGGTCGAGGCGGTCATGGACGGCGGCTACCTCACGGCCATCCGGACCGCCGCGGCTTCGGCGGTTGGGACGAAGTACCTTGCCAACAAGGGGTCACGCGTCCTAGGCATCCTCGGCACGGGCGTGCAGGGCGAGTCGCACCTCTGGGCGATGAGGGAGGTTGCCGCGGTCGAGCGAGTGCTCATTTACAACCGGACCCGCGAGAAGGCCGAGCGGTTCAGAGAGGAGATGAGCCGTCGCTTCGGCTTGCCGATCGAGGTCGCGGACGGCGAGGAAGCGGTCTGCCGGGCGAGCGACATCCTCGTCCTGGCGACGACCGCGACCGAGCCGATCACCAGGCGAGAGTGGCTGAAGCCGGGCGTCCACATCAACGCGGTCGGCTCGCACTCGCCGCCCGCGCGCGAGCTCGACGGCGAGACGGTCGCGGCGGCGCGCGTGGTCGTCGACTCGCGCGACGCGAACCTGGCCGAGTGCGGGGACCTGCTGATTCCGATGAAGGAAGGCAAGATCGACCAGAGCCACTTCGCCGACGAGATCGGCGAGGTGGCGGTGGGCAAGAAGCCCGGTCGGCGGTCGCCGGACGAGATCACCATCTACAAGTCGGTCGGCATCGCCGTCGAGGACGTCGCGACCGCGAACCTCGTCTACCAGCGGGCGAAGGAGCGCGGTATCGGCACCGACGTAGAGTTGTAGGGTGGTCCAGGCGCCGCCTTCCCGGATCCGTGGGCTGACTCCGACCGTCTCGGTTTGCCCGTACTGCGCGGTTGGCTGCTCCCAGCTCGTCTACCACCGGGACGGCAAGGTGCTGGACGTCGAGGGCAACCCCGCTTCGCCCATCAACCGCGGTACGCTCTGCCCGAAGGGCGCGGCGACCCGCCAGCTCGTCGACAACCCCTACCGCTGGACGACCGTGCGCTACCGGGCTCCCTACTCCGACCGGTGGGAGGAGCGCCCGCTCGGGTGGGCGATGGAGCGCATCGCACAGCTCGTCAAAGCGACGCGCGACGCCACCTTCGTCGAGCGCGACGAACAGGGCCGCACCCTCAACCACACGCTGGGCATCGCCCACCTGGGCGGCGCCACGCTCGACAACGAAGAGAACTACCTGATCAAGAAGCTCTGGACGGCGCTCGGCATCGTCCAGGTCGAGAACCAGGCCCGGATATGACACAGCGCCACGGTGCCCGGTCTGGGCATCACGATGGGGCGGGGCGGCGCCACGACGCCGCAGTGGGACCTGGTCAACAGCGACTGCATCGTCATCCAGGGATCGGATATGGCCGAGTGCCACCCCGTCGCGTTCCGCTTCGTCGTCGAGGCGAAGGAGCGCGGCGCGACGGTGATCCACGTCGACCCGCGCTTCAGCCGCACCTCG
Organism: Chloroflexota bacterium; assembly: GCA_035651675.1. Lineage (GTDB taxonomy): Bacteria > Chloroflexota > UBA6077 > FW602-bin22 > FW602-bin22 > DASRFH01. The sequence goes on along the minus strand of DASRFH010000138.1, from coordinate 32,111 downwards.
GCGCTCGCCGACCTGCACGTCCCCATCCGGCCGGGCTCGGACGTCGCCTTCCTGGGTGGCCTGATCCATCACGTCCTCGAGAACGAGCGGTACTTCAAGGAGTACGTCGCCGCCTACACGAACGCGGCGGAGTTGCTCCGCGACGATTTCCAGGACACGGAGGAGCTGGACGGACTGTTCTCGGATGCGTCGACGTGGGCGTACGCGGGCGGGCGGGATGAGACGCTGCAGCACCCGCGCTGCGTTTTCCAGGTCCTGCGTCGGCACTTCGCCCGCTACACCCCGGAGATGGTCGAGGAGGTCTGCGGCATCGCGCCGCAGCTCTTCGCGCGGGTCGCCGCCGCGATCTGCGGTGCGTCCGGCCGCGAACGCACGACGGCCTGGTGTTACGCGGTCGGCTGGACGCAGCACACGACCGGCGTGCAGATCATCCGCGCCGCGGCGATCCTCCAGCTCCTGCTCGGGAACATCGGCCGCCCTGGCGGTGGCATCCTAGCCCTGCGCGGCCACGCGACGATCCAGGGGTCGACCGACATCCCGACGCTCTACAACCTGCTCCCGGGCTACCTGCGGATGCCGGACGCGCGCGAGCCGCATGAGACGCTCGCGCGCTACCTCGACGCCGAGTTTCCGACCACCGGATGGATGGCCAACGGCCCGAAGTACGCCGTCTCGCTGCTGAAGGCGTGGTTCGGCGACGCGGCGACCGCCGCGAACGACTACGGCTTCGGCTGGCTGCCGCGCATCTCGGGCGACCACTCCCACCTGCCGATCTTCGTGCGGATGCGCGACGGCGGCGTGCGCGGCCTGTTCGTCATGGGGCAGAACCCGGCGGTCGGGGGCCAAAACGCGAGGCTGCAGCGGCGCGCGCTCCAAGAGCTCGATTGGCTCGTCGTGCGAGACTTCTTCGAAACCGAGACGGCCGGGTTCTGGCGTCGCTCGCCCGAGGTCGAGGGCGGCGACGTCCTGCCGCGTGACATCAAGACCGAGGTGCTCTTCCTGCCGGCCGCGGCGACGCTAGAGAAGGAGGGCAGCTACACCAACACGCACCGCCTGGTGCAGTGGCATGACAAGGCCGTCGATCCCCCCGGCGACGCGCGTTCGGAGCTCGACTTCATGGTCGATCTCGGGCGGCGGCTCAAAGAGCTGTACGCGGACAGCCCCCTGGAACGGGATCGGGCGGTTCGTGCGCTGGCGTGGGATCACGCGAGCGCCGACGACGTCCTCGCCGAGATCAACGGGTTCCGCGTCGCCGACGGCGCGCCGGTGTCGGGATTCGCCGAGCTCCGGGACGACGGCTCGACGGCCTGCGGCTGCTGGATCTACTCGGGCATCCGGCCCGAGCCCGGCCGGAACCTGGCGCGCGCCCGGGAAGCCGACGCCGCGGCCGGCAACCACCTCGGCTGGGGATTCGCGTGGCCAGCCAACCGGCGCGTCCTGTACAACCGGGCCTCGGCCGACCCAGCGGGTCAGCCCTGGTCCGAGGCGAAGCGGCTGATCGCCTGGGACGCCGAGGCCAGGCGCTGGACCGGCGACGACGTGCCAGACTTCCCGCTCGGCAAGCCGCCCGACGCGCCGGCCGATCCAAACGGGCGGGGTGTCGACGCCCATTCGGGCGCCGACCCGTTCTTGATGCAGGCCGACGGCCGCGGCTGGCTGTTCGCGCCGCGCGGGCTCAAAGATGGCCCGCTGCCGACCCACTACGAGCCGATCGAGTCGCCGGTCGAGAACCCGCTGTATCGGCAAAGCACCAACCCGCTCGCCGAGATCTGGCGTCGGGACGACAACCGGCTCAACCGCCGCGACGAAGGCCGCTTCCCCTACGTGATCACGACGTACCGACTCACCGAGCACCACACCGCCGGCGGCATGACCCGGTGGCTGCCCTGGCTGGCCGAGCTGCAGCCTGAGCTGTTCTGCGAGATCGGCTCGGAGCTCGCCGCCGAGAAGGGCGTGCGCAACGGCGACTGGGTGACGATCTCGACCGCGCGCGGCGAGGTGGAGGCGCGGGCGCTCGTCACGGAGCGGATCAAGCCGCTGAGGATGGGCCGACGGCGCGTCCACCAGGTCGGTCTGCCCTGGCATTGGGGCTGGCAGGGCCTCGCGCGCGGCGACGTCGCCAACGACCTGACCGCGCTGGTCGCCGACCCAAACGTGACGATCCACGAGGCGAAGGCGTTCACCTGCAACCTGGAGCCCGGCCGCCGCGCGCGCAAGGTCGTCCCCCCACCGGGAGTGCGTTAGGGTTAGGGCCGTGGAACCACCCCTCGCCGGCGAGAACGAGCGCGGCGCCGCGGTCGAGCCCTCGCCCCGGCGCTCCCCCACCGAGAGAATGGGCGCGGAGCCCGTCGGCTTCTTCACCGACACGACCCTCTGCATCGGGTGCAAGGCGTGCGAAGTCGCCTGCAAGCAATGGAATGAGCTGCCGGACGACGGGATCGCGTTCAGCGGCGCCAGTTACGACAACACGCTGCGGCTCTCCTCGACGACCTGGCGCCACGTCGCGTTCGTCGAGCGCTTCCCGCTGTACGGGGGCGCGGTCCCGAGTCTGACCGCGCCGGGAAGCTGGCTGCTTATGAGCGACGTCTGCAAGCACTGCCAGCGGGCTGGATGCCTGGACGCCTGCCCGACCGGCGCGATTACGCGCACCGAGTTCGGCACGGTGTACGTCCAGCCGGACGTGTGCAACGGGTGCGGCTACTGCGTGCCGTCGTGTCCGTTCGGGGTGATCGACATCGAGCTCGACAAGGGCCTCGCCCAGAAATGCACGCTCTGCTACGACCGGCTGGGCGACGGCCTCGAGCCTGCCTGCGCCAAGGCCTGTCCGACCGACTCGATCCAGTTCGGCCCGGTCTCCTGGCTGAAGACGAAGCGGGAGCGCCGGCTCGCGGAGCTCAAAGCGCGGGGCGTCGAGGATGCCTACGTCTACGGCGACGAGCAGGCCGGTGGGCTGAACGCGTCGTTCCTCCTGGTCGCCGAGCCGGAAAGCTACAACCTCCCACGCCGGCCGCGCGTGCCGATCGAGAACCTGCTGCCCGCGTCGGTCGCCGCGGCGGCGGCGGTCGTGGTGGGCGTCGCCGCGATGGCCGCGACCTTCCTCGGCGGCCGGCGAGCCGTTTCCGCCTCTCCCTTCGGGAGAGGGCGGGGGTGAAGGCGCCGACGCGACTCCTTCGGCGCCTCGGCCTCGAGCCGCCAGACCGGCACGCGGCGGAACGCGAGGCGAGTGGAGCGGTTGCCGGCCAGCGGGTGGTCGCGGTCGGCTACCACGGCCAGCCGATGCTCAGGCGAACGCACTGGGAGTGGCAGATCCCCCTCTACTTCTTCGCCGGCGGGCTGGCCGGGGCGTCGTACCTGATCGCGGCGGTCGCCGACGTCCTGGGGAGCGACGACGACCGCGAGGTCGTGGCGGTTGGGCGCCGCCTCGCGCTCGCCGGCCTGACCGCGAGCGTGCCCCTGCTGATCGCCGATCTGAAGCGGCCCGAGCGGTTCCTGAACATGCTGCGCACTTTCAAGCCGAGCTCGCCGATGTCCGTCGGCGCCTGGGCGCTCTTCCTATTCGGGCCGTTCGTGGGGCTCGGCGTGCTGCCGCTCGAACGCCGGCTGGGGCGCGTACTTGGTCTGCTCGGCGCGCCGATCGCCGGGTTCGTGGCGAGCTACACCGGCGTGCTCCTGGCGACGACGGCCGTGCCGCTCTGGGGACGGGCGCGCGCGTGGCTCGGGCCACTCTTCTTCTGCTCGGCCTGTTCGAGCGCGCTGGCCGCGCTCGGTCTCCTCGTGCGCGGCGTGGGCGCGCGACGACGGCTCCACGAGCTGGAGACGCTCGCCCTGGCCGGCGAGCTCGCGACCCTCGCCGCGATGCTGCGCGCCGCCGGGCCGCTCGCGCGGCCGCTGATCGGGCGGCCGTTCGGTCAGCCGTTTTGGGCGTTGGGCGTCGCGGGCGGGCTGGTCGCGCCGCTGTGGCTGCGCGGCCCGGTCCGCGGCGCGCTCGTGCTGGGCGGCGGCCTGCTGCTCCGTTTCCTGCTCGTCGAAGCTGGCAAGCGCAGCGCCGACGACCCGCAGGCCGCATACCTGTACCACCGGTGACGGCCCGCGGCTAACGGCAAGCCGCAACGCCGTTCAGTCGACGACAAGCTCGGCACGAGGCAGCCGTCGCGTTCAACGCGGTGCCGACCATTTCCCTCTTGACAGGTCGGCCACTACATATGGTATTCCATAGAGGGATTGATCTAATGAATAATCGAACCAGACGGCGACGGAATGAGGATGGAGGGATGACACTGAGCGTTGCGCTGGATCTCGATCGACTGCGCGGGGTGATCCAACAGGAATACGCGGAGGTGGCTGCCTGTCCGACCAAGGGCTACCACTTCCACGTCGGCCGTGAGCACGCCGAGCGACTCGGCTACGACCCGGCCGACCTCGACGGGTTGCCGGCGTCGGTCACGGAGTCGTTCGCCGGGATCGGCAATCCCTTCGCGCTGGATCGGCTGCGCGCGGGCGAACGGGTCGTCGAGGTGGGCGCTGGTGCCGGGATGGACGCGATAGTGGCCGCGCGGCAGGTCGGCCCGACCGGGCGCGTGATCGGCGTCGACATGACCGACGCGATGCTCGCGAAGGCGCGCGCCAACGCGGCCGCCGTCGGCGCGGGCAACGCCGAGTTCTGGAAAGGCTACGCCGAAGCGCTGCCGGTCGAGGACGGCTGGGCCGACGTCGTGATCTCGAACGGCGTGATCAACCTGTGCCCGGACAAGGACGCGGCCTACCGCGAGGTGTTCCGAGTGCTCAAGCCGGGCGGCCGCGTCCAGATCGTCGACACCGCGGTCAGGGAGGCGGTGCCGCAGGAGGCACGGGAGAACATCGCGCTCTGGGCTGGGTGAGTCGCCGGGGCTCTGCCGGAGGCAGAGTGGGCGGCGGTGCTGATGAGAGCAGGCTTCGAGGACGTGCGAGTCGGCGAGGCGCGCTGGGACTCCTTCCGCGGCGCACCGAAGGAGTCCGCTGACGCGCTGGAACTAGGCGCCGAGTGCGTGACGCTGAGCGCGCGCAAGCGCAAGGCGGACGAAAGGGAGGTGAAGGGTTTCATGAACAGCAACGCGCCGAGGGCCGACGCGGTCCTAGACGCCTCGGGCTCGGCTTGCGCGAACCTGACGCCGATGATCCGGGCACGGATCCGCGAGCTCGCCAGCGGCCAGGTCCTCGAGGTGCACTCGGACGACCCGGCGGCGCGCGAGGGCGTGCCGGCGTGGAGCCGGTTGACCGGCAACCTGCTCGAAGCAGTCGTCGAGGAGGACGCCGAGCGGACGCGCTTCTACCTGAAAAGAAAGTAGGAGGGGCCAGGCGATGTCGAAGCGGATCCTGATCAACTGCAACCATGGGGCCGACGACGCTGAGCGCGCCACGCTGCCGTTCGTCGTCGCCAACGTGTCGGCGACCGCCGACCAGGACACGGTCGTCTTCCTGACCGTCGAGGGCGTGCGACTCGCCACGAAGGGCTACGCCGACACCATCCACAAGGACGGAATGCCGCCGGCCGCCGACGTGATCCGGCAGTTCATCTCGAACGGTGGCCAGGTCTGGGCGTGCGGTGCCTGCACCAAGCCGCGCGGCATCACCGACGCCGACCTGATCGACGGCGCCAAGATCGTCACGGCCGCGAACTTCATCGAGGAGGTCGCCAACGGCGCAGCGGTCGTCAGTGTCTAGACTGCCATCATCCTGTTGAAGGCTTGAGCAGCGTGCAGGCAGAGGTCAAGCGGCGCTTCAAGGACCAGCTCTTCGAACAATTCGCCCGCATCGGCGGCGCGCTCGCCAACGGCCACCGCATCGAGCTGCTCGACGTGCTGGCCCAAGGCGAGCGCTCGGTCGAGGAGCTGGCCAGCGAGACGGCGCTGTCGGTGGCGAACGCGTCGCAGCACCTCCAGGTGCTCCGGCGGGCCGGCCTGGTGGAGACCCGCCGCGACGGCACGCGGGTCTGCTACCGGCTGGCCGGGCCGGAGGTGTTCGCGCTGTGGCAGGCGCTGCGGGCGACTGGCGAGGCGCGGCTGGCCGAGATCGACCGGGTTGTCTCGACCTACCTGGCCGACCGGGCCGGGATGGAGGAGGTCGGGCCGGACGAGCTGCGCCGCCGGCTCGCGGCGGGCGAGGTCACCCTGCTCGACGTGCGGCCGCTGGTCGAGTCGGCCCAGGGCCGCATCGCGGGCGCCCGCCCTATCCCGGTCGACCAGCTCGCCGACCACCTCGACGAGCTGCCCCGCGACCGCCCGGTGGTGGCCTACTGCCGTGGGCCCTACTGCGTCTGGGCGGACGAGGCAGTGCAGCTTTTGACCGAGCGCGGGTTCAAGGCCGCCCGCCTCACGAGCGGCTTTCCGGACTGGCAGGCCGCCGGCCTGCCCACCGAGACGGCATCCGCAGGAGAGTCGCGATGATCTTCCGTCAGGTCCTTCATCCGGCCACGGGGTGCGCGAGCTACTTCTTCGGCTGAACGGGCAAGAAGGAGCTCGCCGTGTGCGACCCCCACATCGAGCACGTCGACGAGTACCTGAGCCTGGCCGAGGCGGCCGGCGCCGGGATCGGCCACGTCTTCGAGACCCACGTGCAGGCCGACCACGTCTCCGGCGCGCTCGAGCTCGCGCGCCGGGCCGGCGCCCGGATCTACCTCCACGAGTCGGCCGACGTCGCCTTCCCGCACGTCGACCTGCGCGACGGCGACGAGGTGCAGCTGGGCAACGACTACGTGCGGGTCCTGCACACGCCCGGCCATTCCGAGGACTCGGTCTGCTACCTGGTCGGCGACCGCACCCGCGGCCCCGACCCGTGGTTCGTGCTGACCGGCGACACCCTTTTCGTCGGCTCGGCTGGCCGGCCCGATCTGCACGGCGCCGACGCGTCGCGTCGGCTGGCGGAGCGGCTGCACGGCTCGCTGCAGAAGCTGCTCTCCCTCCCGGACGAGCTGGAGGTGTACCCGGCCCACTTCGCTGGATCGGCCTGCGGCAAGGCGATGAGCGGCAAGCCTTCCTCCACGATCGGGTTCGAAAGGCGCTTCAACGAGGCGCTGCGTCCCCGCTCTCGGGACGAGTTCGTCACCTTCATGACGACCGATCTGCCGCCGCAGCCGGAGGAGTTCCGACGCATCCGCGCGCTCAACCGCGGGGGACGGGTCGCCGCCAGCCGATGAGCGAGGCCGCGGCGCCGCGCCTGGGCCTCAGCGCGAACTGGCGCCAGTTCGTGCTGCTCGTTGTCGTCAACGCGTTCGTGGGCGGGATGGTCGGGCTCGAGCGCACCGTTTTGCCGTTGGTCGGCGAGCACGAGCTCGGGATCGCGTCCCGGACGGCGATCCTCTCGTTCGTCGCCAGCTTCGGTATCGTCAAGGCGTTCGCAAACCTGTTCGCCGGAAGGCTAAGCGACCGGTTCGGGCGCAAGGGTGTTCTTGTCGCTGGCTGGCTGGTTGGTTTGCCGGTGCCGTTCCTGGTAATGTTCGCGCCCTCCTGGGGTTGGATCGTCGCCGCCAACCTGCTGCTGGGCCTCAACCAGGGGCTCTGCTGGTCGATGACCGTGGTCATGAAGATGGACCTGGTCGGCCCCGGCCGCAGGGGGCTCGCGCTCGGTCTGAACGAAGCATTCGGCTACGGCGCGGTTTCGCTGACGGCACTCGCCTCCGGCTACCTCGCCGCGACCTACGGGCTGCGGCCGCAGCCGTTCTACCTCGGCGTCGCCCTCGCCCTGTTGGGCTCGTTCCTGTCGCTGTTCTTCGTTCGGGAATCGCGCGGCCACGCCCGGCAGGAGGCCCGGCTCGGCGGCGGCCCACGCGACCCGCTGCCCTTCGCCAGGGTGGTCGCGCAGACGAGCTGGCGCGACCGGGCGCTGTCGGCCGCCAGTCAGGCTGGGATGGTCAACAACCTCAACGACGGGATGGCCTGGGGGCTATTGCCACTCTACTTCGCCGCGGCCGGCCTTCCCCTAGAACGAGTCGCGTTCCTCTCGGCCCTTTACCCGGGCGTTTGGGCGGTCGCGCAGTTGGTCACGGGCGCGTGGTCTGATCAGATCGGCCGTAAGCCCTTGATCGTGGCCGGGATGTGGGTGCAGGCGGCTGGCATCGGGCTGCTGGTCGCGGTAGCCGACGTCGCGGTCTGGACGGCGGCGATGGTGATGCTCGGACTGGGGACGGCGCTCGTGTACCCGACCCTGATCGCGGCGGTCTCCGACGTTGCGCACGCCAGCTGGCGCGCCTCGGCGGTCGGCGTGTACCGGCTCTGGCGCGATGGCGGCTACGCGGTCGGCGCGCTGCTGGCAGGCCTGGTCGCCGACGCGCTCGGAGTCCCACTGGCGATCGCCGCGGTCGCGGCGCTCACGTTCGTATCGGGGCTGGTCGTGCTGGTCCGGATGTACGAGACCCTTCCCGCCGCGGCCGCGCCGCAGGGTGTCCCGTCGACATCGCCGGCGAACACGGCGATACCGCCGCGTGGTCCTGTGGCCGTTCACCCGCACCGCTAGCGCCGCGGCTCTCTCCACGCATGGTGGTAGATGATCCGCCCGGCCGCCCTGCGGCGGGGTGCACGAGGAACGGTGCGGTGGGTCGCCGAGGACGGCCGGGTTCTGGTGACGGTGACCGCTGGCGGCTGGCCAGCTTGACGCGCGTTCGGTTCGAGCGCATGCGTGGCGGGCCGATGGGCGAGGTGCGCTGCCGGTGAGCCCAAGGGCTGAGCCACGGGGGCACCCTCTCTTCGCCGCGGTCTACGACTTGATCGGCAAGGCAGGGGAAGAGAGAGTCCTCGGACCGCTGCGACGCTGGGTCGTCGGCGACGCCACGGGCCGCGTGCTCGAGATCGGCGCCGGCACCGGGTTGAGCTTCCCGTTCTACCGGCGGGACGTCCAGTTGGTCGCGACCGAGCCCGACCCGTGCATGCTGCGCCGGGCCCGGCGCCGTGCGGCGGCCTTGAAGCTCCCGGTCGAGTTCCACAGGGCAGAGGCCGAGGCGCTTCCGTTCGGCGACGCCAGCTTCGACGGGGTCGTCTCGACGCTCGTGTTGTGCACGGTCGCCGATCCCGGCCGGGCGCTGGCCGAGGTGCGCCGCGTCCTGAGGCCGGACGGCGCCCTCCGGTTCGTCGAGCACGTGCGTGGCGACGGGTGGCAAGCGGTGGCGCAGGATCTGGTGACGCCGCTGTGGCGTCGCGTCGGGGCAGGCTGCCACCCGAACCGTCCGACGGTCGACACCATCCGCTCGGCCGGCTTCCGGGTCGACCGCCTCGAGGAGCGGCCGAAGGCGGTCCCCGGCCCGTTCGTCGCCGGCGTCGCGACACCGGATGCCGCGGCCGGACGCTAGCCCCAATACGGTTCGCTTAAGGTCACCGATCGCGCGGTCCGGCCCCGCCCACGTCCCCTCTCCCTCTGGGAGAGGGCCAGGGTGAGGGCGTCCCCCGCGGCCGCCGGTGCTCAAACGCTTGGTGTGAGTTAACCGGGCGGTTCCGTTATGGAAAGGAAGGCGGCCGCAGCGGTATAAGGGAGCTTGCCGACCCATCCCCGGAAGGGAAAAGGAGCTCCCCCGTGGTCCCCGTGGACACCTTCCTGACGTTCTTGTACGTGCTGGTGGACGACTTCTGCAAGGCGCACCTGGCCCCGGAGCGCCGTCCCGGCCCCGACGCGGCGCTCAGCCGCAGCGAGGTGGTGGCGCTGAGCGTGTTCGGTCAGTGGGGCGTGTTCGGCAGCGAGCGCGGGTTCTACCGCTACGCCGCCCGGCGGCTGCGGGGCGCGTTCCCGACCCTGCCCGACCGCAGCCAGTTCAACCGCCTCCAGCGCGCCCACCGCGACGCGACAGCCGCGTTCTTCGTGCACCTGGCCGGCGCGCTGGGCGCCGCCGCGGCGGCCTACGAGGCGCTGGACGGCTCGGCCGTGCCGACGCGCAACGCCAAGCGCCGCGGGGGCGGCTGGCTGGACGGGCAGGCCGACATCGGCTGGAGCAACAACCTGGGCTGGTACGAGGGCGTCCTGCTGCTCCTGGCCGCGACCCCCGACGGGGTGCTAACCGGCCTGGGGTTCGGCCCCGCCAGCGCGCGGGACCACCAGCTGGCCGAGACGTTCCTGGCCGCCCGGTCCGCCCCCGACCCGCGCCTGCCGGCCGTCGGCGCCCCCGCCGCGGGCCCCTACGTGGCCGACAAGGGGTTCGAGGGGCGGGACCACCATGCGCGCTGGCGGGCGCTGCACGGCGCGGACGTGATCAACCCCCCCAAGCGCAACAGCCGCCAGCCCTGGCCCAAGGCGCTGCGCCGCTGGTTGGCCGGGGTCCGCCAGATCGTCGAGACCGTCCACGACAAGCTGCACGGGGCCTTCCGCCTGCGCGCGGAGCGCCCCCACGACCCCACCGGCCTCCAGGCGCGCCTGGCCGCGAAAGCGGCCCTGCACAACTTCTGCATCTGGCTCAACGCCCAGCTCGGCCGCGACCGCCTCGCCTTCGCCGACCTGGTCGCCTGGTAGCATCACCACTCACACCAAGCGTTCAAGTGAACCGCATTGACGCTAGCCCGCGGCTAGACGACGCCCTCGGCCTGTAGCAGCTCGAGCGCCTGGTCGAACGCCTTGATCGTCTGGTCGACGTCGCGGTCGTCGTGCACGGCCGAGACCGGCCCGCCGAGCGCCGACATGTCCACGCCGCCGAGCTGCATCGCGCCGCGGAACTTCCAGAGCAGCTCCCGCCCCTTGACCTTCGGGTTCTCGAAGTTGATCGCGAGGATCGAGACCTCGCCGCCGGCACGGCCGGCCACGCCGCGCCGCTTCAGCGCCTCGTTGATCCCGGCACGGATCTTGTCCGCCGTCGCGGTCGCTTTCTTCTGGACCTCGGGGTCCCTGACGATCTTCAGGCAGGCGACGCCGGCCGCGGCCGACACCGGGTTGGCGTTGTACGTGCCCGGGTGGGCGATCCGCTTGTTGCGCTGCCAGTCGGGGTCGTCGCGGTGGTCGAGCATCGCCATAATGTCGGCGCGACCCGAGACGGAGCCGCCCGGGTAGCCGCCGGCCAGGATTTTGGCGTGCGTCGAAAGGTCTGGCGTCACGCCGAAGTACTCCTGGGCGCCGCCCGGCGCGTAGCGGAAGCCGGTGATGACCTCGTCGAAGATCAGCACGGCGCCGTGCTTCCGCGTCAGCTCGCGCACCTGCGACAGGTACTCGGTGGAGAGCCCGTTCTGGAGCAGGATCACGCCGGCGACGTCGCCCGGCCTGAGCGCCTCTTCGAGGGCCGCCACGTCCCTCGGTGGGATCGCCCGCATCGACTGGCGCACGCCAAGCGGGATGCCGTTCGAGCTCGGGACCTCCCAAGGCTCGGACATGCCGATCGTCGCGTAGTCGTGCCAGCCGTGGAAGTGGCCGCGCATCTTCACGATGACTTCCTTGCCGGTGAACGCGCGGGCGAGGCGCATCGCCATCAGAGTCGCCTCCGTGCCGGAGGAGGTGAACTTCACCTTGCCGCCGTTGCGCGTGCTCGGCACGATCTCCTGGACGAGCTTGGCCCACTCGATCTCGAGCTCGTGGCAGGCGCCGTAGTGGCTGCCCTTCTTCGCCTGCTCGACGACCGCCTCGGTGATCGCCGGGTGGCAGTGGCCGAGCAGCAGCGCGCCGTGCCCGCCGAAGTAGTCCACGTACTCGTTGCCGTCGACGTCCCACTTCCGCGAGCCTTTCGCGTGCGTCACGTAGATCGGGAACGGCTGCATGTACCGGCTGTCGTGCGTGACGCCGCTCGGGAAGACCTTCAGCGCCTCCTGGTACAGCGCCTTCGACTTCTTATGGCGGACCTCTAGCTCCTCGGCGATGGTCGCGCGGCGGGTCTGCGCCATGTGGGCCTTCCTTTCATTGTGTGGTCGACACGCGGTGCGCTGCTTCGAGACACACCGCACCCGGCAGGTAATTCGGGTGTTCGGCATTCTACCGTGTAGGCTTGGCGGGTACGTGCGGCAGCTACTGTTCGGGCTCGCCGGCCTGGGGGCGGGCGCGCTCTTCTACGCGACCAGGATCGAGCCCCGGTGGCTGGAGATCCGCGACCTGACGCTGCGGCTCCCCTGCTGGCCGCGCCGCCTGGACGGGCTGACCGTCCTCCACTTGAGCGACCTGCACGCCAAGCCGGGCGAGCAGTGGCAGCACGACCTGATCCGCCAGGCCGCCGCGGTCGAGGCGGACCTGGTCTGTCTGACCGGCGACTACGGCGACCGCCCGCGGTGGGCGCCGATCGCGATCGACGCCGTCCGCGGCGCCCGTGGCCGGCTCGGCACGTTCGCCGTGCTCGGCAACCACGACTTCGACGCCCGCGTCCGCGACGGCGAGCGGCCGGCGCGGTTCTCGCCGTCCGTCGCCGCTCGGGTCGGCTACCACATGGAGGCGCAGGGCATCACGGTGCTGCGCAACGAGGCGGTCCGCCTGTGCGTCAACGGAACGCCGCTCTGGATCGTCGGCGTGGACGACCCGCACACATTCCACGACGACGCCTGGCGGGCGTACGAAGGCGTGCCGCCCGACGAGCAGTCGATCTTCCTCGCCCACTCGTGGGAGCCGACGCCGGTCGCGGCCGAGCGCGGCGCCCGGCTGGCGCTGGCCGGCCACTCGCACGCCGGCCAGGTACGGCCGCCGTTCCTGCCACCGCCGTACCACAACTGCTACCGCGCGCCGCCGAAGGCCGGCGGCCTCTCCTGGGTGGGCAGCACCGCGCTGCACGTCAGCCAGGGGCTGGGCGGCACCGTCGCCCTGCGCTTCCTCGTCCGGCCCCAGGCAGTCCGGCTGACGCTGAGGAGTCGCTAGAAGCGTCGGCCCGGTGAGGTCATCCCGCGCAAGAACGACGTGGGATCGCGACCGTCGCGCGGTTCTCGGTGGCTCGGGGCGCACGCCAGGAACGCGCCGGCCGAGGTTCTGCCCTCCGCTCGGAACGACGAACAAGGCCGCGTCGGCCAACATCGAGACGACGTCCTACGTCCCGCGCCATCGCGGCCCGCGTAGCCCGCGGCCATCGTCGCTCGGGCGGGAAGGAACTATCATCGCGCGCCTGATGGCGTCCTGGATCAAGGCGCGCGTACAGGTGCCGCGGGTCCGCGGTGGCCTGGGCGCGGCGGGCAAGGCGATGCTGGGTGCGGTACCTCGCCGAGATCGTGGCGGAGTGGCTTCCTGAACCATTGGGCTCGCACACCCTCGCCTCCTCCCGCGGCGAGCGCGGACCTGCTCGAGCTGCCGTTCGACCAGTACCAGCGGTACGGCGCGCTGGCGCTCGCGGCCGACCGGCTGCGCGCGCGGCTCGGGCGTCGTCTGACGATCCTCGACTGTGGCGACTGGGATGGGCTGGCCGAGCGCTTCTGCCCCGGCGACTGGGCGGTCTGGATGGATCCGACCGGGCAAGGCCGCGGCCGCTACGTCCAGGCGGACGGCGGGCACCTGCCGTTCGCGGACGCGTCGTTCGACCTCGTCGCCTGCCTCGACACGCTCGAGCACGTCGAGCCCGAGCGGCGGCCGGCGGTGGTCGCCGAGCTCCGGCGGGTGGCCCGGCTGATGGTCGTCGTGGCGGTGCCGCGCGCCGACGACGATGCCCCCTCCGCCGAGCGGGCCCTGTACGAGTACATCTGGGAGGTGCTGGGCGGCAAACACCTGCAGCTCGCCGAACACCTCGAACGCGGGCTCCCCGGCGCGGCCGAGGCGCGCGCCTGGTTGGGCGCCCCCGGCTGGCGCGTGGCGGATGTGCCGTCTGGTCTCCTCGACGATTGGCGGACGATGATGCTCGCCAAGCACATCCTGCTGCGGACCGAGGGCGGCGACGAGGTCCATCGCGCGCTCGACCGCCGCTACAACGAGCGCCACGGCGCGGTCGATCCAGCCGTGCCAGCCTACCGCCAGGTGCTGTTCGCCGGGCGAGACGAGGCGAGCGACCTGCCGAAGCTGCTGGTCGACGAGCTGCCCGAGGTGCGCCGGGTCGCCGACGGCGCGGACGTCGCCGTCGCCTTGGCGACGCTGCTCGCCGCGCACGCCCGCCGCGCCGGTGCACGGTTGGACCTGATGGCGGCCGTGCGCGGCGAGCTCGACGCCGGCTACGCGGCCAGCCGCGCGCTGAACCGGAGCGTTCTCGAGTTGCAGGACGAGGTTGGCCGCGAGCGGGCCGAGGTCGCCCGCCTCCGCGACCTGGTTGAGGGCTACCGCCGCGGACGCGTGATGCGGCTGATGACCGCCACGCAGGCACTCCTCCGGCGCCTCCGCTCGTAGTCGAGCGGTCGTTCCGAGCGCAGCCAGAACCCTGCCCGACCACACCGTTCCCCGCGAGCGCGGGCGGCTATCACGCCGGGCGAAAGTCCACGACGCCCCGCCGTTCGGATGACGAGGGGCCACTACGCCTGGGCCAGCTCCTTCAACCTCCGCTCCACTTCCGGCCGACGCACCTTCAGCGTGTGCGTCCGCGGGAAGTCCGGGTCGGGCCAGACCGAGTGCGAGCGGATCTGCTGGTGCGGTGCGAGCGCCTTGTTGGCCGCGCGCACGGCCACCTCGGCCTGCGCGGGATCCTCGATCGCCAGGACGGCGTGGACCTCGGGATCGCCGTTCGGGGCTGACCCGGCGACGACCACCGCGTCGGCGACCAGGCCGGTGGCGCGCAGCGCGTTCTCGACGTCCTCGGCGTGGACGTTGAAACCGTTGGCGAGCACGATGACGTTCTTCTTGCGGCCCGTGAAGTACAGGTAGCCCTCGTCGTCGCGCCGGGCCATGTCGCCGGTGTGGTACCAGCCGTCCTCGAACGCGGCGGCGGTCGCGGCCGGGTCCTGCCAGTAGCCCTTGAAGACGCTCGGCCCCCTGATCAGAATCTCGCCGTCCTCGGCCAGCCTCAGCTCGACGTTCGAGACGACCCGCCCGATCGAATCGAGCTTGCGCCGGTCGAGAGAGTTCGCCGAGACGATCGGCGCGTTCTCGGTCAGGCCGTAGCCCTGCAGCACCTTGACGCCCATGTTCTCCCAGCGCTGCGCGAGCGCCGGCGGTAAATAGGCGCCACCGGAAACGAAGAACTCGAAGTGGCCGCCGAGCCGCCTGTGGACCTGTGGGAAGAGGTACCGCCGGAGCCGGAACGGCAGACGCGCCGCGACGGCGTGCAGCGCGTTCCAGAGCCGCTCTTTGCCCTGGCGGCGTACCTCGCGCTCGATGCCGTTCATGAAGAGCTGGAGGAGCTGCGGCACGCAGATCATCATCGTGATCCGCTCCTCCTCCATCGCCTGGAAGATCACGTCTGGCCGCAGCGTGTCGACGTAGACGACCGAGGCCCCGCCGAGCATCGGCACCATCAGGCCGATCACCTGCTCGAAGATGTGGCTCAGCGGCAGCAGCGACAGCAGCCGGAAGTACGGCTGGATGACGATGATCTCGGGCACGGCGCGCAGGTTCGACGCGACGTTGCCGTGCGTCAGGATCACGCCTTTGGGATCGCCGGTCGTGCCGGACGTGTACATGAGGACGGCGACGTCGTCGGGCGCGAGCGCAGGCAGATCGGGCGGAGAGGCGTGGGCGCGCGCCCGCTCGACGAGCTCCTCCAGGGCGAGGTACGGCGGATGCGGCAGCGTGGCCGACTCCCGCTGCACGCTCCCAGCCACGATCAGCTTCGGCTCGGTCTTCGCCTCGATCCGCTGGAGGAAGCCCTCGGCGGCGCGGACGTCGAACGGTACGACGATGGCGCCGAGCAGCAGCGCGCCGAAGTAGGTGAGCCCCCATTCCGGCCGGTTCGGGCCCCAGATGACGATCCGGTCGCCGCGCTCCACGCCGCACGCGCGGAGCAGCGCGGCGACTCGCCCCGCCAGGTCGAGCACCTCATGGTAGGTGTAGGCATCGCGCACGCCGTCGTGGCGGAACGCCATGCACGGGTTGTCGGGGTAAGTCGCGGCGGCGTGGCGCAGGACGTCGACGATCGTGTCGCGCATCAAGGCGCCCACGTCGTCTCGAAGTGCGCGGCGGCGAGGAAGCTCCGGCGGGGCGGTCGCCGCCCCCGGCCACACGGTAGCCGCCGGCCTCCTCGGCCACGTCGAACCGGTCGACGAGCCCACTCTTCGGCCGCGGGCGCAGCACCGGCACGCGCTCCGCCGCCGCTGCCTCGGGGACCGGGCCGCGCGGCGCCCCGGCGTGCCGCCCCCGCCCGGAGTCCGCGCGCCGCTCGGAACGACATCGGCGGCCTACGCGTAGCGGCGGATCGTCTGATCGCGGACGAGCACGTCGGGATACTGAACCTGCTCGCCGGCGTGCTCGAAGCGCAGCATCGGCCACTGGCCGTGGCGGGTCAGGAACTCGTGCCCGGCGTCGGTGGCGATGATGGTGTCCTCGGACTTCGTGCCGGTGATCGACGGGTTCCAGGCGGCAGCCTGGTGGGCGGAGACCACACCGGGCGAGTCGAACGTCGCGGTGAAGTCGCGGCCACGGTACCCGGTTGGGCCGCCCTGGTGGTGGAGCTCCCACTCTCCCGGCCAGCCGAGCTCCGCGTACAGCTCGGTCGCGCCACGGAAGATCTCGCCCCACGGTCGGCCCGGGCGCGTGGCGGCGTTGAAGTAGGCGGCGATGCGCGACACGTCCAGCCACTTGCGCCTTAGCTCGTCGGTCAGCCGCTGGAACGCGACGAAGCGGGTAATCGAGACCTGCAGCCCCCACTTCGAGGCGCCGAGGACGAGCATCGCGTACTCGCGCAGGCGCTTATCGGTCGGGATCGGGTGGCGGTACCTGGCGATCCGCTCGTCGGTGGCGATCAACAGCACACCGGGCCGGCCGCCGTGTGCGCGCACGCGGCGGCCGAGGTCGGCCGCGATCTCCCACTCGGTCTGCCCCTGGTGCAGCGCCTGGCACGCCCCGATCATCGTCTCGGTCGCGATGCGGCCGACCTCGCGGTAGCGCTCGACCTCAGGCGGCAGCAGATCGGCACGCAGCTCGTCGAAGGCGTGGTCGAGCGGCCGCGCGTCGCCGAACGGCGTGTCGGACGCGAGCGGCCGGTCGCCGACGACGTCGCGCACAGCCGCGGCGGTTGCGCCCGGGCGGTACCAGTCGAACGTGCGCAGCTCCCAGCCCTGACCGCCGACTTCCTCGTCCTCCAGCCGACCCGCCTCGATCCGGTTGGCGAGCAGGAAGCGCGCGTCGGGCGTAACGAGCAGCGCGGCGACGCCGACGTCTGACGCATCCACGACGTGGTTGTCCTTGCCGCCGGTGAGCCAGGCAAAGTTGTCCTGCCGGTTTATGAGGACGCCGGCCAGGCCCCTCTCGCGCAGGTACGAGCGGACACGCGCGACTTTCGCCTCGACTTCCTCGGAGCTTCCTTCCACAGTGCCGATTCTATAATCGCCGGCATGCCCGAACGGTTCTTCGTTTCCTACACCTTCTACAAAGCCGCTCCGGAGTGGCGTCGCCTACCCTGTGAGCTGCGCGCCGAGCACAGGCGCGAGATGGTCAAACGGCTCGACCAGATCGACCCGGCAGTCGTCATCCGTTCGTACACGACGATGGGGATGCGGGGCGACGTCGACTTCATGCTCTGGAAGGTCAGCCCGACGCTCGAGGGGCTGCGCGAGGCGGCGACGGCGCTGGCGAGCACGCAGCTCGGCGCCTACCTCACCACGCCGTACAACTTCCTGGCGATGACGCGGAAGTCGATCTACGTGGACAAGCACACCCACGCTGGCCAGGAGGGGCGGCGAACGACGGTCAACCCCGCGGGCAGCAAGTACTTCTTCCTCTACCCGTTCGTGAAGACGCACGCCTGGTATCAGCTCCCATTCGCCGAACGGCAGCGGATGATGGACGAGCACATCAGGGTCGGCCACGAGTTTCCGACCGTGAAGATCAACACGACGTACTCGTTCGGGCTCGACGACCAGGACTTCGTCGTCGGCTTCGAGTCGAACGAGCCGGGCGACTTCCTCGATCTGGTGATGAAGCTGCGTGAGGCCGAGCAGCGGCCCTACACCGAGCGGGATACGCCGATCTTCACCTGCATCGCGATGCCGTTCGAGGAAGTCCTAGAAGCGCTGGGGTAACGAGAGATGCCGGCCGAGGTGTTCGACTACCGCGAGGACCCGAGCGGGACCTTCCTGGCCGCGCCGGAGGTGCGGGCGCGCTTCTTGCGGCGCGAGCCCGGCCAGCCCGAGGGCGGGTTCCACTCGCACGTCGAGTCGGGCGGCGTCGAGGTGTGGGTGGTGCTCGACGGGCAGGCGAAGTTCGAGTTCAAGGACGGAGACCGGGTCCGGGAGGTCGTCGCCGGACCTGGCCAGGCGGTCTTCGCGTTTCCGCACGAGCCACACCGGATCTCGTGCTACGGCGACCGGCCGGTCCAGTACTTCCTGGTCGTCGCGCCGCACAAGGAGCCGACGCACACCTACTTCGATCAGGACTGGAACCAGCTCCCGCCGCGGGTGAGCAACGCGAGGCACGCCTGGAAGGGCGTGCCGGCCGTCTCGACTACGTCTTCAGCTCGATGACGTAGTTCCGATGGTGCTTGGTCCCGATGTTGGTGAGGCGGTTGTCCACCTTGCCGTCGGGGCCGACCGCGCGGAACGTCACCTGATCGTCCTGGAACTGGACGTCGTGGTAGTCCGACGGGTCGTCCGGGTTCTGGAACCGGATCAGCCCGCCCGACTCGACGATGAAGAAGTAGTCGGTCCGGTGGATGTGCTTGGCGAGCTGCTCGCCGGGCGCCAGCGATAGGTCCCAGACGCGGACCCGGTCGTTTTCGAACATCAGACGGGTTCCGACCTGGTCCGTCGGCGCGGTCACCTCGGCCATGCGTGCTCCTCCTTCGGCGAATGCTGCCATGCTACGCTCGCCGCGCCGTGGGGGTGCTCGACCGCTTCTCGTTGGCGGGCCGCGTCGCGATCGTGACGGGCGCCAGCCGGGGCATCGGCGGCGGCATCGCGCTGGCGCTGGCCGAGGCGGGCGCCGACCTGGCGATCGTCGGACGGGACATGACGACGCTGCGCGCGCAGGCCGACCGGATCGAGGCGCTGGGGCGCGGCTGCCTGCCGATCGAGCTCGACGTCGCGCGCACCGGCGAGCTCGCGGCGATGGTCGAACGGGTTGTCGCCCACTTCGGTCGGCTCGACGCGCTCGTCAACATGGCCGGCTTCGCGATCCGCAAGCCGATCCTGGAGACGACCGAGGAGGACTACGACCGGCTGATGGCGGTCAACCTGAAGGCCGTCTACTTCGCGTCGCGAGCCGCCGCGCGAGCGATGATCGCCGCGCGCCAGCGCGACGCCTCCCTGCCGCGGGCCAAGATCCTGAACGTCGCCAGCTTGACGAGCCAGATCGCGCTTCCCAACATCGCGACCTACGTCGCCTCGCGCTCCGGCGTCCTCGGCCTGACGCGGTCGATGGCGCTCGAGTGGGCCGAGTACATCTCGGTGAACGCGCTCGCGCCGGGCTACGTCCGTACTCAGCAGACCGAGGCACTGTTCCACGATCAGGTGTGGGTCGAGCGGACGCTCGGTAAGATCCCCATGCGCCGCTTCGCGACGGTCGACGACCTGACCGGCTTCGCGGTGCTGATGCTCTCGCCGGCCTCCGACTACCTTACGGGGCAGATCGTTTTCATCGACGGCGGCTGGCTCGCGGCCGGTTGAACCCGACCGCGGTCGCGTTGGTCCTCGCGGCGGCGGTCTTCCACGCCGTCTGGAACATGCTCGTCCGGCGCGGAAGCCACCCCGAGGCGTTCGCGTGGTGGATGGCGCTCTCCGCCGGCGTGCTTTACCTGCCGGTCGGCGCCTACCTCTGGGCAACGCGCGGCGTGCCTGGCGCCGGCTGGCCGTTCGTCGCGGTCACGGTGGTGGTCCACGCCTTCTACTTCGTCTTCCTCGGCCGCGGCTACGAGCACGGCCACCTCGGCCTCGTCTACCCGATCGCGCGCGGAACCGGGCCAGTCCTCGTGCCGGCGCTCGCCGTGCCGCTGCTCGGCGAGCGGATCACACCGCTCGGCGCGGCCGGCATCGGGCTGATCGTGGTCGGCGTCGTCTCGCTCTCGGCGGGCGGCTTCACACCCCGGGCCCTGCGCACGTTGGCGGTCGCGGCACGCGACCGGGCCGCGCTGTACGCTCTGGCGACCGGCGTGACGATCGCGGTGTATTCGGTCAACGACAAGGTCGGCGCCGGTTGGATCTCGCCGGCGCTGTACGCGTACCTGTTGTTCGCCGGCGCTTCGGTGCTGGCCGCGCCGTACTTCTGGCTCGGCGGCCGGCGGGACGCCACCCGCGCGTGCTGGCACGAGAACCGCCGCTCCATCGTGCTCGCCGGGCTGCTGTCGCCAGCCACCTACGGCCTCGCGCTCGTCGCCTTCCAGCTTGGCCAGGTGAGCTACCTGGCGCCGATGCGCGAGCCCAGCATCGTCTTCGCCGCGCTGCTCGGCATGCTCGTGCTCGGCGAGCCGCGCTCGGCCTCCCGCCTCGCCAGCGCCTGCGTCACCGCGGCCGGGGTCGTCGTCGTCGGCGTCGCCGGGTAGGCTCGCGCGCCGCCTGAGGGAAGACGACCGCGGGCGGGGCGAAGGAGCCGAAGGGCGTCTCCTAGCTCAGCACGTACCGCTCGATCGCCACCGCCAGCCCGTCCTCGTGGACCGACGGGACGACCACGTGGGCGATTGCTTTGAGCGGCGGCGCGGCGTTGCCCATGGCGACGGCCAGGCCGGCGGCCTCCAGCAGCGGCGCGTCGTTCGGCCCGTCGCCGACGCCCATCACCTTGCTCAGCGGCACGCCGAGCGCGCTGGCGAGCTCGCGCACGGCGACACCCTTCGAGACGCGGGGATCCGTCACGTTGACGTAATCGCGGTCGCCGACGCCGGGCGGCGGCTTCGCCCAGCCGAACCGGAGCGGCAGGCCGAGCGCCTCGACCGAGCCGATCTTGCGACGTCCCTCGTCGCCGACGCCGATCAGTTGCCCCTTGACCACGTCGCCGTCCCGCGACTCGGCGAGCACGTCGTCGAGCGACCGCGGCGTCGGCGGCACGTCGATCACCTGCCCGTGAACGATCGACTCCTCGTTGATCTGGTCGACGTAGTGGACGTCCGGCAGGTAGAGCTCGACGACAAGGTCGATCGCGCGGGCCGCGTCCACGAGGGCACGCGCGGCGGCGTGCGCGAGCGGTAGGCGGTAGATCGGCGGCTGGCCCGGCGAGCCGACCAGCGCGCCGTCGAACGCGACGTGCGGGCCCGGCAGATCGAGCGTCGCGGCGATCCGCCCGATCGACGTGAGTGGGCGGCCAGAGCAAAGCGCGACGGGCACCCCGCGCGCCGTCGCCGCGCGGATCGCGTCGCTCACCCTCGGGCTGGCGCGCCGGTGGTCGCGGCCGAGGACGGTACCGTCGACGTCGAGGACGAGCAGCTCCGGGCGGGCCACGGACGGATTATCGGAGGTA
The DNA here is from genome assembly GCA_035651675.1 of Chloroflexota bacterium. Classification (GTDB taxonomy): domain Bacteria; phylum Chloroflexota; class UBA6077; order FW602-bin22; family FW602-bin22; genus DASRFH01. Next base: position 10,754 of record DASRFH010000138.1, on the reverse strand, counting down.
GGATGGCTCGCGTCCCCTCTCCCGCCGGGGGAAGCTTTGGGTGAGGGCCGTGGAAACGCCGTCGACTGGTCCCGACACCCTGCCTGCCGCAGCTGGGTCCTCACCCCCTTCGTCTCCCACCAGGGGACGGAGGGGGCTTCTCGCGCTGGTCGCCATCGTCGGCGTGCTCTGCGTCGCGCTCGCGCTGTCGCCGGGCGCGCGGATGGCGGTGTTGACAGCGTTCCTGCTGCCCGATCTGTTCAACGCGCCAGGGCCGCGGCCGCTCGTGCTCGTCTCCGGTGCGCCAACGCGCGTCGAGCTGCGGATCGGCTCGGCCGACGCGGACCTCTACATGCCGGCTGGCGGCGGTCGGCACGGAGGGTTGGTCGTCACCGCCGGCGTCCACCCGCTCGACAAGCGCGACCCGGTGCTCGTTCGGCTGGCCGACGGGCTGAGTCGCGTTGGGCTCTACGTGCTCCTCGTGCAGTCCGACGCGTTGATGGCCGACCGGTTCGAGCCGGAGGAGCCGCGCAACCTCGTGCTCGCGTACCAGCGGCTCGCCGCCGAGCCGGGCGTGGACGCGCGCCACATCGGGATGCTCGGTTTCTCGGCCGGGGCGTCGCTCGCGTTTCTCGCCGCGACCGATCCGGCGATCCGGGACGAGGTGCGCGAGCTCGTCTGGCTCGGCGGGTACTACGACGCGAACGAGCTGGCGGACGAGATCGAGGCACACCGCTACGGCGACACGGCCTGGGAGCCGCACCCACTGACGCAGATGGTGTTCGAGAAGAACCTGAGCAACGGCCGCGCCGCCCTCGCCGCGCTCTCGCCGAAGAGCCGCGTTGGCGACTTCCGCAGCCGCGCCTGGGTCCTGGTCGACCGGGCCGACCCGCTCGTGCCGTACGTCCACTCGCGCGAGCTGGCCGCCGCGCTCCCACCCGCGCACCTGGCCGGCTACGTGGAGTTCCAGATCTTCGAGCACGTACAGCCGACGAAGGCGCTGCCACCGGCCACTTTCGTGACCGAGCTCTGGAAGCTGACGACGACGGTATGGCGCGTGTTGGTTCCGCTCGACCCGAGCAACTAGAGTTCCGTCATGGATGCCCGCGAGGCCTTCGTGCAGGCGATGAAGCGGGTGGAGGCAGACGCCGACCTCGGGCGGATCGCCCTGCTGATCGCGGCCGAGGAATACCCGGGCCTCGACGTCGACGGCTACCTAACGCGGATCGACGAGATCGCTCGGGACGTTCGGCCGCGGCTGGACGGCGACGAGGGCCCGGCCGCCGTGCTCTCCGCGATCAACGCCCACCTGTACGGCGTGCTCGGGTTCCGCGGCAACCGCGAGGACTATTACGACCCGCGCAACTCCTACCTGAACGAGGTGCTCGACCGCCGGACCGGGCTGCCGATCCTTCTGAGCGTGCTCTACCGGGAGGTCGCGAGGCGGCTCGGCCACGAGCTGGTCGGCATCAACTTCCCACTACATTTCGTGCTCGGGTGGCCGCTCGACGGCGGCATGCTGATCGTCGACGCGTTCGAGGAAGGAGCGATCCTTACGCCGGCCGATTGTGCGCTCCGGCTTAGCCGCGCCTACGGTCGACCGGTGGAGCTCGGGCCCGACGCGTTCGAGCCGGTCGGACCGCGCCCGATCGTGCGGCGCATGCTGACCAACCTGCTGAACGAGTACACGCGCCGGCGCGACTACGCGCGGGCGCTGGCCGCTCTCGACCGGATGCAGGTCGTGCTGCCGACGATCGACGACCAGCGCGTGCGCGGCCTCCTGCTCTTCCGGCTCGCGCGGCCGCGCGAGGCCGAGCAGGAGCTGACGAACTACCTGGCGAACGCGCCAGCCGCGCCCGACCGCGAATCGATCGAGCAGCACCTGCGGTGGATCCGGCGGTTGCGCGCCTCCGTCAACTGAACGATGCACAGCCCTCACCCTACCCTCTCCCCGGGGCGACAGGACATTGTTGGAGCCGCGGGGGCGAGCCTGAGCCTCTCCTCGCCCGTGGGGCGAGGCTGCCCGTGGGGCAGGTGAGGGCGTGACCAGCGCCGATCTGGATCGGATCAAGCGCCTCGGGTTCGTCGCCGGCTTGATCGCCGGGCTGCCGATGGCCGCGCTGATGTTCGCGCTGAGCAGCATAGTCGGCCTGCCGACGCTGCCCGACCTGTTCGCGGATCCGCTGCTGTTCCTGCTGCCGGGGCCGATCTTTGGTCTGCTGATCGACGCGCTCCAGTTCTCGGCGAAGAGCCTGCTGCTCGCCGGGCTGCTCGAAGGCCAGCTGCTATTCTGCGGCTGGGTCGGGCGGATCTGGGCGGGCCGGGCGTTCGATTGTGTTCGACCTCGGCCGTGGCGCGAGGCCGCGATCGTGGTCGGCGTGGTCTTCATCGCGTTCGAGGGCGTCGTGCTGACGCTGCTCGGCATGGGGTTCCTGGGCGCGGCGCTGCCGACGGGGATGGTCGTCGGCCTGGTCGGCTACGGCGCGCTGCACGCGGTGTACGCCGTTGGACTCGTGTTCGCCTTCGGCTGGCTCGGCGAGCGCAAGATGCCCCAATCCCGTCCCTCTTCCGGCGGAAGAGGTGAGGAGATCGGGCGCCGGCGCGTCGTGACCACGCTCGCCGTCTCGAGCGTCGCGATCGTCGGAGGCGGGACGTTCTGGCGCGTGGCCGGTGGGGCGACGGTCGCGGGCAGCTCGGGCGGTGGGCTCACCGGCGAGCTGTCGCCCGAGGTGACGCCAACCGACCAGTTCTACACGGTGTCGAAGAACTTCGCCGACCCGCACGTCGACGCGGCGACGTGGCGGCTCCAGATCACCGGGCTGGTCGAGCGGCCGACGACGCTCACGCTCGACGCCCTGCGAGCGCTGCCGGCCACCGAGCAGTACTTCACGCTCGCCTGCATCTCGAACCTGGTCGGCGGCGACCTGATCGGCAACGCCCGGTGGAGGGGCGTCAAGCTGCGCGACCTGCTGAACGCGGCCGGCGTGAAGCCCGGCGTCCGCAAGGTCGTCCTCAGCTCGTCGGCCGACTCCTACAGCGACTCGATCACCTTCGACAAGGCGATGGAGGAGACGACGCTGCTCGCCTACGAGATGAACGGCGAGCCACTTACCTACAAGCACGGCGCGCCCGCTCGCCTGCTCATCCCCGGCATCTACGGGATGAAGAATGTGAAGTGGGTCACTCGGATCGAGCTCGTCGACCGTGAGTTCTTAGGCTACTGGCAGGAGCGCGGCTGGAGCGACGCCGCGGCGATCCAGACGTTCTCGCGGATCGACGTCCCGATCGGTGGGCGCACGGTCGCCGGTCCGATCCAGATCGGCGGCGTCGCTCACGCGGGCGACCGCGGCATCAAGAAGGTCGAGGTCAGCACCGACGGCGGCAGGACCTGGCTGGAGGCGAACCGCAAGCCGCCGCTGTCCCCGAACTCTTGGACGATCTGGACGCTGGATTGGACCCCGCCAGGGCCCGGAGCGTACCAGCTCAAGGTGAGAGCGACCGACGGCCTGGACAGGGTGCAGGACGCGACGATCCGGGATAGCTTCCCGGATGGAGCTACCGGCTACCATTCGGTCTCCGTTCGCGTGATTTAGGCACACTGCCATTCCGAGGAGCAAAGCGACGAGACGTCCCGCCCGCGCTGGCGACGACCGGCGCCCCCCGAAGCACGGTCGAGAATCCTTGCTGCGCTCGGGATGACGTGAGCGTGTACGAGCCACCTCGAGGGCTCCGGCTCGCGCTGCTCACGGTCGCCGTCTCCACCGGCATGCTGCTGGCTGCTCTCGACGCTTCGATCGTCGGGACGGCGATGCCAACCGTCGTGGCTTCGCTCGGCGGGCTCGAGATCTTCTCGTGGGTCTTCGCCGGCTACGCGCTCGTCTCGACGACGGCGATGCCGATCTTCGGCCGGATGTCCGACGTCTACGGTCGGAAGCGGCTCTACCTGGTCGGGCTCGGGCTGTTCGTCGTCGCGTCGGGCCTGTGCGGCGCATCCCAGTCGATGCTCCAGCTCGTTTTGTTCCGGGCGCTGCAAGGCATCGGCGGCGCGGCGATCTTCGCGCTGACGTTCGCGATCATCGGCGACCTGTACCCGCCGGAGCGCCGCGGCTACGTCTCGGGCGTGACGAGCTCGATGTGGGCGATCGCCTCGATCGTCGGCCCGGCGCTCGGCGCGGCCCTGACGGAGACAGTCGGATGGCGCTGGGTGTTCTTCGTCAACTTGCCGGTCAGTCTGCTGCCCATCGTCTCGCTCGCGATCTTGTTGAAGGAGCCGTCCCGCGAACGGAGGCAGCAGAGGGTCGACGTCGCGGGCGCCACGACTTTGTCCGCCGCGATCGTGCTGGTGCTGTTGATCGCGCAGTGGGGTGGCGGCAGTGTGCCCTGGGCCTCGCCGCAGATGGCCGGTCTGGTGGCGGCCACGATCGCGCTGCTCGTCCTCTTCGTCCGTGTCGAGCGCCGGGCCCCGCTGCCGACCATCCCGCTCGAGCTGTTCCGTCGCCGGATGTTCCTGCTCGGGGCGCTCGGCAGCTTCGCGTTCGGCTGGGCCGCCTTCACGCTCGGCGCGTTCGTGCCGCTCTTCGTCCAGGGAGCGCTCAACGCCGGCGTGCGCGGCGCGGGTGTCGCGCTGCTAGCGCAGTCGCTGTCGTGGTCGGCGGCGGCGACGGCCAGCGGCGCGCTGGTGAAGCCGCTCGGCTACCGCTGGATGAACCTGATCGGCTTCGGGCTCCTGCTAGTCGGCTATGGGATGATGTGGCGCCTCGAGCCTGGCATCTCGCTCACCGCGATCATCGTGCCGATGGTGCTGCTCGGCGTCGGCTGCGGGCTCTGCTCGACGTCCCTCCTGCTCGGGATGCAGAACTCGGTCGAGCAGGCGTACCTCGGCGTGGCCACGAGCATGGCGATGTTTTTCCGCAACGTCGGGCTGGCGGTCGGCGTCAGCGTGCTCGGCGCCGTCCAGGTCGCACGCCTCGCCGACCGCGTCGGCGGCGTCCCGCCCGACACCGGCGCGCTGCTGCTCGGCTCGGTCGACAACCCCGCGCTGCGCGCCGCGTTGGCAGGCTCGATCCACGATGCGTGGCTCGTCGCGATGGCACTCGTCGTGGCGGGCCTCGTAGCCGCGAGTGGCATGACAGGATGGCACGCCCAGAGCCTCCCATCTGATACGGTAGGGCCGTGGCGTCGGCTCCCCCGAACGCAGAATTCAACGACACCGTCCTCCTAACCAGCACCGCCCGCATCAAGGAGCTGGCCCAGGAGGGCTTGCTCCAGCGCGTGCTGAACGGCGCCTACAACTGGAGCCGCAAGTCGTCGATCTGGCCGCTGATGTTCGGGACGGCCTGCTGCTTCATCGAGATGGCGGCGGCCGCGGCCTCGCGGTACGACCTCTCACGCTTCGGCATGGAGGTCATGCGCGCCAGCCCCCGCCAGGCCGACCTGATGATCGTGCCAGGCACCGTTACCAAGAAGATGGTGCCGCAGATCGTCCGGTTGTGGGACCAGATGCCGGAGCCGAAGTACTGCATCGCCATGGGGGCCTGCGCGATCTCGGGTGGGCCGTTCAAGGAGGGGTACAACGTCGTCTCTGGCATCGACGAGTTCATCCCCGTCGACGTCTACGTGCCTGGGTGCCCGCCCAAGCCCGAGGCGCTGCTATACGGCCTGCTGAGGCTCCAGGAGAAGATCGCCGGCCAGACGCTCAAGGACGTCGTCCGGCCGGCGCGGCCCGCGGGCGCCGTGCCGGTGCCGCTGTTCGGACCGGACCTGGTCGACCTGCGGCAGATTGACGAGATCCGCGCGAAGCTGTCCGAGCCGGTGCCTTCGGCCGACGCCGAACCGGCCCCCGCCGCCGAGGAGAAGAAGTCGCCGGCGCGGCCCGCGAAGCCGGATTGGCCCGAGCCGCGGCTGGGCGAGGTCGCGATCTACCAGGCCGAGCCGGAGGTCGAGTACGTCCCGTTCGGCTCCTTCCTGGAGCGCGCCCGCGCCCTCCGGGACGAGGGGTACGACATGCTGTCCGGCGTCACCGCCGTCGACTACCCAGAGGCACGGCGGATCGAGGTGGTTTACCAGCTCTACGGCTCGGCGAGGACCGGCCCGCCGCTCTGGATGAAGGCGTTTCTGCCGCGCGACGAGCCGGTGGTGCCCTCGATCGAATCGATCTGGAAGGGTGCCGACCTCCAGGAACGCGAGGTCTGGGACCTCTTCGGCGTGCGCTTCGAGGGGCACCACAACCTGCGCCGGATCCTCTTGTGGGAAGGCTTCGCCGGCTTCCCGATGCGGAAGGACTACCACGAGGCCTACTTCGAGGGCGAAAAGAAGCCGTTCGACGCCCGCTGGCCGGGCGGGCACTTCGTCCGCCAGGAGGACCGCGTCCCCTTCCACCGGAACGTGCGCTACCCGAGGGAGCTTCCCGAGCCCGGGCTGAGCGGCGTGCCCTGGTGGGAGCTCGCCGACCTCGGGGCGGGGACCGACGAGCTGCGCGTCGTCGACGCCAACCAGCTCGCCGCGGCGCTCCGCGAGAACCCGGACGAGCTCGGTCAGCGCTTCGTCCTCAACTTCGGACCGCACCATCCGTCGACGCACGGCGTGTTCCGGATGGTGATGACGCTCGAGGGCGAGACGGTCGTCGACGTCGACCCGATCTTCGGCTACCTGCACCGCAACCACGAGAAGATCGGCGAGCGGAACGCCTGGATCATGAACATCCCGTTCACCGACCGGCTCGACTACATCTCGTCGATGTCGAACAACCTCGGCTACGTGTTGGCGGTCGAGAAGCTGCTCGGCACGAAGCCGCCAGAGCGGGCCGAGTACCTGCGTGTAATCATGGTCGAGCTGACCCGGATCGTGAACCACCTGCTCGCGATCGGCACGTACCTGAACGACCTCGGCGCGTTCTTCACGCCCGCGCTGTACGCGTTCGAGGAACGCGAGCACATCCTCGACCTGTTCGAGGCGGTCGCCGGCTCGCGGATGATGTGCAACTACATGCGCTTCGGCGGGGTTGCGCGCGACCTGCCGGACGGCTGGCTGGAGCGCTGCCGCCAGATCGTGTTCGACCGGCTGCCGCGCTCGATCGACGAGATGGACACGATGCTGACCAGGAACGAGATCCTGCTCTCGCGGTCCGTTGGCGTCGGGGTGCTGCCGGCCGAGACCGCGCTGAACGCGTCGGTCACCGGGCCGGTGCTGCGCGCCTCCGGGGTCCGGTACGATGTCCGCCGGGCCGAGCCGTACTCGATCTACGACCGGTTCGAGTTCGACATCCCGACCGGCAAGAACGGCGACAACTACGACCGGTACCTGGTTCGCCTGGCCGAGATGCGCGAGTCGCTGAGGATCCTCCGACGCGCGCTGGACGACCTGCCGGCGGGCGAAATCCTCGCCGGCCGCAAGCTCTGGCAGGTGCGCGTGCCGAAGGGCGAGGCGTACGCGCGGATCGAGGCGCCGAAGGGCGAGCTCGGCTTCTTCGTCGTCTCCGACGGCGGCCCGAACCCGTACCGGTACCACGTCCGCTCGCCGAGCTTCATCAACCTGACCGCGCTCGGCGACATGGTGCGCGGCTACAAGGTCGCCGACGCGATCGCCATCTTCGGCACGATCGACATCAACATGGGCGAGTGCGACCGGTAGGTCACCGGACCAGCTCGACCCGAACGCCGATGCCGAGGCCAGTCCACGATCGGTCGGCCGTCAAGACGGGAAGACCGAGCGCCGAGCCCAGGGCGAGACACGCGCGATCGCCGAGCGACAACCCAAGAGGGCGGGTGGTCGGGCGAAGGCGAGCGATCTCCACGCACTGCACCTCGTCCAAGGGTGCGATCCGGAGGGCCCCGTCGAGCAACGTCCGCAAGCGCACAGCCTCACTGGCTGGGTCAGCGCCCAGCTCGGCAAGTCGCGCCAGCGTCTCCGCCCAGTTCACAGCCGCGACCACCGCTCCCGCCCGGAGAGCAGCCAGCACCCGCTCTGCCCCGGGCTCGTCGAGGACGTAGGCGAGCAGCGCCGACGCGTCGAGGACGCTACTCAGCTGTGGCTTCCGCGCGTCGCTCGGCGAGGAACTCGTCGACGACGCTGACGCCCGGTGGCTTCAGGTGCGCGTACAGGCCCTTAGCCCGCTCCAACGCTTCCTCGACCGACATGACGTGCACGGTCCCATCCTCGTCTTCGATCAGGCGGAGGCGCTCGCCTTGGCGCCAGCGGTGCCGTGCCCGCAGCTCGGCCGGCAGGACGATTCGCCCGCGAGCGCCGATCTGTGCTTCGAATGTGTGGGCCATCGGACCAAGCGTACCACGGGCGTCGGCCCCGTGGGCCGCGATCGCCCTCGGCCCTAGCCCTGTGACTTGGCGGCGGCCGTGGCCTTCTCGCGCTCCTTGGCTTCCTTGGCAAGACGCTCGGCTTCTTCGGCCGCCCAGTCGGTGGGGTGGATCTTCGCGTAGTAGCTAGTCGGGACCATCAGCCGGTCCTTGCGGTGGAGGAGCGACTCCTTCCGTTCGAACGTGGCCAGCTCGTAGCGGTGGTCCATCTTGATCGCGTCGAACGGGCAGTATTCGGCGCAGTAGCCGCAGCTCATGCAGATCGACACGTCGATCGTGAACTCGGCCGGCTCGGGGATCGGCTTGCCGTCGGGACCGGTGGTGCGGACGATCCAGATGCACTGCGGCGGGCAGACCTTGGCGCAGATGCCGCAGCTCGTGCACCGCTCCTTGCCGGTCGCCTCGTCGTAGATCAGCACCGGCAGGTACCGGAAGTTCTCAGGTACCGCCAGCCGCTCCTCGGGATACTGGACCGTGAACGCGCCGCGCTCGGTCGGGCTCTGGACGACCCCCTCTTCGGTGCGCCGTCGGCTCGGCGAGCCGCGCAGGTAGTCGGTCAGCGCAGACCAGAAGTGGCCGAGCGTGACGGCCAGGCCTTGGGTGACGCCGCGCGCCATCCCGGCCACGAGCGGCCCCACGTTGTCGTCGGTGACCACGCGGCCGTTCTTCTCCGGCATCGCCACATTCTAGTCGCCGCGATTTCCCTCGGCCCCTTCTTCCTGGTAGGGCTTCGGCGTACCCATCGTGATAGGATTGGCCGTTGGGCTATGTGGACGCACTTTCGTCTGGCACCTAACCTGGTCGTCGCCCAGGCCTGGTTGGAGCTGATCCAGGACCAGGGCGTGCCCTGCCAGATCTGGCCACTCGACATGACCAAGCGCGGCGTCGTCTTCACGCCGTACCAGGTCGTCGTGCCGAACGACCGCGTCCACGTGGCCGGCCTCTCGGTCCAGCACGCCTGATGCCGTCGATCTACGTCACGTCACCCGGCCCCGGCGAAGGGAAGACCACGGTCGCGGCTGGCCTGCTCCAGCTCCTCGGCCGCCGCGGCGTCCAGAGCTACCGCCGCCAGGGCGACGACGAGACCACAACGTGGGTGCGGCGGACGCTCGGTCTGGTCGACGCAGCTGAGGCCGCGGTCGTCGAGGGCGACGGCCAGGCCCCGCCCGGCGCCGCCACGCTGGTGGTCGCGGCGTTCCGCGGCCGCGGCACGGCCGAGGCGGTCGCGGCCATGAACGCCGGCAACGCGCTCGGCGTGATTCTGACGGCGGTGCCGCGGGAGCAGGGCCGCTTCGTCCAGCGCGAGCTTCGGCCGGCGATCGAGGCAGCCGGGCTCAAAGTGCTCGGCGAGCTGCCCGAGGAGCGGGCGCTGCGCGCGGCGACCGTCGGCGAGCTGGCGGCCCTCCTTCAAGGCGAGGTCGTGGCTGGCCGCGACTACCTGGACAACGAGTTCCAGAGCGTGATGATCGGGGCGATGTCACACCAGGGCGGCACGGCGCTGCCGTACTTCATGCGGATGGAGAAGAAGATCGTCGTGACCGGCGGCGACCGCATCGACGTCCACATGGGGGCGCTCGGCACGCCGACGCAGGCGATCGTCGCGACCGGCGGCTTCGCGCCCGACCCGGTCGTCGTCGAGCGCGCCGAGGCGGAGGGCTGCCCGATCATCGCGGTGCTGCCCGAGACGCCGGACACGCTCGAGCAAATCGGGCGCTTCCTCGAGCAGGTCCGGTTCCGCCACCAGTCGAAGGTGCGCGTCGCGGCCGAGCTTATGCGCCAGTACGTGGACCTCGCCCCGATCGAAAGCGCGCTCGGCCTACCCGCGCCAGCAGGTGTGCCCTAGACCAGATGTACACGCAGCTCCACTTCGACACCCGCTCCGCCACCTACGAGCAGATCAAAGAGGACTTCGCACCCATCCTCGAGCGCTACCGGAACGTCGAGGGGGCGCTGCTGCCAATCCTGCACGAGGCGCAGAACCGGTACGGTTGGGTCTCCGAGCCGACGCAGCGGGTGATCGCGGAGTTCCTGCGGATCACCCAGCCGCAGGTCTACGAAGTCGTCACGTACTACCACGAGTTGTCGATCGATCCGCCGGTCGACGTCCACGTCGTCGTCTGCGCCGGTCCCGCTTGTCGCGTCGAGGGTGGCCCGGCGCTCCAGCTCGCCATCGAGGAGGCGACGGGCATCGCGGTCGGCGACTACAGCCGCGACCACAGGTACGCGATCAGGACGTCGGCCTGCCTCGGCGTCTGCATGCACCCGCCAGCGGTCGAGATCAACCGGCGTGTCCACGGCCGCGTCCGACCGGAGCAGGTGCCGGCGCTGCTCGACGAGGCGGCGCGCGAGGGCGGCGGCCACGGCGCGGGGACGTCGCACATACCGTGAGCACACAGGGATTCGGGCGATGAACGTGGAGACGGTCCAGCAGAACTACGCGGCGCTCCGCGCGCGGGCCGAGGCCGG
>DASRFH010000137.1:0-19975 GCA_035651675.1 Chloroflexota bacterium | reverse complement strand
CGCGCCCGCTGCACGCTCTCCTCGCCGCTGACCTCGGCGACCGGCACGTCCCACCAGCCCTCGAACGCGGGCACACGCCGCTCGGGGTCGACCTCGGCGACGACGACCGAGACGCGGTCGGATCCGGCCGCCTGAGCCAGGGCATCGCGCAGCTCACCGTAGGTGCAGGCGCGGAACGCCCGCGCCCCCATCGCCTCGGCGTGCTTGGCGAAGTCGACCGGCACGTACGCGCCCGAGAGCCGTTCGCCGGCGCGGAAGCGCAGCTCGTTGCCGAAGCTCGGCGAGCCGACCGACCGCTGCAGCCCATGGATCGACTGGAAGCCGTGGTTGTCGACCACGACGATGGTGATCTTGAGCCCCTCCTGGACGGCCGTGACGATCTCGGAGTTCATCAGCAGGTACGTCCCGTCGCCGATCATCACGAAGACCGGCCGCTCCGGCTCAGCCATCCTGATGCCGAGCCCGCCCGGGATCTCGTAGCCCATGCACGAGTAGCCGTACTCGAGGTGGTACCCCTTCGGGTCCTCGGTACGCCAGAGCTTGAGCAGGTCGCCGGGCATCGACCCGGCCGCACAGACGACCGTGCCACGCGGCCCGGCCGCCTCGTTCACCAGCGCGATGGCTTGGGCCTGCGACAGCGGCCCGTCGTCGGGCGCGCGCAGCTTGTCGACGGCGGCGTCCCACTCGGCCTTGAGCCGCTCGACCTCGGCCTGGTAGTCGTCGGCCGTGCGCCAGCCCTCCAGCGCGGCGGCGAGCTCTTGCAGCGCGACCTTCGCGTCGGCGACGAGCGCGAGCCCGTCGAGCTTGCCGGCGTCCATCGGCGCGACGTTGACGCCGATCACGCGAAGGTCCGGGTTGCGGAAGGCGCTCTTCGAGGCGGTCGCGAAGTCGCCGAGCCGTGTGCCGAGCGCGATGACGAGGTCGGCGTCGCGCGCTAGCCGGTTCGCGGCGAGCCCGCCGTTCGCGCCAACCGGGCCCGCGTTCATCGGGTGGTTCCACGGGAGGGCGCCTTTGCCAGCCTGCGTCTCGCAGATCGGGACGCCGGTCCGCTCGACGAAGGCCCGCAGCTCGTCGGTCGCGCCCGCGTAGATCGCGCCGCCGCCGACGACCATCAACGGCCGCCGCGAGCCGCGGACCAACGCGGCCGCCCGGCGCAGCAGCGCCGGCTCGGGCGGCGGCCGCCGGACGTGCCAGACCCGCCGCTCGAACAGCCCGGCCGGGAAGTCGTACGCCTCGGTCTGAACGTCCTCGGGGAGCGAGATCGTGACCGCGCCCGTCTCGGCCGGGTCGGTCAGCACGCGGAAGCCCTCGACCAGCGAGCCGATCAGCTGCTCGGGCCGCGAGACGCGGTCGAAGAACGCCGAGACGGGGCGGAACGCGTCGTTGACCGAGACGTCGCGCTCGCGCGGGTGTTCGAGCTGCTGGAGCACCGGGTCGGGGAAGCGGTTGGCGAAGTAGTCGCTGGGGAACAGCACGACCGGCAGCCGGTTGATCGTCGCGCCGGCCGCGGCCGTGACCATGTTCGTCGCGCCCGGGCCGATCGAGGACGTGCAGGCGAAGGTCGACAGCCGGCTGCACGTCTTGGCGTAGGCGGCGGCCAGGTGCACCATCGCCTGCTCGTTCTGGGGCCGGTAGTAGCGGAGGCCGGTCTCGTCGGCTAGCTCCTCGAGCGCCTGGCCGAGCCCGGCGACGTTGCCGTGGCCGAAGATCCCCCACATCCCGGCGATCAGCCTGTGCTCGCGGCCGTCCCGCTCGACGTACTGCTGCGCCAGGAACCGCACGATCGCCTGGCCGACCGTCATCCGCTGCGTCTTCATCGCCGCTCTCCCTGTGTCGGCCATGTTACGCCGCTTTTTACGGGTAGCCGAGGGCTAGACGGGTCCGCCGGCTCGCGCTCCGTGGCGGCTCGCCGCCAGCAGTACCTCGGCCTCTTGTGGGGTGATCTCACCGCGGGCAACCGCCTCGAGCACCGTCAGCATCGGGTCGGGCTTCTCTTCCTCGGGCCCCATCGGCGTCTGGCTCGACCGGAGCGGGCCGCTCAGGTCGAGCGGTGGCGGGGGCGGCGCGGCCGGCTCGACCGGCGGGGGCGGGGTGGCCGGCTCAACCGACGGCGACGACTCGGCGGCGGACGGGGGTTCGGGCCGCGGCGGCGGCTCGGGGCGCGGCGGCGGGACGCCGGGCTGCGGTGGGCGGGGCGGGGACCCGAGGCTCGACGCGATCGCCGAGGCGACCTCGGCCGTGATGGTCGTGGCGATGTCCATCCCCACGTTCCGCCACATGTGCTTCTGCTCCTTCCAGAAGCCCTTGCCGCCAGCGTGGATGCGCTCGCGCCGCGCGCCCGGCATGGGGCCCCCGGCGCGGCTCAGCGTGAGGTCGCCCTTCCCGGTCTTCATCGTCAGCTCCACCTGCGGCTCGCCTTCGCCGATCGAGCCGACCATCCGGGCGCCGCCGAAGCCCATCGGGCCCGACCGGCCGACCCGCACGAGCGGGAAGTCGGAGTCGACGTCGCCGAAGCCGGTCTGCAGCTCGACGCGCGCGCTCGCGTCCGGGTGCAGCCGAACCGAGATGTCCCCCATCCCGGTGTTGAAGGAATGCTTCCCGGGCAGGAGTGCCGCCCCGCATTCGAGGTCGCCCTTGCCGGTGTTGACGCGGGCGTCGACGACGGCCTCGCCCTTCACCTCGACGTCGCCCATGCCGCTGTTGGCCCGCACCTGGCTCGGGCCGGCCAGCTCGATCTCGATCTCGCCGTTGCCCGTGTTCGCCTCGATCTGCCCCTCGACGCGCTTCAGCTCGATCTCGCCGTTGCCGCTGCTGACGCGCACGTGGCCGCGGGCGCCCTCTACCTTCACTTCGCCGTTGCCGCTCTGGATCTTCAGCTCGCCGCCGACGAAGTCCTTGACGCCGATCTCGCCGTTGCCCGTCTGGAGGCGGGCCGCGCCGCGCAGTCCGGTGGCCGCGATCTCGCCGAGGCCCGTCTTGACGTCGGCGTCCTGGATCGTCGAGGGCAGCACGAGCCGCACGTCCATGCGCCGGCCGCCCCGGAGCTCCTCCGGCTGTTTGATGCTGAGCACCTCGCCGTAACGGGTGACCTCCGGCACTTCGTCGGCCTCGGCATCCCAGCTCAACGTCGGCTCGGCGCCCTCGACGACGCCGAGCTCGACGTCGCCCTTGCGCAGCGTGAGCTCGAGCTTGGTCGCGCCTTCGGCTAGCTCGCGGAAGCTCTGGGTCATTTGCTCTCTCCTAACGCGCGCAGTCGTCGAACGCCCTCGGCGGGATCGATCTCGCCGCGGGCCACGGCTTGGAGCACCTCGCGCCTGGCTTCGGACGAGCCGGTCGCCGGCCCGACCGGGATCGGCTCGGCGCGAGCTGCCTCGCCGGCGGCCAGCCGCCCGATGACTTCGTCGAGCTTGGCGCGCACGGTCGGGTACGAGATGCCAAGCCGCTTCTCCACCTCGCTCAGGTTGCCGCGGGTGGTCACGAACAGCTTCAGAAACGTGCTCTGCTCGTCGCTCAAACGGCAGAAGTCGCACGGACGGTAGCGGGCGCGGACCTGGGTCTCGCAGCGGGTGCAGCCCACCTCTCGGATCTCGAGATCGGCGCCGCACGACGGGCAGGCTTCTAAGATTTTTCTCGTCATCAATGCCTAATCTATATCGATCGTTTACTAAAGTCAAGTGTTCTGCGATCGGATATGATCCCGTCCGTGCCCGAGATGACCGGGGGCCAGGCGCTGGTCGAGTCGCTGAAGCGCGAAGGCGTCGCGACGGTCTTCGGGCTCCCGGGCATCCAGCTCGACTGGGCGTTCGACGCGCTCTACGCCGAGCGCGAGCGCATCAGGGTCCTCCACCCCCGCCACGAGCAGGCCGCCGCCTACATGGCCGACGGCTACGCGCGCACGACGGGACAGGTCGGCGTGTTCATGGTCGTGCCGGGTCCGGGCGTGCTGAACGCGGCCGCGGCGCTCGCGACCGCCTACGCCTGCAACTCGTCCGTGCTGTGCGTGACCGGCCAGATCCAGTCGGACCTGATCGGGGTCAACCGCGGGATCCTGCATGAGATCGAAGACCAGCTCGGCATGCTGCGCCACGTGACGAAGTGGGCCGCGCGGGCGACGACGCCCGGCGACGTGCCGCACGTCGTCCACGAGGCGTTCCGCCAGCTCCGCTCGGGCCGCCCGCGGCCCGTCGAAATCGAGATCCCGCCCGACGTGCTGCAGATGACGGGCGAGGTCCACCTCGGTCAGCCGCTGCCGCCCGAGAAGCTCCCCGGCGACCCCGACATGCTCGAGAAGGCCGCCGAGGCGCTCGGCCGCGCCGAGCAGCCGCTGATCCTATCGGGCGGCGGCGTGCTGGCGGCCGGCGCGTGGGACGAGCTGCGCGAGGTCGCCCGCCTGCTCGAGGCGCCGGTGCTCATGAGCCCGAACGGCCGCGGCGCCATCTCCGACCGCGACTACCACGGCCTCAACCAGTTCGCCCTGCCCGACCTGCTGCCCCGCGCCGACGCCGTGCTGGCGGTGGGCACGCGGATGGTCAACTTCGCCAACCAGCCGATCGTCGTCGCCGACGGACGGCCGTTGATCCGGATCGACGCCGACCCGGCCCAGCTCAACCGAACGAGCCCGGCGACGATCGCGATCGCGGCCGACGCCAGGCGGGCGCTCGCCGCGCTGGCCGAGCGGATCGGCCGCCACAACCGCAAGCGCGGCTCCCGCCGCGACGAGCTCACCGCCCTGAAGCGGGCGATCCAGGCGGAGATGGACGCGGCGGACCCGCAAGCCGCGCTGGGCCACGCGATCCGCGACGAGCTGCCGGACGACGGCATCCTGGTCGAAGAGATGACGCAGGTCGGCTACTGGACCCGGTTCGGCTTCCCCGTCTACGAGCCGCGGACGTACGTTACGTCCGGCTACCAGGGCACGCTCGGCGCCGGCTTCGCGACCGCGCTTGGCGCGCAGGTGGCGAACCCGGACCGGCGGGTCGTCTCGATCAACGGCGATGGCGGCTTCATGTTCGGCGTGCAGGAGCTCGCCTCGGCCGCCCAGCACGAGATCCCGCTGACGACGATCGTCTTCGACGACGGCGCGTTCGGGAACGTGCGGCGCATCCAGGAGAACCTTTTCGGCGGCCGCACGATCGCCTCCGAGCTGCGCAACCCGAGCTTCGCCAAGCTCGCCGAACTGTTCGGCATGCAGGGCATACGGGCCGAGGGCGCCGGAAACCTCAGGGCGGCGATGCGCGAGGCGATGGCGCACAAAGGCCCGACGCTGATCGAGGTCCCGGTCGGGCCGATGCCGATGTTCCTGCGGAACGTCCGCGAGAGGCTGAGCCAGAGGCTGGCGGCGAAGGCCGCCGCGACGAGGTAGCGCCATGCCCATTCGAATGGCTCAATTCGGGACCGGCCACGGCCACGCCGCCGGGAAGATGCTCGCCATGCGCTCGAACCCGGACGTCGAGGTCGTCGGCATCTTCGAGCCGGAGCCCGTGTACCGCGCCCACTTCGCCGACCACAAGGCGTACCAGGGCGTCCGCTGGTTCGACTCCGCCGAACAGATGCTGTCGGACGACACCATCCGCGCGATCGCGATCGAGGGGCGCAACGACCAGAGCCTGGCGATGGCGCACCAGGCGATGGCGGCCGACAAGCACCTCTGGTACGACAAGCCGGGCGGGGACGACTGGGCCGGCTACGTCCGCCTGATCGACGAGGCCAAACGGCGCGGCCGCCAGGTCCAGATGGGCTACATGCTCCGCTACCACGACGCCTTCCAGCAGGTCGCCGACTGGGCGCGCGGTGGCTTCCTCGGCCAGCTCTTCGCGCTGCGCGCGCACATGACGACGAACATCCCGGTCTCGAGTCCCAGCCGCCTGAACACCCGCACCGAAATCGCCCGCCACCGGGGCGGCATCCTCTACGACCTCGGCGGCCACATGCTCGACCAGGTCGTCTGGATGCTCGGCCGGCCACGCCACGTGACCGCGTTCCTGCGCAACGACGCGACGCCCGAGCTGCCGAACTTCGTCGACAACGCGCTCGGCGTCTTCGAGTTCGAGCGCGCGCTCGCCTTCGTCGACATCGCGGCGATGGGCGCGCGGCCGATGCAGCGGCGCTTCGAGGTCCACGGCACCGAGGGCACGGCCATCTTGCTCGAGCCGTTCGAGCCGGGCGGTGCCATCCGGCTCGTCCTCTCCGAGCCGAAAGGCGACTACGCGGCCGGCGAGCAAATCGTCGCGCGCGGCGCACCGTCGCGTCAGGAGCTGTACGAGCGGGAGCTCGCCAGTTTCGTTCGCGTGGTGCGCGGCGAAGCACCGCCTGATCGCTCGTTAGACCACGAGCTACTCGTCCAGGAGACGTTATTACGCGCTACCGGCGGTGTACCCGGTAACTAAAGACGCTACCGGTGGCGTGTTTCTCGAAGACAAACACGCCGCACCCTGCCAGGTTATGATTAGGGCATAACGGTCTCGGGGGTTCCAGAACCTTATGCCGCAGTTTCATACGCTGAGCCGCGACCGAATCGCCGAGCTGACCACACGGCGCGGACCAGGTGCGGTCGACCTTACCGAATACAAGAAGTGGATCGAAGAGGCGGTCAGGACGTCGAACGGCTGGGGCGAGATCCTCCTGGACCCCACAGATAACGTTCGCGCGATCAAACGGCGCACGACAATCGCCGGCAAAGAGCTGAACCGCGTGGTCAAGTGGCACAGGAAGTCCACGCCAAAGCAGCTCATTTTCCAGGCGGTCGATCCGTCGTCGATCGTCAAGCGACCACGGCGTCGGCACACCTAAGCGACTGCCCTGGCAAGACGGGGTTGTTTCTTCGAAAGCGCCCCGGTAGAAGGCCTACGTCATTTTGACGACGATGTCGCCGATGATGTTCGCCGCCTCGTCGCCGCGGTCGGCCGCGTTCGAGAGGTGGCGGTAGACCTCGCGCATCTTGAGGACGTAGACGACGTCCTCGACCTTCGAGATGCCGTCGAACAGGTGCACGAGCGCCTCGCGGTACATCTTCTCGGCCTGGTTCTCGAGCGACTTGGCGCGCACGGCGTGGTCGTTGGCGATCGCCGGGCGCACTTTGATCTGCTGCACCGCCAGGTGGAGCTCCTCGGCCGCCTCGCGCAGCACCTTCGCCATGCGGTAGACGTGCGGCGTGGGCTCGACGTTCAGGATCTCCATCTCGTCGACCGTCGTGTACGCGTAGTCGAGCACGTCGTCGAGCGCGCGCGAAAGCGCGAAGATGTCCTCCCGGTCGATCGGCGTGACGAACGACCGGTTCAGCTCGTCGATCAGGATGCGCCGCAGCTCGTCCTCTTCCCCTTCCGCCTCGACCACCCGCTGGGCATGCTGCTTGTCGCCGTCCTGGGCGTACTGCTCGAGCGCGCGCAGCCCCTCCAGCGTCTTCGCCGCCTGGGCCTGGAGGAGCTGAAGGAAGTCGCCGTCTGGCCGCGAGCGGAAGACCTTGCGAAGGAGCGGCACTTACGTCTCGTTTAGACGAACGTTAATAACGATTCGGCCAGTGTAGCTCACAGGCGGCGAACGTCGGATTTCAGGACGCCTACCCCGATCACGAGCACGTACGCGGCCATCAACCACAGGGCCGTGCGCGGGCTCGTCACCTGCGTCAGGACACCAGCCGCGCTCGTGCCGACCGTCTGCGCCGTGAACGAGCCCATCCGGTAGACGCTGTTCACACGTCCCTGCAGCTCGTCGGGGATCGTCGCGAGCCGGTAGGACACCTGGACGATGCTGGTCATCGCCTCGGCCGCGCCGACGATCGCCATGCCGGCCATCGCCAGCGGCACGCCAGCCGCCAGTCCGACGAGGCCGATGCCCAGTCCGTGGCCGAGGACGATGCCGACCATCATCCAGCCGACGGAAACGTACCGCCGCAAGTACGGCGTGGCGGCCGATCCGATCAGCCCGCCCGCGCCGGCCGCGCCGACGATCAGGCCGATCGCGGCGGGATCGACGCCGAGCGTCTGCCGGGCGAAGACGACGACCGGCAGCACGACGACCGGCCCCAGGCAGGCGCGGTGGACGCAGTTCACGATGGCGAGCAGCCGCACGGGCTTGTCCGCCCACAGGTAACGCAGGCCCTCGGCGACGTCGTCGCGCAGCCGCCTTGCCGCGCCGGCGCGCGACGCCTGGAACGGCCGGTGGATCGTGACCAGGGTGCCGATCGACACCACGGCCGTGCCCGCGTCCACCATGTAGGCAAACACCGCGCCTTCGGCCGTCGTGCGGCCGAGCGCGATCACGAGTCCGCCCAGACCCGGCCCGACCAGGGATGCAACACCCTGCGAGCTGGTGTTCAGCGCCTGGGCAGCCGCGATCTGCTCGCGCCGGACCAGGCGCGGCAGCGCCGCGGTCTGGGCGATGTTCGAGAAGGCGACCGCGACCCCCTGCACCAGCGCCGCGGCGACGAGCTGGTAGGGGTGGAGCACGCCGAGCAGCCACGCCACCGGCACCGAGCTCATCGCGAGCCCGCGCGCGGCCTCGCAGCAGATCAGCAGCGTGCGGCGGTTCCACCGGTCGACCACCGCGCCGGCCGGTAGGCCGAGCACGACGTACGGCGCCGAACGCGCCGCCGCGACGACGCCGGCAAGCGCCGGCGAGTCGGTCAGCGCCAGCACCAGGAGGGGCATACCGATCAGCGAGACGCCCGTGCCAAACGCCGCTGCCAACTGGCCGACCCAGAGGCGCAGGAAGTCCCAGTTCGCGATGAGCCGGCGCGCCGTGACCGGCTGCGCTCCAGTGGCGGCGGTCAGTTGCTACCTCTACTCCTTTTCGTCCTGCACGGAACGGAGGCGCTCCGCCGCGCCTCGGAGCGCGAGTCCCGCGGCGGAGGTCCTTCGGCTGCGCCTCAGGACGAAAGAGCGCCGGTAGTCTACCTTCAGTAGGTCGAGACGCTGACCTCTTCCATCCGACCCGTCACCTCGTAGACGATCCGCTCGCAGACGTTGGTGACGCGGTCGGCGGCCCGCTCGAGGTTGTGCGCCGCCCAGAGCAGCCACGTCGCGCGGTCGATGGTCGTCGGGTCGGCCATCATATAGGTGAGCAGCTCGCGGTAGGTCTGGTCGTAGAGCGCGTCGACCACGTCGTCCTCGCGGGCGATCGCCTTCGCCGCGGCCGCGTCACGCACCACCATCGCGTCGAGCGCGCGCTGGAGCATCGAGCTGACCGCCTCCGCCATCCGCGGCAGATCGACCAGTGGCTTCAGCAGGGTCGATCCCTGGTGACGGAGCGTGATCCGGGCATTGCCGACCGCGTAGTCCCCGATCCGTTCGAGGTCCACGACGATGTTCAGGATCGCGACGATCTGCCGCAGGTCGGAGGCCATCGGCTGCTGGGTCGCGATCAGCCGGATCGCCTGGTCCTCGATGTGGAAGCGCCGGAGGTTGATCGCCCGGTCCGCTTCGATGACCTTGTTCGCCATCTCGAAGTCGAGGTTGGCCAGACTCTCGACGGAACGCTCGATTGCCTTCTCGACCATCTTGCCGAGCACGAGCACCTCGTCGTGCAGGCTCTGGAGGTCGCGGTGGTACGACTCCCTCAGCACGGCCATCAGCCGAAACGCCCGGTGATGTAGTCCTCGGTCCGCCGCTCCTTCGGGTTGGTGAAGATCTGCTCCGTCGGTCCGTACTCGACCAGGCGGCCGACGCGATCCGGTCCCGCCAGGAAGAAGGCCGTGTAGTCGGACACGCGCGAGGCCTGCTGCATGTTGTGGGTTACGATCGCGATGGTGTACCGCCGCTTGAGCTGCGAGATCAGCTCCTCGATGCGGTAGGTCGCGATCGGGTCGAGCGCCGAGCAGGGCTCGTCCATCAGCAGGACGTCCGGCTCCATCGCGATCGCGCGGGCGATGCACAGCCGCTGCTGCTGCCCGCCGGAGAGCGAGCTGCCCGACGACCGGAGCTTGTCCTTGACCTCCCCCCACAGGCCGACGGCGTCGAGGCAGCGCCAGACGATCTCGTCGGCGTTCTTCACCCTCTCGCCGCTGAGCCTCAGGCCGGCGATCACGTTGTCGAAGATCGACATCATCGGGAACGGGTTCGGCTTCTGGAACACCATCCCGATCCGGCGGCGCACGCGCACCGGGTCCACGCCGGGCGCGTAGATGTCCTCCTCCTCGAGGTAGACGCGGCCCGCGACCCGCGCGCCGCGGATCACCTCGTGCATGCGGTTGAGGCAGCGCAGCGCGGTCGACTTGCCACAGCCGGACGGCCCGATGATCGCGGTCGCCTTATTCGGCAGAACCGAGAGGTTCACGTCCGCGATCGCCGGGTTCGGGCCGCCGTACCAGGCCGTCAGCCCCTCGGTGCGGAGCGCTGGCGCGACGTCCGCGTCGGTCCGGCCCGCTGCCTCGAACGTCCGCACGCCGTCGTTCCCGACCGTGATCATAGGCGCGCCCTCCGCGTCGCGATTCGCGTGACGAGGCTCAGGCAGCCGATCACCGACACCAGTACCAGCGCGCTGCCCCACGCCTTGGTGTGCCAGTCTTCGTAGGGGGCGACCGCGTAGTTGTAGATCTGCACCGGCAGGGAGGCGATCGGGCTGGTCAGGTCGAAGCTCAAGAACTGGTTGCCGAGCGCCGTCAACAGCAGCGGCGCGGTCTCGCCGCCGGCGCGCGCGAGCGAGAGCATCACGCCGGTGATGACGCCGGCCCTGGCGGTCGGCAGGACGACGCCGACGATCGTGCGCCACCGCGGCACGCCGAGCGCGAGGCTCCCCTCGCGCAACGCATCCGGCACGAGCCGCAAGATCTCCTCGACCGTGCGGCTGACGATCGGGATCATGATGATCGCCAGCGCGACCGCGCCGGCGATACCGGAAAACCTGCCGATCACCTGACGCACAAGCAGCGACCACACGAACACGCCGATCACGATCGACGGCATCCCGGCAAGCAGGTCGAGCGCAAAGCGCACGGCGTGGGCGAAGGCGCCGCGGCCGAACTCGGACAGGTAGATCGCCGTGCCGAGTCCGGCCGGGATCGCGATCGCCGATGCGAGCAGCAGCATCGACAGCGTGCCGACGATCGCCGGCAGCACGCCGCCGCCCTCCTCGCCGTAGGGCTTCGGACCCTCGGTAAAGAACGCGACGTCGATCGCCGGCGCTCCGCGCACCACGACGTACGAGACGACGAACAACAGCACGGCGCAGCCGAGCAGCGCCGTGCTGGCGATCAGGCTCATAGCGATGCGGTCGACCATCCGGCGGCGAAGCTCGCCGGGCAACGCCTGCGAGAGGGGGCGCCTCGCGACCAGCGCACCGGAGACCGCGGCCACGGCTAGGCCCCGACGGGACCGCTGGCGAAGCGGCTCACCAGCAGCCGGGCGAACAGGTTGATGATCGTCGCGACGAGCAGCAGGACCAGCGCTACCTCGACCAGCGCGGCGAAGTGGATCGCCTTGGCGGCTTCCGTGAACTGGTTCGCGATCGCCGAGGACATCGTGTAGCCAGGGGTGAACAGCGAGCCCGTGATGCGGCTCGAGCTGTTGCCGACGACCATCGTCACAGCCATCGTCTCGCCCAACGCGCGCGCCAGCCCGAGGCCGAGCGCGCCGGCGATGCCGCCACGCGCGTACGGCAGGACCGCGTGGCGGATCGCCTCCCACTTCGTGGCGCCAAGCGCCAGCATCCCCTCGCGCTGCGTGTCGGGCACGGCGCGCAGCACCTCGCGCGAGATGGCGGTGACGGTCGGCAGGATCATGATCGCGAGGATCACCCCGGCGACGAGCAGGTCTTTGCCGACGATCGGCCCCGAGAACAGCGTGCCGACGATCGGCACCTGCCCGACCGAGTCGCGCAGCGCCGGCTCGACACTGCTGCGCATGAACGGCGCGAGGACGAAGAAGCCCCAGAGGCCGTAGACGATGCTCGGGATCACGGCCAACAGCTCGACCACGAAGGAAACCGGTTCAGCCAGCCTGAGCGGCGCGTACTCGCCGATGAAGAGCGCCGCGCCGACCCCAACCGGTGTGGCCAAAAGCAGCGCGACGATCGACGTGGCGACGGTGCCGTACACGAAGTGCGCGGCGCCGAACCGCTCGGCGACCGGGTCCCAGTCCGTCGTCGTGAAGAACGACAGACCGTACCGGGCGATCGACGGCCAGCTGTAGACGAGGAGCAAGAGCGCGAGCGCGCCGAGCGTGGCGATCGCTGCCGCGGCGGCACCGGCGGCGGTCAGCTCGAAGCAGCGATCGCCCCTGCCACTCACTGGCCCGGGAACGCCTTCTGGTCGTTCACGTTCACCAGGTTGATCTTCTCCTCGTCCTTCTTGACCATCGCCTCCGGCAGCGGCGCGTAGCCAAGATCGGTCGAGAACTTCTGTCCGTCGTGCGTCGCCCACCACATCAGCCGGGTGAGGGCGGTCGCCTTCGCCTTGTCGGCCATGTTCTTGTAGACGAGCAGCCACGTGAACGTGGAGATCGGGTAGACGCCGTCGCCGACCTGGTTCACGATCGATACGCGCAGGTCGGCCGGCACCTTGTCCGCGGCCGCGGCCGCGGCCGCGGTTACGCCGTCGAGCTGCGGCTCCACGAACTTGCCGGCCGCGTTCTTGACAAGACCCGTGCCGAGCTTGTTCTGGATGGCGTAGATGACCTCGACGTAGCCGATCGAGTACGGGTTCTGCTTCACCTCGCCGGCCACGCCTTCCGAGCCTTTACCGCCGATCCCGACGGGCCACTTGACGGCGGTATCGCGTCCGACCTTCGACTTCCAATCGGCGCTGACGGAGGAGAGGTAATCGGTGAAGCAGTAGGTCGTGCCGGAACCGTCCGACCGCTGAACGACGACGATGTCCTTATTGACGCTGGCCAGCGCCGGGTTGTCGGCGACCAGCTTCGGGTCGTTCCACTTGGTGATCGTGCCGAGGTAGATCGCTGGCAGCGTCTCCGGTGTGAACTTGAGCGGATCCTTCGCCTCGGGCACGTTGTAGGTGACCGCGACGCCGCCGAGCGTCATCGGGACGTGCAGGATCTCGCCCTTGGCCGCCTTGAGCTGCTCGTCGCTCATCGGGCCATCCGAAGCGCCGAAGTCGACCGTCCCGTCGGTGATGCCCTTGATGCCGCCGCCCGAGCCGATCGCCTGGTAGTTGACCTTGACACCCGTCAGCTTGGCGTACTCGTCGAACCACTTCGTGTAGAGCGGCGCGGGGAACGTGGCACCCGCGCCGGTCAGGGTCTGCGCCTCGCCCGGGAACGGGCCCTTGATCAGACCGATGCCGGCCGGCGCAGACGCCGGCGCCGCCGTGCCGTTGGCGGCAGGCTTGGCCGCCGCCGACGGAGCAGCCGGGGCCGGCGCGCTCGCCGCGGTGGCCGACGTCGCGGCTGGGCTCACCGCGCCCGCGGGCTTGGTCGCCGGACCGCCGGCCGGCGTCGCACCGGTCGCCCCCGCCGGTGCGTTCGTCGGCAC
Source organism: Chloroflexota bacterium (assembly GCA_035651675.1). Classification (GTDB taxonomy): domain Bacteria; phylum Chloroflexota; class UBA6077; order FW602-bin22; family FW602-bin22; genus DASRFH01. The sequence goes on along the minus strand of DASRFH010000137.1, from coordinate 6,556 downwards.
GGGGGCGCTGGTGGCCACCGCGGCCGGCTTGGTCGGCGGGGCGGGGGGCGGGCTCGTGGCGGCCGGCGCGGCGGTCGGGCTCGCGCTCCCACCGCACGCGGCCAGCACGGCGCCGGCGGCGCCGCCACCCAAAAGCGCGAGCAGCCGCCTGCGCGTAACCAGACGATGCGTCGTTTGTGTGCGTTTTTCTTCGTCTCTCATTGCGAGGGAACGCTAGACGGGCGACGTAAACGCCGAGTTAACGGCGGTTAATCACCGGCGCGGTCGGAGGTTCTTGTCGGCGATTCCGGCCAGGATGATCAGGTAGGCGACCAGGCGGGCGCCGTAGAAGGCTGGCTGCCCTTCGCTCGGATGGCCGGCCCCCGCGAGCGCGACGCGGCTCACTCCCTCGACGGCGAAGGCGACCGCGAAGAGCAGGAACAGACGATCGCCGGTCTCGCGCCACGAGCGGAGGAAGAACAGCGCGGCGAGCAGCAGGCCAGCCGCGATGGCGCCGAGCAGGAAGTCGTTGCTCGGCGTCACCTCAGGTCCCAGACCAGGCCGTAAAGCAGCGTCCCCACCGCCAGCAGCGCGGCGACGTTGCGCCACGTGAACAGGTCGAGCGACGGGACGAGCACCAGGTCGACGAAGACCAGGGCGTTGTTCAGCGTCAGCCCGAGGAAGCAAAGCCCAGCCCACAGCAGCAATCGGGCGCCGCTGCGCCGGTACCCCCGCAGCAGGAGCACCGCGCAGGCGAGCGCCGTGGCCGCGCAGAGCGCGTAGATCGCCGGACCGATCAACACTGCTTCCGCAGCCTGAAGGAGTCGGAGAAGAATCGGAGGCTCTCGTGCTCGCGGTCGAGGATGAGGCCGGTGATCGCCAGACGGGCCGTTCGATAGAGCTCGGCGAGCTGCCGGACGGTCCCCGCCGTCTCCGTCGCGCGAGGACCGTAGCGGTACGCGATGGGCAACCCGCGGGTCGCGCTCAGCAGACCGTGCGCCATCAGGTCGAACATGGCGCGCTCCAGCGGGCCCTGTTCCATGCCAACCTTGGCCGCCAGCTCCTCGGCGGTCAGCGCGGCTGGCGCCAACTGCCGGAGCAGCAGCAGGACCTCGAGGTGCAGCACGGTCGGGATGCTCGTGTACACGAGCCGGCGCACGGCCGCGGGGATCTCGATCAACGCCAAATTGTACGGACAACGCGGCGGATGCCATCCGCATCGTCGGTCCCCGGCCGAGCTGTTGCCTAAGCGAACGTTCACGAAACGTTCAGCGCGCCTTCAGCGCCTCGTGGTGCACGATTGGGGCGTCCTCTTGAGGTGTGGCTCGGGTTGCCGGGACCGGCTGCTCGGGCCCTCCTTTTCCTTCGCCGGCGGCGGGGTGCACGGAGCGATCGGGTGCCCCGCCGCCGGTCTTTTCTCGTTCGCGGCCACGCGGCGCGCGTGTGCGCGCCGGCGGTCAGGCCACGTCTGCCGCGGCCGGAGCGCCCGCCGACGGCCGCGGCCGCAGGCCAGGGATGCGGAGGACGAACCGCGCCCCGCCCGTGGCCGAAGCCTCGACGCGCAGGTGCCCGTCGTGGGCCCGGGCGATACCCGAGGCGATCGCCAGGCCGAGCCCCATGCCCGCGGTGCTCTGCTCGTCGAGCCGAACGTAGCGCTCGAAGATCCGGCCGCGCATCTCCTCCGAGATACCCGGGCCCGAGTCCTCGACGGCGATGTCGATCGCGCCCTCCGCTCGACGCACGCGCACGTCGACCCGGCCGCCGTCGCCGGCGTACTTGAGCGCGTTGTCGATCAGGTTCCCGATGGCCTGCACCAGCCGGACGGCGTCGCCCCGGACGGCGAGCGGACCGTCCGGCAGCTCCAGGTTCAGCGCAACGCCGCGCTCCTCCGCCTCGGCGAGCAGCTCGTCCACGGCCGAGGCGACCGGCTCACGCACGTCGAGCTCCTGAAGGTCGAGCTGCAGCCGTCCGCCTTCCAGGCGGGCGAGGCCGAGGAGGTCGTCGGCCAGGCGTGACAGACGGCGCGTGTGGCCGACCAGACCGTGCACGAGCCGCTGCCCCAGCCGCGGGTCGTCGCGCAGCGCGCCAGCCTCGAGCGCCTCGGCCGCCGTCCGCATCGCGGAGCCGAGCGAGCGAACTTCGTGCGCGACGTCGGAGGCGAACTCCACCCGTGCTCGCTCGAAGGCCGCCATTTGGGCCGCCAGCTCGTTGAACGACGCGACGAGCGACCGAACCTCGTCCGGTGCGCCGCGCGGCGCGGGGAGGGGTGCGGGCGAGCGGCCACCCGCCAGCCGGACGGCCGCCCTGGCCACCTCGCGCACGGGGTGCGCGACCGAAGCCGCGAGGACGAGTCCGGCGAGCGCGGCCGCCACGCCGGCGAGGGCCGCGCCGAACACGGCGGTCTGGAAGACCTGGTCAGTCACGGCGCGGACCTGCGCCACCGTGTACGAGGCCCGGATGACCCCGACGACCGCGCCGTCCGCGCCTCGCACGGGAACCGTCGCCTGGACGCGCTCGTTCGGCGTCGCGCGGTCGACCGTCGTCGACACCGTCTGCTCTCCGCCGAGCGCGGCCCGCACGCGCGCATCCGTCGGCTGCACTTCGATTGGGGGAGGATCCACGGTCGCGGCGATCGGCTGACCGGAGCGGTCGAGCACGAGGAAGCGCACCGATGTGAGCTTATCCAGCCGGGCGATGTGCGCCTTCACGGCGTCGGCGTCGGCGCGCGACAAAGGGCCCCGCAGGTCGTCGGCGATGAGGTTGGCCCGGGTCAGCAGGTCCTCGCCGATGAAGTCGAGCATGAAGCCCCGCAGGGACGCCGTCGTGAAGGCAGCGGAGCCGGCGACCGAGAGGAGCACGACGACCGCGTAGCTGAGGGCGAGCCTGCCCCGTAGTCCGCCGAGCAGCCGGAACGACGGGTACCACATGCTCGATCGGCTAGCCAGCCCCCTCTGGCGGTTCGTCGGCGAGGCGGTACCCGAAGCGCCGGACGGTGTGCAGGTACCGGTGGCGGGTCCGATCGGGCTCGATCTTCCGGCGGATCGTCTTGATGTAGACGTCCAGCGCGCGCTCGTCTCCGACGAAGGAGCTGCCCCAGATCGCGTTGAACACCTGCCGGCGCGGCACCGTAGCGCCGCGCGCCTCGGCGAGCAGCCACAGGATGTCGAACTCGCGGGCCGACAGCGGCACGACGCGGTCGTCGACGGTGAGGCGCCGCTTCGCCGAGTCGAGCTGCAGCGCGCCGATCTGGATGACGTTCGTCGGGATCGGCGCCGGCCTGGGGGCCGCGCGGCGCCTGAGGAGCGAGCGCAGCCGCACGAGCAGCTCGCTCGTGTCGAAGGGCTTGGTCAGGTAGTCGTCGGCGCCCGCCTCGAAGCCGACGATCTTGTCGACCACCTGAGCGCGGGCGGTCAGCATCAAGAGGGGCACGTCCGACGACTGCCGGAGCCGCCGCGCTACGTGGACCCCGCCGACGTCGGGCAGCCCGAGGTCGAGCACGACGACGTCGGGCGCCGGCGTGGCCAGCGCCCGGGCCAATCCCTGCGCGCCGGACGACGCGATCTCGACGGCGTAACCATCCTGGCGGATGGCGAACGCGATGGCCTCCGCCTGCAGAGCGTCGTCCTCGACGAGCAGGACACGCGCGTGCGGGCTCAGCGGGCCACGTTGAGCGGCGTCGGGATCACCCACGGCGCCCATAGTAGCCACCCCCTTCGCCGATTGCCTGTCCGACGGCCGAGGGAGAGGGCCGTTGGGCGCGATTTTCCCGCAATGTTCTCTTAACGTTCATCCATACGCCCGATAGAGCGTGGTGCCGCAGCACGGAACGCTCTCTGAACGTTCGATCAACTCTCACCGTAGGTACCTGGGCTGCGCTTGTACTCTGCCGCCAGGCGGGCGACCGTTCGCGGCCCAGTCTGGGCCGTGGGCCGCGCACGCTCGCCACGCGTGTGCCACGCGGAGCTCACCAAGTTCTTTGGGGGGTGACGGAGCGAGAAGAGCGTCTGAAGACCCGCTGGTGTCAGTTGGCGCCGCCAACGACTCCGAGACCGGCCATCGCGATCGGTTCTAGCGATACCTAGGAGGGATTCACAAGGTGCATTTCTCGAACCGTCTGCGCGCGCCGACGTGGCGGAAGCTGCTGGTCGCGCTGACGATCGTCACGTTGGCGGTGCCGCTGTTCGCGCTGCCGGCCGACGCCTCCAGCGCCGACCGCCTCACCGTCCGCATCAACTCGCCGAAGGCGAACGACACGGTCAGCGGCTTCGTCAACGTCAGCATGACCTGCAACCCGCAGGGCCAGCTCGGCGTCCCGGCACGCCGCGAGAACACGCCGTACCGGACGTTCGCGCTGCAGTACGCGTCCGGTGCCAACCCGGCCGACAGCGACTTCAACACGTACCGCCTCGACTCCTGGACCTACAAGAGCGGCATCCTGGCGGCGGGCCTGCCGCGCGCGGACCGCTCGACTTACGTTCCGCCTGGCATCGGCTCGGTCCGTCCGCCCCGCCTGGCCACGTGGCCGTGGGACTCGACGACCGTGCCAGACGGCCCGGCGACGATCCGCATGCGCTGCTTCGGCTACGACGGCTCGGTGAAGGACGCCAAGGTCACCGTGAACGTCCAGAACAACGGCGCGTCGCCCGAGTACACCGAGATGATCGCGCCGAAGAACGGCGACACCGTCTCCGGCTGGACGCCGATCACGTTCACGGCGATGCCGCGGCGCCAGGGCATCCAGCAGGGCATCCAGAACACCCCGTGGACGACGTTCCTTCCGTCGTGCCTCGACATCGACATCAACTACTGGAAGGTCGAGTACGCGCCGGGTGCGAACCCGTCCGAGGAGACGTTCATCAACCCGCAGGGCAGGTTCACCGGCTCGTCTGAGTGGATCGCCTGGGCGTTCTCCGATTACGGCTACGCGACCAGCGTGAAGGAGCAGATCCCGCGCGACGGCAAGGGCGTCACGATCGGTCCGGCCGGCTGCGCCGGGTCGCCCGTCTTCACCTACAACGGCGGGACGACCTGGAACTCGACGCTGGTCCCCGACGGCCCTGCCTCGATCCGCGTGACCATCGTCTACAACGACGGCTCGCTCAAGCGGTTCCAGCGCGTCGTCAACGTGCAGAACAACGGCAAGGGCGTCCAGTACTTCGGGCTCGACCGGGACGCGCTGAGCAAGGCGCCGCTCTCCGGCGACAACGCCGGCATCCCGGGCTACGCCGACGTGCCGTTCCGCGGCATCCCCAAGTACGTCACCGAGTGGCCCACCCGCTACTTCGCTTGCGACATCGCCGCCGGCGACCAGGTGGGCGACAAGACCGACGCCAATTGGACGATGTTCTGGGTGAACGACAACACGACCTGGAACGAAGTCCGCGACGCGAAGGGCTTCACCATCGGCGGGGAGACCCGGCTGAAGGACTGGACCCACTCGCGCAGCTACGGTCGGTCGGGCGCGCTCTGCCGCCTCGACACAACCACCGTCCCGAACGGCGTGTACACCCTCCGGCTGCGCCAGGCGCTGACGGACGGCACGACGATGATGGACTGGGCGAAGGTCGAGATCAAGAACTGACCCAGCGTACCCTTTCACGCACGAGGGGCCCCGGGCTTCGCCCGGGGCCCCTCCGCCTTTTCGGCTCAGGTCAGCTCAGGGCCGCGCCTCGCCCTCGCCCTGCGGCGTATCGACGTTCCGTGGCTCGCGGCTCTTGTCGTACGCCTCGACGACGACCCGGAAATCGGTCGCCTTCGCGGAGTTCGCCGGAAGGGTGACGGAGAACGCAGCACTCTGCCCGGGGTCCAGGTCCGGCGGGTCCGAGGCGCCCGCGCCGACGTCCTCCAGGTTGCCTTGCGCGTCGTAGCCGCCGACGACGATCGACAGGTTACGCCGCGGCGCACTCGTCGGGTTCTTGACGGTGCCCTGGACGACGAGCCAACCGGCGTTGTTCCGCGACGTTCCAGTGACCTGCGCCTGCACGTCCCGGTACGCCGCCTGGGCGGGCATCCCCGGGCGCCACCTCGTGCCCACGTTGTACGTGATCGGATCGACCAGCGAAGCCTGCGCCTCGAACGGCAGGACCTCGCCGGGCGCCATGAACGTCAGGTAGGTCACGCCGTCGGCCTGCAGCAGCGGGCCGGTGTTGCCGTTCGCGTCGGAGCCGTTGATCGCGACCTTGACGCTGCTCACAGGGCCACCCGTGTCGTTGCGGATGAGGCCGATGATCCGGTCCCCGCCGAGCCTGGTCCGCACCGTTTGCAGAACATTCACCTTGCCCGCCTCCGGCTGCGGACCGGCGATCGGCGTGTCGTACGGCGGAATCTGGTTCGGTTGGAGCACGAGGCCCCCGGTCGGCGCCGCCACCCCGCCGGCAGACAGGGGCGCAACTGGGCCGGGGCGGGCGCGGCCGGCGCGGGGGCGGCCGGGGCGGGGGCGGCCGGCGCCGGGGCGGCCGCACCCGGCGCGGCCACGCCCGGGTCGGTCGGCGCCAGCGCCGCCGCCGGGAACAGCCCCGCCTCCTTGGCGATGTCCCCCCCGTTGGCCACCGTCGCCTGCCCCGCCTTCGCCCACGGC
>DASRFH010000136.1:0-25362 GCA_035651675.1 Chloroflexota bacterium | reverse complement strand
ACCGAACAGCCGCCTTCGTCCGAGCGGCCCGCCGGTGGCCGCCTCGACGGCCTGGGGCCCGAACGGCTCGCGGCCGGGCGGGACGCGGTGCTCGTCGGGGTCGGGCCAGCGGGCGGCCAGGTCGCGCCAGATCGCGCTGCGTAACTCGACCGGCATCGCCACCGGCGCCAACGCAGCGAACAACTTGGCCTCCGACGCCGCGTCGAGCCGGGCGATCACGGCCGGGTCGACGTAATCGCCGAGCAGCGCCCACACCACGTCGCCGGGCGCCGAGCTCGGCTCGGCCGGAGGCGCCTGTGGCGCCGCCACCGATTGCGCGCCGACCGCGGCTGGGACGAGCGGCGTCGCGCTCGGCACGCTGGCAAGGAACGCGCGCGCGGCGTCGAACAGAGCGTACTCGGCGATCGCTGGGGAAACACCCAGCGCCTGGGCGAGCGCGTCGCCCTCCAGCCCCTGCCGCAGGTGCAGGTCGAGGACGATGTAGTGGCGCAGCGGTAGCATCGCGGCCGCGCGCCAGACCGCCCGGGCGACCTCGACGCTGGCCGCGTTGTCCCCGGCCGTCGCCCAGGTGGGACCGAGCTGCGCCAGCCCGGCCTGCTCGCTGTCGGAGTCCGAGAGCGGCCGGGTCTCGCCGCGGCGCGTCGCGAGGCCCAGCCGCTCGACGACGCGCGCGCGGGCGGTGGCGAAGAAACCGACGCGGACGTTCCGGTCCGGGTCGGCGTGAAGCAGGATGTCGGTGAGGGCGCTGACGACGACGGCCCGGGTGATCGCGGCCGACTCGGCGCGGCTGCGCACGGTGCGGTAGACGAAGTCGTAGACGCGGCCCACGTAGCGCTCGTGGAGCGCCGCCACGCCGTCTCGATCGCCCCCGGCGACGAGCGCGGCGAGCTCGGCGTCGCCGAGCCTCGCCAGGGCCACTGGGACCCTCGACAGGTCAGCCGCCGGACCGGCTTCTCTCAGAGCTTGAGTCCTTCCATCAACCCACGCACGAACCAGCGTTGTAACAGAAGGAAGAAGATGGCAACCGGTGCGGCAGCCATCACGTAGGCGGCGGCCTGCGCCCCGTAGGAGGTGAAGTCGCCGAACTCGACCGTCGTGCCGATGAGCGTCATGGCCATGCCGACGCCGAGGGTGAACAGCTTGGGATCGTCGATCATCGTCAGCGTGAAGAGGTACTCGCCCCAGACGCGGATGAACTCGAACAGTGCGACGACCGCCATGGAGCCCGTCACCATCGGCATCATCACGTGCCAGAACGCTTGTAGCCGGTTGCAGCCGTCGACGCGCGCCGCGTCTTCGAAGTCCGCCGGGAGGTTGAGGAAGCTCTGGCGCATGATGAAGATCGGCACGGCCAGCCCGGCCGAGAAGGCGAGGATCAGGCCGAGCAGGTTGTTGCGCAGGCCGAGGAAGCTCATGAGCTCGTACTGGGCCATCAGCCCACCGGCGCGCGGGACGAAGATCAGCATCACCATCGTGTAGAAGATCAAGTCGCGCCCCTTGAAGCGCAGCCGGGCAAAGCCGTAGCCAGCCAGCGTCGCGGCGGTGGTCTGGAGCGCGACCGCGCCGAGCGTGACGATCAGGCTGTTGCGGTAAAAGAGGTCGAACCCGGTGAGCTTGCGGAGCGCGTAGGTGTAGTTCCCGAGCGTCGGTTCGAGCGGGATGAGGGTGGGTGCACCCGGCGCGTACAGCTCGGCGCGCGTCTTGATCGACGACGACAGCGTCCAGATGATCGGGAACATGAAGTAGAGCAGGATCAGCCAGAGCGCGAGCCGCACGGCGATGCGGCCACGGTTGCGGATTGCCCAGGCGACGAGTGGGACCGAGCGCAGGCCTGGCCGGGCCGGGCGGGCGACCGTCACCATCAGACGCGGCCCGACCGCAGCGCACGGAAGACGACCGCCGACATCGCCATCGAGATGAGCCCGACCGTCAGGTTCATCGCCGCGGCGTAGCCCCAGCGCAGGTCGCCGAGGCGGAAGGCCGTCTCGTAGGCGTAGCGACCGACGAGCAGCCCGGCATCCTGGGGGCCGCGGTCGGTCACGCCGAAGAAGATCAGCGACGGCTCGACGTCGCCGAGGATGCCCGCCGCGAGCACGAAGACGATCGTGAAGGTCGGCCGCAGCAGCGGCATGGTGACGTGCCGCAGGCGGCTCCACCAGCCGGCGCCGTCGATGGCGGCGGCCTCGTACAGCTCCTGGTTGATGTTGTAGAGGCCGACCAGCAGCAGGAGGACGTTGGTGCCCATCGTCTTCCACGACGCCGCGACCGCGAGCGACGGCAGCGCCCAGGCCGGGTCGCGCAGCAGGTCGGGCGCCGCCTTGCCGAAGAGCTGCTTGAGCGCGTAGGCGGCGTAGCCGAACTCGGGGTTGAGGAGCTGGCGCCACACGAGCATGGCGATGGCGACCGGCAGCACGACCGGCAGGTAGGCCATCACCCGGTAGATGGCTGCTTCGCGCTGCCGGAGGATCTGGCTGATCAGCACCGCGGCGAGGAACGCCAGCACGAAGTTCAGCAGGACGTAGACCACGGTGTACTCGACCGAGCGGCCGAGCGAGGCCCAGAAGTCCGGGTCCCGGCCCATCTCGAGCCAGTTGTCGATCCCGTTGAACGGCTGGTGGTTGGGGATGAGGTAGCGGTAATCGGAGAAGGCGATGGAGAGGCCGCGCAGCACCGGCCAGGCGTTGAAGAGGAAGAAGAGGACGACCGCCGGCCCGATGAAGAGGTAGCCGGCCAGCGCCTCGCCCCAGGCTTCGTGGCGCAGGCCGCGCGCCGCCGCCAGCCAGGCGGCGGCGCGCGACTCGCTCGTATGCCCGTAGCTGTCGGCCATCAGCTACCAGCCGTCAGGCGATGGCTCACCCCGGCCCACTGCCGCGAGCCGCACCCTCGGTCCGTCGACACGCTGTTCGCTCCACTCAGAGTGAGTGGCGGCCGCCGCGCGGCGCTCCTGGCCGCGCAGCGGCGCCACCCGCTGGTATCCGACTGCTGGAGGGCTGATCGCCGCTCGATGTCCCCTACTTCTTCTGCTTGGCGAGCTCGTCCTTGATGTCCTTCATCGCCTTTGCCATCTGCTCTTTGGCGTTGCCGGACTTGTAGAACTCGTCGAGGTAGTTCCAGAGCTTGGCCTGGACGATCGCGTAGGCACCGGCGACCGGCAGCGTGATGATCTGGCTGGTCGGCACGAGCTTCATCACCTCGGCCACCTCGGCCAGGTCCTTGTTCGAGTTGAGGTGCTTCTCGATCATCGACTGGTAGACCGGCTGGCCGGAGAAGGCGAGCACGCCCTTCCACCAGGTGTCGGCCGGATTGCCCTCCGGCCCGAGGACCGCGAGCAGCCAGTTGGTCGCCAGCTGCGGGTTCGGCGCGTTCGGGAAGACGAAGCCCGAGTCGATGTGGATCCAGGTGCGGCCCGGCTGGCTGGTGCTGGGCTGGGGCGGGTTTGCGCCCTTGACCTTGTCGGGCGCGACCTGCTTCCCGGTCCGCACCAGTGAGTGCGATCCGAGCGAGAAGGTGAACTTGCCCTTCTGCCAGGCATCGTAGTGGTCGCTGTTGTTGTCGATCCGGGCCATGCCCATGTCTTTCCACTTCTTGGTCAGCTCGATCCACTGGATCCACTCGGGGCTCTCGATCTTGAGGATGCCGTCGTCGTCGAACGGCTTCTCGATCATGGTGGCGAACGAGGTGCCCAGCGAGCGGAAGAGGTCGCGCGAGATGCCGAAGGCGACGGCGTCCTGCTTCTCGAGGACCGGCTTCAGCTTGGCGATCATCTTGTCGACCTCGTCCCACGTCTTCGGGAACGCGTCGATGCTGGCCGCCTGCAGGTGGTCGGCGCGGTAGCCGACCAGGTGCACGTTCGCCTTCATCGGGATGTAGTACTGCTTGCCGTCGAGCAGCATCGCGTCGTAGATGCGCGACGTGAAGTAGACGTCCTTCTGCTTCTGGCCCCAGGGGAACTTGGCGGCCTTCAGGTAATCGTCGATCGGGGCGACCAGGCCGGCCTTGATGTACTTGTGGGAGTCGAAGAAGGCGGCGTAGCCGTGGCCGCTCCAGCGCAGGTTGTTGTCGCGGATCTGCTGCAGGACTTTGGTGTCCCAGCCCTCGGCGGTCTCTTCGAGCGTGACCTGGCCGAGATCGGGGTTCTCTTTGTTGAACAGGTCGGTCGCGGCCTTCATGCCCAGGTCCGACCAGACCTTGTCGACCATGGTGTAGATCTGGTTCGGCGCACCCGGCTTGCCGGCCGCGGCCGGCGTCGAGCCGCCGGCCGGCTTCGTGGCGGCGGCCGGGGCGCTCGTCGCGGCCGGCGCGCTGGTCGCGCCGCCGGCTGGCTTCGGCGCTTCGGTCGGCTTGGCGGGGGCGCTCGTCGCGGCCGGCGCGGCGCTGCCAGCGCCGGTGCTGGCGGGCGGCTGCGGGTTCGCGTTGCCGCAGGCGACCAGGGCCGCGGCACCGGCCGCGGCCGCCGCGGCGCCGAGGAACCTCCGGCGGTTGATGGCGCGCTTCTTGTCGGTCACTGCTCTCCTCTCTTCTTCGGGACAGATTCGAGCGGCAGCCTACCGCGTGCCGCGCCACCCGTCAACTTCGCTGGCACGCTTCTTGATCTCGTCAGTGGACGTGGCTATGGAGACGAAGCGGCCCACCCTCGCCTGGCTGCGCGGCCTCGGCGCGTTCGAGTGGGCCAGCAACGACCGGCCGTACGTCGACCTGTTGAGGGCGCTCGTGCGCGACCGTGCCGAGGACGGGCGCATCGTCCGCGAGATGGAGGCGACCGCCCGCGTGGACGTGGAGGAGCTGCGCCGCGACGATCAGCGGGCCGAGGAGGCCGACCTCGAGCGGGCGCGCGGCGAGGTCGGCACGTTCCGGACGGCGATCGAGGACGCGTGGGCGCGCCGGCAGCTCGGCGAGGTGCCGTACGACAGCCGCCGCCCGGTCGAGAACGCGCAGGTGGACGTGCTCATCCAATACGTCGTCCGTGCCGGCTACGGCGAGGTCCGCACGGACGAACCGGAGCCGGGCCACTTCGTCTACCGGGTGAGGATCGACTGGCCCAAGCTGCGCGCGCTGGCCGAGGCGCACGGCCACCCACTCCCGCTGTAACCTGAACCGGTGAGAGGCGCGACCACCGCGCCCCGGCTCGTGGCCGGGCGCTACGAGCTCGGCAGCCCGATCGGGGCAGGCGGTATGGCCTCGGTGTACCTCGCGCGGGACGTACGACTCGATCGCCCGGTCGCCGTCAAGCTGCTCGCGTCGAGCTTCGCGGCCGACCCGCGCGCGGTCGAGCGCTTCCGGCGCGAGGCGCGGGCCGCGGCCGGCCTCGGCCACCCGAACGTCGTCGCGGTCTACGACTGGGGCCGGGACGGCGAAGCCTACTACCTGGTGATGGAGTACGTCGACGGCGAGAACTTGCGGCAGCTCCTCGATCGACGCGGCCCGTTGCCGGAGGACGAAGCGCTCGGAATCGCCGCCGCGGTGGCCGAGGCGCTCGAGGCCGCCCACGCGCGCGGCATCGTCCACCGGGACGTGAAACCGCACAACGTGATGATCGACGGGCGCGGCCGCGTGAAGGTGGGCGACTTCGGCATCGCCCAGGCGTCCGACGCCGCCACGCTCACCACCACTCGGTCGAGCGTGCTCGGCTCGGCGTACTACCTCTCGCCGGAGCAGGCGCGGGGCCAGCACGTCGACGCCCGCTCTGACCTCTACAGCCTCGGCGTGCTGCTCTACGAGCTGCTCGCCGGGCGGCCGCCGTTTGTCGGCGACTCGCCCGTGGCGGTGGCGGTGCAGCACCTGGGCGCGGCGCCCGCGCCGCTGCGCAGCCTGCGCCCCGACGTCTCCGCCGCGACCGAGGACGTCGTGGCCCGCGCGATGGCGAAGGACCCGACGGCGCGCTTCCCGACGGCCGGCGCCATGCGGGGGGCGATCGAGCGGGCCCGCGCGGGCCGTGGCGACGCCACGGTGCCGCTACCGTCGTCGGCGACGGCGCCGATGCCCACGGTGGGCGCGGCCGACGTGGCGCCCCGGGCGGCGCCGGCCGGGCTGGGCTCGCGCTGGCCGCTCCTGGCCGCGGCCGGGCTGGTGCTGCTGCTCGGGCTCGCCGCGCTCCAGGCGCGCCCCAACGCCGGGCCGGCGGCAACGGTCGCGCCGCGCCCGACGCCCAGCGTGGCGGCGCCGTCGGCGCCGCCGCCGCCGTCGGCGACGGCGCTCCCGCCGACCCCAACCGCGCTTCCCCCGACTGCCTCGCCGACCGCGCCGCCGCCGACCGCCGTCCCCACCGAGCCGCCCCAGGCCGCGCCGCCGGCCGCCCGGCCACCCGCACCACCGCCCGCCAGGGGACCGCCCGCGAAGAGGCCGCCCGGCCGAGAGAAGCACGGGCACGATTAGGCCCACGACGGTTCGTTCGAGGCCGCGATCGTGCGAAAAGGCACCGCCTACGTCCCCTCTCCCCCTGGGAGAGGGCCAGGGTGAGGGCGTGCCCCCGGCGCCCCCGCAGGAGCGAACCCCGTGGACCCGCACCCCCACGTCCCCTCTTCCCCTGGGAGAGGGCCGGGGTGAGAGCGCAACGCCCAGGCGCCGGCGCTTCAGTGAACCGTACCGCGATTAAGCCGCGCCCTGACCCTGCCCGCGGCACCCGCGCCCAGGAACAAGAAGTTACTTCAGGTAGACCGGCCCGCGCGTCCAGACCGAGTAGGTGATCGGCGTCGTGGGGCTGTAGTTGTACATCTGCAGCACGTACTCGCCGTTGTCGGGCACGAACAGGTCGCCGGTCTGGTTCGGCGTCTTGCCCTTCTGCGCCTGGCTCTGCAGGTAGGTGCGGCCGTTCGTCGGTCCGTAGAGCTTGTAGCCGGCCGTCGCGAGGATGCCGACGTCGTCCGGCGTGATCTCGGCGTCGACGCCGATCGTCGTCCCGGCGGTCGCCCAGAACTTGTAGTAGCGGAAGTGGCCGCCCGCCCCGGCGTCGAGCGTGCCGCTCTGCTTGCCGTCGAGCGGGATCGCCGTGTAGCCGAAGGCGCCATCCGGGGCGGTCGTGTTAGCCGGCGCGCCGTTCGGCTGGGTTTGCGGCGGCAGGTTCGTGACCGTCAGCGTGTAGTTCAGGACGGCCGTGTCGACCGGCAGGTAGTTGTAGACCTGGATGAGGTACACGCCCTGGTCGATCGAGTTCAGGTCGTTGGCGCCCTGCCAGACCTTGTCGTCGTCGAGCTTGCCCTCCATGTAGACGTGGTCCGGGTCGGGTCCGTACAGCTTCCAGCCGACTGCCCGCAGGAACGTGACGTCGTCCAGGTTGCGGTTGGGGTTCATGTCGATGTGGACCGGCCACCCGCCGGGCGAGGTGAACTTGTAGTAGGCGAAGCGCCCGCCCGGGCCACCCGGCAGCGCGCCGGAGATGGCGCCATCCTGCGTGATCGGCGTCGCCTTGTCGGGCGTGCTGTTGTCGTCGGCCAGCGCAAGGCGCGGCAGCGCGAGCGCGCCGGCCGCGGCGCCGGCCAACACGAGGAACGAGCGGCGGGTAAGGGGGCGGAGCATGACGTGACTCCCTGGCAGGGTGCGGTGCGTGCCTGGCGGAAACGCACCGCGGGTCGAAGCAACCGAATCGTAGCTCAGCGGGACCTGGCGGGGCTCCTAGTCGCGTCCCTAGGCAACGCCACGTAGAACGTGCTGCCCTGGCCGAGCTCGCTCTCGACCCAGATGCGGCCGCCGTGGCGCTGGACGATCTCCTTGGAGATGTAGAGGCCGAGCCCCATGCCGCCGGCGTGGGCCGCCTTGTTGTCGCGGGCGCGGTAGAAGAGCTCGAAGACTTGCCCGAGCTCGCTCGCCGCGATGCCGACGCCCTGGTCGCTCACGCTCACGACGACCTCGCCGTCCTGCTCGGCCAGCCGCACGCCGATCGCACCGCCCTCTGGCGAGTACTTGATGGCGTTAGCGAGCAGGTTGTTCAGCACCTGCTCGAGGTGGTCGCGGTCGGCGGTGATGACCGTCGCCGCCGCTGGTGCCTCGAACACGACGTGGTGGGATGTCGTGGTGGTCTGCATGCGGTTGGTCAGCTCGCCGATCAGCTCGGCGAGGTCGAACTGGGTGAACTCGAACTCGATCTTGCCCTGCTCGATGCGCGAGACGTCGAGCAGCTCGTCGACGAGCCGCGCCAGCTTGCCCGTCTGGCGCGTCAGCGCGTCGAGGTGCTGCGCTAGCACGGCCTGCTCCTGCGCCCACTCCTCCTCGGTCGGGTAGCCGAGCTCGAGCCGGCGGCGCGTGCGGCGCAGCGCGAGCTGCGTGAAGCCCGACATCGCGGTGAGCGGCGTCTTCAGCTCGTGCGAGGCCATGGAGAGGAACTGCGACTTGAGCCGGCCGAGCTCCTCGAGCTGCTCGACGTGGCGCTGCGCCTCGCGGTAGAGGCCGGCGATCTCGTCGCGCGCCCGCGCCAGCTCGTCCATCCGCTCGCGCAGCGCGGCGGTCGCCTCGTCGACGCGCCGCTGGAGGTCGGCGTTCAGCTCGCGGATCGTCCCGTTCGCCCGCTCGAGCTCGGCGACGCGCAGCCGGAGCGCCTGCGTGAGCTGCCGCTTCTCGATGCCGCGCGCGACGGTCGCGCGCAGCTCCTCGACGTCGGTCGGCTTGAAGAGGTAGTCGTAGGCGCCCTGGCGCAGCGCCTTGACCGCCGACTCGAGCGAGGCGTACCCGGTCAGCAGCACGGCCACGGTGTCCGGCCAACGCTGCTTGATCTCCTCGAGGATGGCGATGCCGTCGAGGTCGTCGAGCCGCAGGTCGGTGAGGACCAGGTCGAACTCGCGCTCGGCGAGCAGCTCGAGCGCGTCGGAGCCCTTCGAGACCGGCGTGACGCGGTAGCCGTCCATCTCGAGGACGGCCTGCATCGTCACGCGGACGCTCTCGTCGTCGTCGACGAGCAGGATCGTCGGCGTGCGCGAGACGACCGGCGTCGGGACGACCGACTCGACCACGGCGGCGCCGCTAGCCTTCCGTGCTGGCATCGGCCGGCGGCCCTCCGATCGGCAGCGAGATGGTGAAGGTCGTGCCCCGCCCCGGCCGGCTGCGGACGCGGATGTTCCCGCCGTGGCTGCGGACGATGCCGAAGCTCACCCAGAGCCCGAGCCCGGTGCCCTTGCCCTCGCTCTTGGTCGAGAAGAACGGCTCGAAGATGTGCGGGACGTGCTCCTCCTCGATGCCCTTGCCGGTGTCGCGGATCTGGATGTGGACGGCCTCCGAGAGGAGGAACGCCGGGTCGGCCTCGTGCGAGACGTGGGTCGAGACGTAGATGCTCCCACCCTCCGGCATCGCCTCCTGGGCGTTCAGGAGCAAGTTGAGGACCACCTGCTTGAGCTGGTCGGCCGAGGCGACGACCAGCGGGAGGTCCTTGCTGAGCTCGTTGTAGACGCGGACGTTGCGCTGGCGCAGGTGCTTCTCGACGAGGCTCTCGGCCTCCTCGATCAGCGCGTTGACGTCGGTCGGCTTCATGCTGGCGGCCGGCCGGTAGAAGCCGAGGAGCTGGCTCAGGATGCGCGAGACGCGCTCGGTCTCGCGCTTGGCGATGTCGAGGAACTTGTAGTTCGGGTCGTCCTTGGGGACCTTGTTGACCAGGATGTAGAGAGAGTTCTTGATCGCCTCCAGCGGGTTGTTGATCTCGTGCGCGATCGAGGCGGCGAGCCGGCCGGTCGCGGCCAGCTTCTCCGACTGGAAGAGCGCCTGCTCGACGCGGCGCCGCTCGAGCTCGCGCAGCGGCGCCAGGTCCTGCAGGACGGCGGCGACGGCGGTGACGAGCCCCCAGCGGTCGCGGATCTCGCTGGCCGTCACCCACATCTCGAGGATCTCCTCGCTGTCGGGGTCGGTCAGGGCGAGCTCGCCGCTCTTGACCTGGCGCGGCTCCAGCCGGAGCTGGGCGAGGAACGAGGTGAGCTTGGCGCCGTTCGAGGCGGCGATCTGGTCGCGCCGGCTGACCGGCATGACGAGCGGCGCGTCGGGGTTGACCGGCGGCAGCAGCCGCTGCGCGCGCTCGTTCATCGTGATGATCTGGTTGTCGTTGTCGACGACCAGGATCGGGTTCGGGACGGAGCCGAGGATCAGGTTCAGCCGGTCGCGCTCGACGCGGATCTCCTCGTCGGCCGACTGCAGCCGCTGGACGTTCTCCTGGATCTGCTCGGCGGCCTGGCGGAGCTGCGTCACGTTCTTGAGCACGGACACCATGCCGCGCTCGCCCGTGACGTAGTTGGTGGCCGGCTGTGTGATCACCTCGAAGAGAAGCTCCGAGCCCTCGATCGGGTCGACCAGCGTGAGCTCCCGGCTCGAGCGGCTGCCGGCCTGCTCGAGGCTCCAGGTCGAGAGCGCGGCGGTGAACAGGAAGTTGTTCATCGAGATGGCGTGCCGCTTGCCCTCGCTGTCGTCGGGGCGGGCGCGGAAGATCTGCTCGGCGCGGACGTTCTGGTAGATGATGTCGTTCTGGGCGTCGGTCAGGACGACCGGGTCGTCCACGCCGGTCAACATCCACCAGAGCCATTCCTTCTCGATGGCGTGCTGCTCGGCGGAGCTGCGCAGCACCTCGACGTCCGACGTGCGGGCGAGGGCAACGCCGGCCTGGGTGGCGAACGGCATGAGCCGCTCGATGTCCTGGTCGGTGATGCGCTCTTCCTTGCTGAGCAGCACCACACCCATCGCGGGCGGGTCGTTCGGCTGGCGGGCGCTCTGCTGGCGGCCGCCGTCGCCGGACGTGCCGTGGCTGAGGGGCGCCACGATCAGCTGGCTCATGCCGAGCTCGAGCAGCAGCGCCCGGTTGTGCTCGTGCATGCGCTTCTCGGCCTGCACGTCGTCGACCCGCTGCGGGGTGCCCGTGAGCAGCGCGGCGACGATGGGGTTCGACTCGTCGGTGACCGGCACGGCGAGCGCCTCGGCGATCGACTCGGGGACGTTGAGGCCGATCGAGCCGCGGAGCGTACCGCGGGTGCGGTCGTACAGCGCGACGAGCGCCCGCTTGTAGCCGAGGGCGCGGGAGAGGCCCTCCAGCATCGGCACGAGCGTCTGGCGGAGGTCGCCGGCTTCCGGGAGCGTCGGCGCCTGCTCGTAGAGCTGCAGCAGGTCGGTCATGCGGCGTTACCTGGAGTCATGCATGGTCGTTCGGAGGAGCGAGGCGACGAGGAACCCCGCCCGGCGCGCGGCGAGAACCGCCGAAGGGCGCCGCCACGGTCGAGGGTCCTCGCTGCGCCCGGAACGACATGGGACGTTAGCCCTCGATCCGCCGTGTGCGCGTGCGGGTCGTCTCGGTCTCCACCGTGCCGGCGCCGAGCTCTTCGCCCGCCACGAGCTCGCCGGCCGGGCTGGGGCCGGCCACCGGTGGGCGGGCGACCGGCGCGGTGATGCCCATCGCCTCGGCGTACCGCAGGTAGGTGTCGATCGAGGCGACGACGACGCGGGCTTCGACGGTGATCAGGTCGATGCCGACGAGCGAGACGCGTACCCAGGCGTCGATGACGATGCCTTTGTCGAGGACGCGGTCGAGGACGTCGATGAGGCTCGTGCCGCCGGCTGCTCGTTCAACTGGCACTTGGTTGGTCCCCCTCTACTGACTACTGGCCATACGCACGCTACGTCCGCCGCGGACCACCCCGCCGGGCGCGGGTGGTGGGCTGAGTCGCCGGCCGGGTCGGCGCTGGCGGCGCGAGCTGGCGCTCCAGCTCGGCGATCCGCGCCTCCAGCCGGGCGATCAGCGCCAGCTGCTGTGCCTCGGCCTGTCCGTCCGGGTGGACCAGGCTGCGGTCGTACCGCCACCAGTTCAAACCGATCTGCTCGGCCTTGTCGATCGAGCAGACCAGCAGCCTGATCCGGATCGTCAAGAGCTCGACGTTCGCGAGTGAGATGCGCACGTCCCCGGCGACGACGAGCCCCTTGTCGAGCACCCGGTCGAGGATGTCGACCAGGTTCGTGCCGCCGTGGTAGAAGCCTGGGGCGCCTGCGTGGCGATCGACGGTCAAAAGCGTGCATCCATCAACGTGCTTTGATCATACGGGTTCCCTGTACCGCGTGCGGCGGCGGGTCTTCACAGCAGCTTCCCCAGCGGGCCGAGGTCGACGTTGAGATCTCCGCGGTCGAGTCCGAACAGCTCGGCCATCTCGCCGATCTTCTCCTCGAGCCGCATGAGCGCCAGACCGACGCGCTCGACCTCTTCGTCGGTCAGGCTCCCCCCCTCCATCCGCCGCACGGCCTGCCGTTCGAGGAGCTGGCGCAGGAACTCGATCAGCGTCAGGACGAGCCTGGCGAGCCCCTGCTCGACCCCGTCCGGGTCCACGTCGACCCGCCTGGGCAGGACGCCCTGGAGCCGCTCCAACTCGCGCTTCAGGTGGGCGATTTCGTCGTCGGTCGCGGTCATTCGGCGGTCGCGAAACTATACGGAGGCCAGGGGCCGTTCACCACGACGCGTAGGTGGGGGCGGGGTTGGCTGAGGATGCGGAGGTAGGTGGGCGCATCGGCGCGCGGAACGAGCGCGGCGAGGGACACGGCGATCTGGTCGTTCGGGGCGACGCGGACCAGGACGTCGTCGGGCGGGAGGGCGAGCTCGGTCCTGAGCTGGTCGGCGAGCCGGTGCGCCGCGCCATCCCGCTCCTCGCGGGCGCGCCAGTACGCGCGGCGAGCGCGCAGGTAACGCGTCCCCTCGCCCGCTGGGAGAGGGAGAAGGTGAGGGTGCTCCTGCGATGGTGGGGGGAGGGGGGACGTCCACGCCAGCGTCAGCGCCAGCTCGGTCTTGCCGCGCACGCGCGCCAGGGCGGCCAGCAGTGCGTCGCGCCGGGCGTTGAGCGGGCCGGCGTCCTCGGCCAGGGTTGGGAAGCGCACCGGCAGGCAGTCGGCGGCGGCGTGGACGGCCGCGACGTGCGCGTGGTGCTCCAGCAGCCGCTCGCGGGTGGGCTCGGCCGCGCCCTCCCAGGGGCTCGCCCAGGCGCCCAGGCCGTCGCCGGCGAGCCAGACGAGCCCTTCGACCGGCGGGTTCGGGCGGGTGACGACCGCGCGCAGCAGCAGCGGGCTCAGGCTCCTTCTCGCGTCCCCACTCCCTCCGGGAGTGGACCAGGGTGGGGGCTCCGCTCCAGGTTCTCGACCGCGGTGAGCACCAGGTTGAGCCCGAGGTAGATCAGGTCCACGCCGGCGACCGAGATCGTCGCCTCGCCCACCAGCACGACGCCGCGGTTCAGCAGCCGGTCGGCGAGCTCGAGCAAGGTGAACTCGACCTCCGGGAGCTGGCCCGCGAGGCTAGATGGCGGTTGCATCGCCTCTTTCAAGTGGCTCTCCGCCGAATCGGTAGGGCGGCCAGGGACCGGTCAAGCGGAGCGCGTAGCCGCGTGCCTCCCAGCGGCGCGCGAAGTCGGCGCCGCGCTCGACGAGCGCGCCCTCGCGGGCGCGGTGGACGAGCAGGCTGCTGCGGGCCAGCGGCGCATCGGGCGTCGTCTGGACGATCGGCTCCGGGTGGGTGCGCTCGACCACGTCGGCCAGCCCCTGCGCGAGGGCCTCCGTGGCGGCGCGGTCGAGTCGGGTGAGCGCCGCGCGGCGGGCCTCCTCGAGGCGGCGGCGCAACAGGTAGGCGCGGCCGGGTTGGGCGGTGCCGATCTCGGCGTTCAGGCGTGCGAGCTCCTCGTCGTCGGCCTCGGCGGCGGGCCCCGCGCGCTCGGCGTCGCGCTGGAGCGTGGCGACCCACTCCGATCGGCCGCGCACGGCGTCGAGGCGGCCGAGCAGCTCGGCGCGCCGCTCGCGCAGCATCCGACGGACCCCGCCAGCGCCGCGGTAGACCGCGCCGAACGAAAGCGGGAGCAGCGCGTCGACGCGTTCGAAGAGCGCGGCGTTGACCGTCTGGTGGGCGGTCGCGCGCGGGGCGAGCCAGTCCATGTCGCGCATCAGCCGGTTGAGCGGCTCGTCGTCGAACTCGGCGGCCGGCACGGGGCTCACGGCGGCGGCGATCAGGCCTTCTTGGATGAGGCGGACCGGCGCGGCGCCGATGCCGGTGGGCTCGGGCGCGAGCCGCGCGGAAGCCGGGACGACGGCGTACACGTACAGCAGCTCGCCGATGGCCCTACCCTCCATCCGCGGGCACCCCGCGGGGCGTTCGCCGCCGGACCGGCCGGACCGCCGGCAGGGTTGACCTGGGGTGTCTCACGCCCGGCGCGCCGCCCTCACCGCTCGGGCTCTTCGCCCAGGCTCGATTCGACGATCGCGTGCCCACCCTGGATCTCGACGACGTTCTGGTCCGCCTCCTCCTCGGCCCGTTGGGCGAGCATCGCGCGCAGCCGCTCTTCGCGGTAGGCGCGGATCTCGCGCAGCCGCTGGAAGAGCACCGCCTCCTGTTCCGCGAACTCCTCCTCGGTGATCTCGCCCTCCTCGAGCTGCATGTTCAGCAGCAGGAGGGCTTCCTTGACCGGACCGTCGTCGTAGTACTCGGCCTCGGCCTGCTCGGCGATCGTCTTGAAGACCCACTTGATCCCGGCCGCCGGGAGCGTCATGGGGAGCCCCAGCAGCTTGAAGAGCATGGGTCAGACGACGGCGGAGCGCTCGAGCTGGAGGCGGATGGTGACGAAGTTGTAGGGCGGCCAGGGACCGGTCGAGCGGAACGAGAGCTTGCCCTCGTACCGGTGGCCGATCTCGTCGACCTTCTTATCGAAGAGGTGCGCCTTGTCGCGCTCCACCAGGAACGCCGCGTTCATGATCATCTTGTCGCCGATCGGCTTGTTCGAGCGGGAGGCGATCGCCGCGTCGCGCAGGTGATCGTAGATCTCGGCGACGTAGTTGTTCGACTTCTCGGCCAGCGCCTGATCGACCAGGCGCCCGAGCTGCATGCGGGCGAAGTAGGTCGACGACTGCTGGTTGTTGAGGATCTCGGACTTGAGCCGGCGGATCTCCTCGTTTTCGGTCTCGATCTCGGCGAGGACCTCGTCGCGGTTCCAGTTCACCTTCAGGCCGAACTCGAGCTTGTCCTTCATCTTGCCGAGGACGTCGCGGAGCGCGTCGTACGTATCCTTGAGGAACTCGACGGTGTCCTTCTCGGTCCGGAACACGGTGCCGAAGCTCATCGGCACCGGCGTGAGGCCGTTGTCGATCATCACGACTTCGTTGACGTGCTCGTGGGCGAGCGCGTTCTCGCGCGTCGGGTCGTAGACCTGCAGCGGCGTGCGTGAGACGACGGCGGCAAGGTCCTTGTAGTGAACGGTGTAGACCTCGTCGCCGCGGCCGCCGATGCCGATCGAGCCGAACGTGCGCGGCTCGGCCGATTCGATGACGCAGTAGACGTAGATGCCCTCGCCCGGGGCTTGGGGTTGGGCGGGTGCCACTTCTGCTCGCTCCACGGTCATCTGCTCTCCTCTGAACAGCCGGGCGCACGAAATGTTACCACTGGTTTCCGAACCGTTACGAGACCGGGTTGAGCAGCCGGTCGAGCGCGATCCAGAGCGCGCGGCTGGGCCGGAAGCCGACGACCGGGAGGCCGATCGAGGCGCCGACGCCGACGGCGGTCACCGCGTCGACCGGCATCGTGGTCCCGACGGCGAGCGGCAGCCAGATGGCGGTCGCGATCGTCTCGGCCACGACGAGGTTGATCGCCCAGGCGCCGGTGAAGTAGCCGTTGCCGCGGTCGAACTTGAGCCCGCAGACCGGGCAGCGCTCGTGCATCGTCAGACTCCACGGCCCCTTGAAGAGCGGCCCCTTCCGGCACTGCGGGCACCGCTGCGTGACGGCGCAGCGCAGCGCCCAGAGCGCGTCGGACCAGGTGGGCGAGGCGCCTTCACGCCGGGGTGCCTGCATACCTTTGAGTGTAGGGTGCGTGGTAGGATCGGCCGAGAGGGAGCCGTGAGCGTCGAGACGAAGCTGATGACCGCCGAGCAGCTCTGGCTCATGCCCGACGACGGCATGCGGCACGAGCTCGTTCGGGGGGAGTTGCGCACGATGTCGCCAACCGGGGTTGAGCACGGTGGCAACGAAGGTGGGATCTACTTTCGCTTCGTCGTGCACGCGCGCGAGCAGCGAATCGGGCGCGTCGTCGTCGGCGAGGTGGGTTTTCGGTTGTCGCGAGACCCGGACACCGTGCGCGCGGCCGACGTGGCGTTCATTCGGCGCGAGCGCCTGCCGGACGGACGACTGCCCCGCGGGTACTTCGAGGGGCCACCCGACCTCGCCGTCGAGGTCGTCTCGCCCAGCGACAGCGCCTTCGACGTCGAGGAGAAGGTGCGCGACTGGCTGGATGGTGGGACGCGCGCCGTCTGGGTTGTGTACGAGAGAGGGCCGCGCGTCACCGTCCACCTGGCCGATGGAACAGCGCGGAGCTTCGGTCCGGACGACGAGGTCGAGGGTGGTGAGGCATTCCCAGGGTTCCGCATGAAGGTTCGGGATCTGCTGGCGGCGCCCGAGGAGTAACGAGCGCTCATAGCGTGGCCGCGGCGAGGATGGGGGTCGTCGGCGCGGGGCTGCCGCGGGCGGGCTCTTCGGTGACGGCGACCTGCTGTATGCCGGCGAGTGGCCGGTTCAGGGCGATCGCCTGGGTGCCGCCCTGGCCGGCGCTGGAGAGGCCCGCGCCGATCGGCTGGCCGCCGGGCGGGATGAGCCAGACCTCGTAGGCGCGGTCGGGCGGCGGCTGGGGCAGGTCCTCGAGGTAGACGACGGCGCCGGCCGGGCTCTCGGCGACGGCGCCGCGCACCTGCGGCGCCGGGCCAGTCGCCGCCATCTGCACGATGCGGCCCTCGGTCGCCGCGCGCACCAGCGCCCGCTGCTCGGCGATCTGGGCCGACTGCGCCGACAGCTCGCCGGAGAGGCGGGCCGTCCAGTAGCCGAAGAAGAGCGCCAACGCGAGCGAGGCGACCATGCCCAGGTCGCGCCAATCCCAGCGGCGAGCGGACGAACGGGGGAGGGCGCGAGGGGACGAGGGGGCGAGCAGCTCCCCGTCTCCATTCCCATCCCCCGCTCGCCCGTTCCCCCGCTCGCCCGTTCCCCCGCTTCCCCGCTCTCCCACTCCCCCGCTCCGCTCCCCCGCTCGCCGCGCTTCGAGCGCGATCGCCGCCATCACCCGCGCGCGCAGCTCGGGCGGCGGCCGGATCGGCTCCGGCGCCCGCAGCAGCAGCTCGGCCGTCTCCCGGAGCTCCTCGAGCTCGGCGCGGCACGCCGCGCACGTGGCGAGGTGCGCTGAGACGAGGCGCGCTTCGTCGGGCGTGAGCGCGCGCAGCGCGGCGGCGCCGCTCAGCTCGCGGATCGGCTCGTGCTCGTCGTTAACCATCTGTACCAGTTTCGTGCTTGCGTAGCTCATTACGCAGCCGGCGCAACCCTAGACGCATGCGCCCTTTGATCGTTCCTAACGGCTGCCCGGTGCGCTCCGCGACCTCGGCGTGCGTCAGGCCGCCGAAGAAGGCGAGCTCGATCGCCTCGCGCTGCTCGGGCGGCAGCGCGGCCAGCGCGGCGACGATCGCGGCGCGGTCGAGCTTGTTGGCGACGGTGCGCCAGACGTCGGCCCCCTCGTCGTCGACCGGCTCGGTCGCGAGCGCGAGGTCGAGCTCCTCGAGCCGGACGCGCGCGCCGGCGCCGCGCAGCCGGTCGATCGCGCGGTGGTGGACGATCGAGAGCAGCCAGCTCCGCGCCTCGCCGCGCTCCGGCTGGAACGTGTTGGCCCGGCGCCAGGCCGCGACGAAGGCGTCCTGCACGACCTCCTCGGCCACGCCGCGGTCGCGC
The DNA here is from genome assembly GCA_035651675.1 of Chloroflexota bacterium. Taxonomy (GTDB): domain Bacteria; phylum Chloroflexota; class UBA6077; order FW602-bin22; family FW602-bin22; genus DASRFH01. The sequence continues at coordinate 7,692 of DASRFH010000136.1, read as the reverse complement.
ACGATCTGGTTGGCGAGGCCGAGCGCGAGCGCGGCGTGGCGGTCGTAGAGCTCGCCCAGCGCCGCCTGGTCGCCGCCGGCGATGGCGGCCAGCAGCGCGGCGTCGGTGCGCGCCGCCGTCTCGTCCAAAGCCGCCTCCCCCGTCCCGGGTAGGCGGAGGGCCGGGGTGAGGGTAAGGCGGAGCGTGCTGCCCGGTCCGGACGGACGAGCGGTGGGTCCTGGGCCCTCACCCTAACCCTCTCCCACCGGGAGAGGGGACATCTTACTCCGCGCCGACGGCGGCGGCGACGGGCTCGGGCTGGCGGGGCGGGACGGCTGGGGCGGTGGCGCGGACGAAGCCTTCCTCCTCGGCGGCCAGGACCGGCTCGAGCGCCGCGATCGCGACGGCGAGCTGGTCGAGCGTCGGCTCGCGGGTGGTCAGCTTCTGGACGGCCAGCCCCGGCGCCATCAGCGCGCGGACGAACGCGCTCTTGTGGTAGTTCGCGCCGGCCCATTTGATGAACTCGTAGGCGATGCCCGCGATCAGGGGGATCAGCACGATGCGCGAGCCGATCCGGATCCACAGCTCGGGGCGGCCGAGCAGCGCGAAGAGCGCGAACGAGATCAGCATCACGATCAGCAGGAACGTCGTGCCGCAGCGCGGGTGCTCGATCGGGTAGTGCTGGACGGACTCGGGCGTGAGCTCGGCGCCGGCTTCGTAAGCGTTGATCGTCTTGTGCTCGGCGCCGTGGTACATGAAGACGCGCTTGATGTCGGGCATCTGCCCGATCGCGAACATGTAGCCGAGCATCAGGCCGAGCCGGATCACCTTCTCGACGACGTTCGAGACGATCGAGGAGGAGATGAACCGGTCGAGGTAGCCCATCGCCAGCACCGGCAGGACGAAGAAGAGGCCGGTCGCGGCGAGGATGGCGACGACGATCGTCGTCCACATCACGGTGGACGGCATCGTCGCCTCGCGCGCGGCGTTGTCGTCCTCGGCCGCGGCGACGTTGGCGGCGAACATGAGCGACCGGATGCCGAGCGCCAGCGTGTCCCAGATCATCAGCGCGCCGCGCAGGAACGGGATCTTCGCGTACCTGCCGACGTAGGCCGACGGGCTGACCGGCTCGGAGTGGACGACGACCTCGCCGGACGGCGCCCGGCACGCGACGGCCATGGTGCGCTGCCCGCGCATCATGACCCCTTCGAGCACTGCCTGGCCGCCGTACGTCTTGCTCACGCGCCCTCCTCCCCGGCCATTGTGGGGTACGGCCCGACGGGGGCGCCAGCTACGCGGCGGCGGCCCGGCGTGGCTACGCCTCGGCGGAGGTGGCCGGCGCGCCCTGGCGCTGGCGCATACGGCGCATGAAGCGCTCGACCTGGCCGCCGGTGTCGACGATGCGCTGCTGGCCCGTGTAGAACGGGTGGCAGTTCGAGCAGAGCTCGACCCGGAGCTCCGGCTTGGTCGAGTGGGTCTTGAACGTGTTGCCGCAGGCGCAGTGGACGGTCGCCTCGACCCACTTCGGGTGGATGCCTTCTTTCACGGTAGAACCTTTCTTAGAACGTGGACGCCCGCCTGGTACGGGCGCCGCTTGCTGGGGCGCTGGCTACTCGGCGGCGGCGCTGGTCGCGGCCGGGGCCGGGGCGATCGGGTAGACGCTGATCTTCTTGCGGTCGGGCTGCTTCCACCACTCGAACTTGACCTGCCCGTCGATCAGGGCGTAGATCGTGTGGTCCTTGCCCATCCCGACGTTGCGGCCGAGGCCGAACTTCGTGCCGCGCTGGCGGACGATGATGTTGCCGGCGCGGACGAGCTCGCCGCCGAACTTCTTGACGCCGAGGCGCTGCGCGTTCGAGTCGCGCCCGTTGCGCGAGGAGCCGACGCCTTTCTTGTGAGCCATTCGAATACTCCTGACGGAGAGCGATTGTTCAGGGGGCCACGGCCCCCCTACGCCCTGGCGATCTCGTCGACGACGAGCCTGGTGTAGTGCTGGCGGTGGCCGGTCCGCTTGCGGTAGCGCACCTTCGGCTTGTACTTGAAGACGATCACCTTCTCGCCTTTGGCGTCCGGGTCGGCCACCGTCGCGCGGACCACGGCGCCGGGGACCAGGGGCGTGCCGACGACGGTGGTCTCGTCGTCGTTGACCGCGAGCACCTGGTCGAGCTCGACCTTCGCGCCCGCCTCGCCCGCGCCCGGCAGCTTCTCGACGAGCACGGCGTCGCCGACCCGGACCTTGTACTGCTTCCCGCCGGTCTGCACGACCGCGTACGCCATTGAGCTACCCTCCACGTCCATCGCCCGACTTTGGGCGAACCGGACAAGTATAGGAAGTCACCCTGGCGGGGTGCGGTGTGTTTTCTCTGGAAGCACGAAGCTGGTAGGAGAAAGGAAGCGCGATTTGGCTGGTCCACGCATCGCGATGGTCGGGGCGGGGTCGGTGGTCTTCGCCCGGACGCTGATGAGCGACATCCTGTCGTTCCCGGAGCTCGCGGGGGCGAACATCGTCCTGCACGACGTCGACGCGCGCCGCCTCGAGACGGCCGAGATGATGGTCCGCTCGGTGGCCGCCACCCTGGGCGCCAGGCCGCGGATCGACGCGTCGATCGACCGGCGCGTCGCGCTGCGCGGCTGCGACTACGTGATCAACGCGATCCAGGTAGGCGGCCACGAGGCGACGCTGCTCGACTTCGAGATCCCGAAGAAGTACGGCCTGAAGCAGACGATCGCCGACACGCTCGGCATCGGCGGCATCTTCCGCGCGCTGCGCACGATCCCGGTGCTGCTGGACATCTGCCGCGACATGCGCGAGCTCTGCCCGGGGGCGCTGCTGCTCAATTACACGAACCCGATGGCGATGCTCTGCCTCGCCGTCGAGCGGGCTGGCGGCGTGCCGGTCGTCGGGCTCTGCCACTCGGTGCAGCACACCTCGCGGCGGCTGGCCGAGTACGTCGGCGTGCCGGAGGAGGAGGTGTGGTTCCGGGTCGCCGGCATCAACCACATGGCGTGGTTCCTCGAATTCCGGCGGCGCGGGCCGGGGCTGCGGAGCGAAGACCTCTACCCGAGGCTGTGGGCGGCGCTCGACGACCCGGCGGTGTACGGCCGCGACAAGGTGCGCTTCGAGATGATGCGGCGGCTTGGCTTCTTCGTGACCGAGTCAAGCGAGCACACTGCCGAGTACGTGCCGTACTTCGTCAAGCGCGACGATCTGATCGAGCGGTTCGACATCCCGATCGACGAGTACGTCCGCCGCTCGGCGCGCAACCTGGGCCGCGCCGAGGAGGAGCGCGCCCGGCTCGACCGCGGCGAGCCGGTCGAGGTCAAGCGCAGCCACGAGTTCGCCGCGTACATCATCCGCGCGATCGAGGCGAACCGGGACTGGTCGTTCCACGGCAACGTCCTCAACCGCGGCCTGATCGACAACCTGCCGGCGGACTCGGTGGTGGAGGTGCCGGTGCTGGTCAACGCGGCTGGGCTCCAGCCGACGCGCGTGGGTGCGCTGCCACCGCAGCTCGCCGCGCTGAACCGCACCAACGTCAACGTCCAGCAGCTCGTCGTCGAGGCCGCGCTGACCGGCAGCCGCGACCACGTCTACCACGCCGCGATGCTCGACCCCCACACCGCCGCCGTGCTCTCCCTGGACGAGATCTGGGCGCTGGTGGACGAGCTGATCGAGGCGCACGGCGACGCGCTGCCGAGGCTGGAGAACAGGCGGCTCAGGCCGGCGGCGAAGGTGGCGTAGCCGTCGCGGCGGGGCGCGGTGGAACTTGATACAGGGCGCCGTGTATCAATTTGTATCAATCGGTCTGGCGGCGGAGGAATGCACCGAAGAGAGGCGTGGTGAAGGCGACGACACCGCGCTCGGGGTGGTAGATGAGGCCGCGGCGGGTGAGCGAGGCGAGGAGGGGCTGGATGGCATGGGTCGGGAAGCCGTTGCCGTGTTCGACGTCGCGGGTGCGGGTGCGCTCGCCGTTGGCGGCGATCGCGCGAAGGACGGCGCGCTCGCGCGAGGGGACCTTGGCGTAGCGCATCGCGAAGAAGCCGCGGTCGAGATCGTAAAGGATGGGAGGGTGGAGGCGGTCTAAGTATCCGCTGGTAAGTTTGCATAACGGGTGTAGTCTCCTCGGAGGAGGGGGCGATGGCGTGCGAGCCGGAGCGGGCGGCGGTCGAGGCGCTGCTGCGCCGGCGCGATCTGCCGCCGCGGGTGCGCGAGCGGGCGGAGATGGTGAAGGGGGCGCTGCTGGGTTGGCGCGCTGGCGCGATCGCGGCGTGGAGGGGGCGGGCGGAGTAGACCGTCCGGTTCTGGCTGCGGCGGTACCGGCGGGGCGGGCTGGCGGCGCTGGCCGACGCGCTGCGGTGCGGCCGGCCGGCGAAGGCGGACGCGGCGGACCCGGCGGCGCTGGAGCGCGCGGCCGACACGCCGCCGCGCCAGCTTGGCCTGGCGTTCGACGTGTGGACGGCGGCGCGGCTGGGCGCCTACGTGGCCGAGGCGACCGGGGTGGCGGCCGCGCCCGGCTGGCTGCGCACGCTGCTGGGCCGGCGGGGCTTCGCCTGCGGGCGGCCCAAGCACACGCTGGGGCACCTGCAGGACGCGGCGGCGGAGCGGGCCAGCCGGGCGGAGCTGGCCGCGCTCCGGGGATAAGGCCCGCGCGGCGCCCGAGCGACGCCCGCGCCCACCTCGCCCCCGACCTGCGCGCCCTCGCCGACGGCCTGCTCGAGGGCCTGCGGACGCTGGGCGGCGAGCGCGTCGACGTGGTCGACCGCGTGCCCGGCTGGTTCCTCGCCGGCCACCGCCGCGAGCCGACCGGGCGCCCGCCCGGCCTGCCCGAAGGCGCCAAAGACTCCTACCAGCGCACCGACCCCCGCCGGAACTTACCAGCGGATATTTAGGCCGCGAACCAGCGCGCGAAGGCGGCCAGGTCACTCCGGTAGCTGGCCGGGGTCTTGGCCGCGGCGCCCTCGCGCTCGAGGTCGGCCAGGAACCGGTCGAGCTCGTCGGCGGTCGCGGGCGATCCCACCGTTATCCGGCCCCCCGTTTGGGGCCGATAGCCGGCCCCACCGCGGCGGCCGCCGAGAAGCGGTCGCGGCCGGTCGGGGTCAGCATAGCAGGGATAATAAGCATTGTGCGTCGTCGTTATCCACACCGACCTTCGCGGCACCACCGGTGTGCCACACGACGGAGCTCGTTCGGACCGTCTGACTGCGCTGGGCTATGGGCAGACGCCGATACTGCCGCTGCTGACGCAGACCTCGGCGAGCACGACTTGATCGGCTGTGCCCGCATGGAGGCGGGTGCCCTCGGGTAGGTCGTAGAGCACCACCGCGAATTGGTAGCGTCCTGGTGGAAGCGTGTCCGGCAGCGGGAGCACGAAATCGTGGGGTACCACATCGCCGGGACGCCAGTCGGGGCTGGGAAACAGCCCGCCGCGCGGCAGCCGGTCGTCCTGGGCCACCAGACCGTTCGTACCGATGAGTTGCAGCGATGCAGTGTGGCTGCGCGACGGCGTGCGAGCAGCACCGAAGTCGACCGTGCCGGTGATGCTCCTCGATCCGACCGTTAGGTCGGAACCAAGGAGCTGCGTGCCGTCCTCGAATGTGGCGATCGGGTCAGGTGCGCGCATCAACGGCGGAACGATGCGGTAGCGCCCCACGACGATGAAGTCGTGCCCGTCGGGGCCGATCGCGAGAAGCCGGCGATGGGCGGCGACGTCGTAGAAGTTGACTCGCAGTTCCGCGATCGTCGGCACGGGCGCCCAGGCAGGGACTATCAGCGTGTGATAATCCTCGTGGAGCGATCCGGGCTTCCACCACAGCGTGGCGTCGTTGCCCGAACCGGGGAAGCCGTCGTGCAGCGCGAGCACGCGCTCGCCGGGTGCGACCAACTGTGCCGAAACGCTCAGCGCTGCGTTGGGCGATGCGCGTGCCAGCCAGCAGAGCGAAAACGCGAGTTCGTCGCCCGGGTGCAGATCGCGGGTCGGCGCGTCCGCGGCGGCGAGCGCGATTATTGGCGCCACTGTCGAGTCGGGCGACGTTACCGCACGCGCGCAGGTGGATCCGTTCCGGGGTGTGTAGGCCGCGCGGATCGTGCGCGGGGGCACGACCCAGGCGACGGCGGCCAGGCCGACGAGCAAGAGCACGGCAAGGGGCGCGGCGAGGCGCCGCGGCAGCAACTGCGCGATGCCGAGCGCCCAAAGGACGGCGAACCCGCCGAGCGCTGGGTAGAGCAAGCGGCCGTGGAATGCCTTGAAGATCAGCCGCGTGTAGAGCAGCGCACCGGCAACGAGCATCATCCAGAGAAGGCAAAGCACCCGCCCCCGCGACAGGTGGAGTTGTCGTCGCCAGGCCGAGACCAGGAGACCGAGCACACCGAGGAGGAAGAGCCCGTTGTACGCGTCGTAAGCGAGGTCAGGCAGCCGTACCGAGAACCAACCGAAGAGACCAATGAACGACTCGTCGAGGCCGCGCAGGTCGGCAAGCACCTCACCGGGTGTCGGGACCTCGTTCCAGAGGTCGGTGCGGCCAAGCAGGGCGTGCATCGCCGTGAGATCGCCGTAGAGCAGTAGATTCCGCGCGTACCACCACCCCGCGAGGGCCAGCGCGAGGCCACCAGCGGTACCGAGCGCGGCGGCGCGCTGCTTCCAGCAGCCCCGCCCGATTAGAGCTGCTGCGGTCAGCAGCGGGGCACCGAGTAGACCGGGCGTCTTGGTCAGCGCCGCCCCGCCGAGCGCGATCCCAGCTAAGGCGATGGCGCCCCAACCGGCACGACGCTCGCTCCAGGCTGTTGCGGCGAGCAGCAAAAGGACGCCGAAGAAGGCGATCGGGGCATCGTTGGAGACCAGTGCTGAGATGAACAGGAACCCCGGCAGGGAGGCGGTGAGTCCCGCGGCCAGCAATGCCACCTCGAATCGACTGGGTGCGATCCGCCGCGCCAGGGCGTAGGTCGCCAGCACAGTACCGAGACCGAACAGGAGCGACAACAGCCGCGCCGGACGGACCATCACCGCGAGCGGGTCGGCGTCCGGCCGGTGGGCGAACATGTTCTTGTTGTCGGGGTCGAACGGCCCGCCGAGGGACCCGTGCGGGTTGGGGATCGTCGCAGCGCGCAGGTCAGCGAGATCGACCTGCGCGAGCAGCGGTGCTGCCAGCGCGTAGTACAGCGGCGGTTGGGCGGCCTCGCGCTGCGCGAAGAGGTCGACCCGCGCCGACGCCGGCGGCTGGCGCGGGAGCCCGCCATCGGCGATCGCGCGCGCATAGAGCACGTGCCAGATCTCGTCCTGCCCCTCAAACGGCGGAACGGCCTGCACGTAGCGCAGGCCGCAAACCACGAAGGCGAGGCCTAAGACGACCATAACGAGAGCGTCGGCCGGCGCCCATCGGCCGATCCTCGCCCGTCGGCAGTAGCCCAGCATCGTCAGCCAGCCGTCGATGGATGATCGTCCCAGGGGTTCCTCTTCTCGCGATGGTCGGCTGCTCTACCTGTGGATGTCGTCACCGGTGGAAGCACGCTCGCTGATTCGGCCGCACTTACGGCGCGTAGTAACAGAGCCGCATTATCCCGAAGTGGATGTCGCGGTCAAGTGGCGCGGGCCGCCGCCGCGGCCGCGTCGTCGCGCGTGGGCGTTGGCCGTGGACTGTGCGCCCGCGGTCGCGGGGCTCGGGCTAGAGCTCGAGCGGGTCTTCGGGGAGATCCACCACGCGGCGCTGCTCGGCGCT
>DASRFH010000135.1:0-29728 GCA_035651675.1 Chloroflexota bacterium | reverse complement strand
ACCCGATCGGACGTGGGCGACGACGCTGCCGTCGAGCGCCGCGGCGAGCTCCGCCGGCGTTCTGCCGATCCACTGGCCATCGGCGCCGACTCGCCACCGGACGAGGAGCCGACGGTCCGCGGCCACGGCATGGGCGGGTGCGCTCGGTCGGGCTGGCGCGGCCGGTTCTGCCCGCGCGGGGGCGGGAGCGAGCGCGACGCGCCGGGCCGACGCCCGCAGCCGCATCACCGCCGGCGTGGAGCCGGAGACGCGTGCCCGGGCTGCATGCTCCTCGTTCAGCTCGACCTGCACGGCGAACTGCTTAGCGCGCCGGGTTGACCCCCCGTCGAGCGAGAGTAGCACGGCGGTGGAGAGCCGGTGGCCGCGCACCGCCACGGTTCGTCAACGCCGCGGTAACGTCGACGGACGCCGGGCGGCCCCAGGCTCCTTGGCGAAGCTAGCGGACCGACCACGTGCCTTCGGCCGATCGAGTGCCTCAACGGCAAGTCAACAGGCGAGCAGACAGATCCGCAACGGGCCCCGGTGACGGTCCGCGTGGGAGGGAATGATGAGCTTGTCCGCCGTACCCTTCGTGGACCTCGCCGCGCAGTACCGCTTCCTCAAGTCCGAGGTCGACGCGGCGATCCGGCGCGTGCTGGAGAGCTGCGCGTTCGTCGGCGGCGAGGAGGCCGCCGCGTTCGAGGCCGAGCTCGCCAGCTATTGCGCGGCGGGTCCGGCCCCGCGGCCCCACCTCCGGTGCGTCGCATGCGCCAACGGCACGGACGCGATCTACCTGGTCCTCCGCGCTATGGGCGTGGGCCCGGGCGACGAGGTCATCACCGTCGCGCACACGTTCGCGGCCACGGCCGAGGCGATCGGGCTGACGGGCGCCCGGCCGGTGTTCGTCGACGTCTTGCCCGACACGATGCTGATGGACCCCGACGCGATCGAGCCGGCCATCACCCCGCGGACGCGCGCGATCGTGCCGGTGCACCTCTACGGCCAGCCGTGCGATATGGACCGCGTCATGGCGGTCGCCCGCCGCCATGGCTTGAAGGTCGTCGAAGACGCCGCGCAGGCGCTCGGCGCCACCTGGCGTGGGCGGCGGCCCGGCGCGCTCGGCGACGCCGCGTCGTTCAGCTTCTCGCCCGACGCGAACCTCGGCGCCTACGGCGACGGCGGCGCGGTCGTGAGCGCCGACGTGGCGCTGATCGAGCGCGTCCGTATGCTCGCCGACCACGGCAGCATCGCGAGGGGGGTGCACCTGGTCGAAGGCATCAACAGCCGCCTGGACGCGATCCAGGCCGCGGTCCTGCGCGTCAAGTTGCGCTACCTGGACGGCTGGAACGCCGCCCGCCAGCGCCGCGCGGCGCTCTACCTCCAGATGCTGCGGCGCGCCACGCTGCGTCTGCCGACCGTGCACCCCGACGCCACGTCCGTGTGGCACGTCTTCGCGGTGCGTACGCAGGGCCGGGACGAGCTGCGCGAAGTGCTGCGGCGCCAGGGGATCGCCACCGGCGTCCACTACCCGACGCCGCTCCACCTCCAGCCGGCCTACGCGCACCTCGGCGTCCCGAAGGGCGCGCTGCCGGTCACCGAGCGGGCGGCAGCGGAGGTGCTGAGCCTGCCGATGTACGCCGAGCTGCCCGAGGACGCGGTGGCCTGGGTGGCGCTCGCCGCGATGGCCCGCGACGCCGACATGATCGGCGGGGCAGCCATCCAGCGGCCGCCGGCGGTCGGGGTGCGATAACCCGGGTGTATTAAAGGTGGAGGCGGCAAGACGCGGGCCTCTTTACATGACGTAAAGAGGCCATTTACAAACCGGACGGCCGGAGTCTCTTACCGCAGGAGCTTGTACCCGACCCATGGGATGGCGACGATGTCGCCCGGCTGGCCGCGGCTGACGCCGAGCTTGCGGCGGATGTGGCAGACGTGGGTCTTTAGGAGCGACGCCTCGCCGCCGTCGTAGCCCCAGGCGTACTCGATCAGGCGCGTCGAGCTGACGACCCGGCCCTCGTTGGCGGCCAGGATGTAGAGGATCCGGAACTCCAGCGGCGTCAGCCGGACCGTGAGGTCGCCCTTGGTCACCTCGTGCGACTGCAAGTCGAGGCAGAGGTCGCCGGCCTTCAGCAGGCCGGTCGGCTCGGCTTCGAGCTTCTGTGCCGCCCGGTTCAGCACGGCGCGGATCCGCATGGCGAGCTGGCGGTGGCTGAACGGCTTGACGACGTAGTCGTCGGCGCCGACCAGGAACCCCTGGACGACGTTCTCGTCGTCGCCCTTGCCGCTCATCATGATCACCGGCGTCGCGGACGTCTCCCGCACGCGGCGGCAGACCTCGATGCCGCTGAGGCGCGGGAGGCCGAGGTCCAGCACCATCAGGTCCGGCTGCTCGGCGCGCCAGCGCTCGACGGCCTGGGTGCCATCGGTCGCGGTGCTGACGTTGTACCCCTGCTTGCGCAGGGCGTAGACCGTGACGTCCAGCAGGTCGACGTCGTCTTCGGCGACGAGGATCTTCATTGCTCTTTCTGCTCCTGTTTTCGCGTGCTGGGGACTAGGTCGCGGTCGCGTGCAAGGCGTCGGGCTCGCGGGACGAGAGCCACCACGCCGACGGCGCCGGCCGCGGCGCGCGGCGCGCGCGTTCGGCGGCGGCGGTTGGCAGCTTCACCCAGAACGAGGCACCCTCGCCGGGCGTGCTGTCGACCCCCACCGTTCCCCCGTGCCGCTCGACGAGCTGCTTCACGATGTGGAGCCCGAGCCCGAGCCCCGAACCGTTCTCCTCGGCCGAGGCGCCGCGCTCGTACCGCTGGAAGATCCGGGCGCGGTCGGCCTCGGCGATCCCTGGCCCGTGGTCGGTGACCCGGAGCTCGGCCCACACACCCCGGGTTGTCACGTTGAGCTCGATCACGTCGCCGGCGACCGAGTAGCGGCCGGCGTTGATCAGCAGGTTGGCCAGCACCTGGCCGACGCACCGCGGGTCGACCACCAGGAACGTATCCGCGGCTTTCGGCGCGATCCACACGCTCTGACGTTTGCGGTCGAGGATCGGTTGGACGACCGGAAGGATCTGCTCGACGCAGTCCTGGACGGAGATCGTCTCCGGGCTCAGGCGCAGGTTCCCAGCGTCGAGGAGCGTCGTGCTCGTGAGGTTCTCGATCAGCCCTTGCAGCCAGATGGCGCTGCGCTCCATCCGCCGCAGCATGTCGGCCGCCTGCTTCCGATCGAGCTGATCGAAGTCGGACAGCAGCAGGCTGATCGACGTCATCAGCGTGGCGATCGGCGTGCGCAGCTCGTGGACGACGACGGCCAGCGTCTCGCTGGCCGAAGCGTCGTGCTGGGCGTCAGCGTGCGGCCGAGTGGCGGGCATCACCGCGAGGTCTGCCTCTTCCATGCCCCGATCCCTCAACCATTTCTTCCCATCGGGTGATGGGGTGGTAGGTTACGGACGAGTGGTCAAGAATCAGGTTTCCGACGGTAAACGCCGCGGTCCATGTTTGGGTCGGAGGGTCACCGTTTCGTGACTCGCCGGCGTTCGACCACAGTGGGGGGCCTCCTACCGCAACGGCTCCTCAACCAGTCGGCGGTGTGCCTGTAAACCACAGGCGGCGACAGTACGAGCCTCGGTCGCTCGTTCGACACGGTATTCCGGCCAGGTGGTGGGAAGGTATGGCAGGGGCCTGGAGGCTGGACGCTGCCTCGTCCGAGCCCGGCGGTGGCCGGCCACTCGTCCTGGTGGTTTCCCAGAACGCCGAGGTGATCGAGGCGGTCAGCACCAGCTTGCCGACGGCCGAGTACGCCGTCACGCAAGTCCCCGGCGGGCAGCAGGCCGAGGAGCTCGTGCGGCGCCGCCGGCCGGACCTGGTGGTCCTGGACCTGGTGCTCCCCGACACGGACGGGCTCCTGGAGCTGACGCGGCTGAAGAGCATCGGTCCGATCCCGGTGATCTTGCTCGGGCGCACGCAACGCCGCTCCGACGTGGAGCTCGGCTTCCGCCTCGGCGCGGACGACTTCCTCGTGGCGCCCTTCAACCCCAGCGAGTTCCGGGCCCGCGTGAGGGCGGTGCTGCGCCGGGTGGGCCAGGCCGAGGTGCCGGCGGAGCGGGCCGGGCCGGCGACGTTGGAGCAGCGGTTCGAGGAGCTCGTCGTCGAGCCGGCGACCGGCCGGGCGACGATCGCCGGCCAGCCGCTGCGCCTGACCCCGCTCGAGCTCCGCTTGTTGACCGCGCTGGTGTCGGCGCCGGGCCAGATGCTGACCAGACGGGAGCTGGTCGACCGGATCTGGGGCACCGACGACGCGAACCGGAGCCGGTCGATCGACGTGCACATGGGGCGGATCCGCGCGAAGCTGCAAGCGGTGCGGGGGGCTCCGGTGTTGGCCTCGGTGCGCATCCGCGCGTTCAGGCTGCTGCCCGCCGAGGCGCGCGCGCCGATCGACCACTTAGTCTAGCCGCGGGCGGGAAGGCCGCTCAGCTCGGGACGTCGAGCGGGCTCTCTTCGTGGTTGGGGCTGCGCTCAGGCGGGCGGACGAAACGGTAGCCGAGGCCGCGCTCGTTCTCGATGAAGTCGGCGCCGCTCTCGGACGGGCCGAGCTTCGAGCGCAGCCGACTGACGAGCGCCTTCAGGTTGTTGGTGGTCGCACCCCACTCGGCCCCCCACACCCGTTCGAGCAGCACCTGGTGCGGCAGCAGGCGACCGGCGTTCCGCACGAGGTGGTACAGCAGGCGGTACTCCGCCGGCGTGAGCTGAACCGGCTCGCCGCGCAGGCGCACCTCCTGGCTCTCGAAGTTGACGGCGAGCTCGCCGGCGACGAAGTCGGACGCGGTGCGCCCCGGGGAGCCGACGTGCGCGCGGCGCAGGACCGCCTTGATCCGGGCCAGCAGCGTGAGGTGGCTGAACGGCTTCGTGATGTAGTCGTCGGCGCCGACGTCGAGGCCGCGCACGATGTCGGTCTCGTCGCTGCGACCGGTAAGCATGATCACGGGCACGTCGGAGACGCGCCGGAGCTCACGGAGCACGTCGAAGCCGGAGCGCCCCGGCATCGCCACGTCGAGCAGGACGAGGTCGGGGTTGTGCTGGTAGAAGAGCTCGGCGCCCTGTTCACCGCCGTAGGCGGTGAGGATCGTGACGTCCTGCCAGTGGAACTGCAGCGCCACCGCGACCGCGTCGACGATGTCGGGGTCGTCGTCGACGATGAGAATCTTCATGCTGCCGCTCCCTGGTCAGCGATTACGTTTCATCTGCAACCAGGATGATGGGCCCCATCTCACGGGCCGGCATCACCCGGCTGTCCTAGCCGGGCGGACCCAAACGGCCTAGCGGCCAGGCCAGAAAGAAGCATCGCCGTCCGATGCTACGGGTGAATGGTCACAATGTCGGTTACAGACGGCCTCGTCTGTGTGCCGGACGAGGGCAATGGGTCACACACGGGTGACGTTGATCGCGCCTCCGACGGTGGCGGGGCGGTGCAGGCGTACCTGTTGCGTTGGCCCGCGCCATGCTGCGGCCCTGCCTCCTCGTTCCGGCGCACGCGGTGTTTGTACCCGCCCCGCTCGATCCGATCGCTGTTTCCCGGCACCGTCAAAACCCTCGCAGATAGTTCTCTTTAGAGAACCGTCGTTCGCTATGGATTTTGGCACGGGCGCGGCGTCCTGTCAAGCGAACTGTGGTTTGCTGTATCATCGCGCCGCGAGTCCTGCCGGGCGGTGCTGCGGTGACGGTCGGCGAGCGGATCAAGCAGCGGCGGGAGGAGAAGGGACTCACCGCGGCCGAGTTGGCCCGGCGCGCGAATATCTCGAAGGGTTATCTCTCCGAAATAGAGAGCAGCGGTGGGGAAAGCGCTCCGCGGCCGTCGGCGGACGTGTTGTTCCGGATCGCCACGGTGCTCGGGACGAGCGTGGCGGATTTGCTTGGTCGCGAGGTGCGTCCCGCGTCGAAAAAGATTCCCCCAAGCCTCGAGGAGTTCCTCAAACAGCGGGATTTGCCGGCCGAGGATGTCGAGATGCTCGCGGGCATCAAATTCCGCGGAGCACAGCCTGCGACCGTCGAGGACTGGGCGTTCCTGTACGAGTCGATCCGGCGCTCGATCCGACCGGCCGCCGGTGACTGATGCGGCGCCGGTGGTTTGGCCGCGACGCGGCACTCTTATGCCAGCAGATGGGTGTCGACGACCCGGTCGCCGCGGTCAGGCGGCTGGCGCATGAGCTCATCGACGACGTCGGCTTCGATCAGCCGCCGTTCACCCCCGAGATCCTCGCGTCGTTCCGTGGCGTCCGGGAGGTCCGTCGGGTCGCGATGAGCAGCGCGGCGCGGCTAGTCCCCCGGGCCGGCGCGCTCGCGATCGAGCTGAATTCGGATCACTCGGTCGGGAAGCAGAACTTCTCGGTCGATCACGAAGTGATGCACACCGCATTGCCGACCTATACGGGCGGCTTCGTCGACGACCCGGAGACCGGGACGTTCTCGGATAGCAGCGAAGAGGAGCTGCTGTGCGACATCGGTGCCGCGGCGTTGTTGCTCGACGAGCGTTGGCTCGGACCTCGGGCACTCGAGGCCGGTCCGTCGCTGGCCGCGCTACAGGCGCTAGCCGCCGAGTTCGGAGCGTCGCTGGAGGCGACGGCACGGAGGCTCGCCGAGCTCGGCGTCTGGTCCTGCGCGTTCGTCTTCTGGGAAGAGGGGTTCCGGGTAGGGGATCGTGTCGCGCCGGGGCAGCCGCTCCTCCCTGGGATGATGGGTATCGGAGCGCCGACTGCGAAGCTTCGCGTGGTCGCAGCCTACCGTTCGCCCTCGTTCGCTCACACTATCCCTTGGAACAAGTCGGCTCCGCCCACGTCACTCGTCCACCAAGCTGCCCAGGGCGGGAAGATGACGCACGGCTTCGAGGATTTCGACCTCGGTCATCGATGCATCCGCCTGTACTGCGAGAACCTCCACGCGCCGTACCGCCGAGGTGGGGAGGTCCGTTCCAGGGTGATCTCCATTCTCCTGCCGACACCGACGTTCAGACCAGCCCCGCCGGCGTCGGCCGGCTTCCAGATGGAGATACTGTGATCCGCTCATCGAGTCCTCTAACCGGCTCCAGCGACCCGACCGCGCCGGCAACGGCAGGTCCAGCCGTGGCGGGGGACGGACATCTATCGATGAGCATCCTCGACCGATCGGCCCTCGGACGCGGCGGTGGAACACGGCCCGTCTGATCTGCGGACCCGGTCGACGACCGCCAGCTTGTCGTCGAGCCCGAGCGCCAGCCGCGGACCCGCGCGACCGGGCTGTCGGGGCCCGACTGGTGTCGTAGCATAGGCAGCAGGCCCGACGGCGAACGGCGGTGATGGCGGTTCCCATCCTGCCCAAGAGGCCGGGGGCCGGTTTCGCGCCGGGAAGCACGGTAGAAAGGGAAAGCAGTGGAGTTCCACCACATCGCCATCCGCTGCCGTTGATAGGCTTGGCTGAGTTCGATTCGGCTTGTTTGAACGCTGCCAACTGCTGCTACCCGCTGCGGAATAAGTGACTGTGATGGTGACTGTTAGGGGCAGCGTCGTCGCACCGCGGCAGATCAATGTCGGGTTAGCGGTCCGGGCTGCTACGGTGGTAGACCGAGCGCCCGCCACAGTTCGTCGATGCGGAGGCTTTCCCAAGCGGCGAACGCGGCTGGATCCGAAAGGAAGCGCCGCCACGCCTCGTTAATCAGCGCGACCACGTCATCGGCTGGATCGCCTGCGGCGTCGAAGCCGCGCAGGCCCAGCGTGCGGCAGCCAGCGACGACGCGGCCGGCCAGCGACTCAAGGAGCGTCGGCGGGTAGCACACGCCGTAGTCCGGAGCGACCGGCTCGCCCTTGACCCGCAGGAAGTGCTGCCAAAGGTCCGCCACCGCGGTGCCGGCGTCTCCCTGTCCCATCACCGCCAGGACCGCGACGATCCCGCGGAGCCGGGCTTCGTCGGCCGGGTGCTCGGCGCCCTCGCCGAGCGTCGGGTGGAACGCAGACTGGCTCTGGCCGGCGCAGAGGCGGACATGCTGCCAGCCGAAAGCCGGGCCCACCAAGAACGTCGCGACCATGTCGGAGACGAACTCTCGGAGCCACCGGTCGCGCCACTGCACGAAGAGGTGGTCGTAAAGCGCCATGTACTCCCGCGGTCGCTGCTGGGCCGCGACCCGCCGTTGCTCGGCGTCGACGTAGCTGATCAGCTCCTGCAGGAAGTCGCCAAGGAGGACCACCTCGTCGCGGAGGAGGAGGATGTGGCCGAGCTCGTGGCACAGGTCCGGCAGGCCCAGCAGCGTCATCGTCTCGGCAGCCGGCGTGCAGACGAGGTCAAACGCCGCGAGCGTCCAGTAGTACTGCGTCGAGAACGCCGCGACCAGCGGCGGCGCGTGGGGCCACGCGACCTGCTGGGTGAGGCGACGCGCGAGTCGAGTGAGGCGCCGGTCGGGATCCGCGAACCGCTCGACGAACGGCAATGGATACGACTCGACGAGCATCGCGAGCTCGCTCCACCGCTTGTATAGCTGCAGGTGGTTAGGCAAGAGAGCTAATACCCCGAGGCTCGGGTCCGCTAGCAGCTGCTCGACTTCGCGACGGATCGTTTCGACGGCTTGGTAGGCGCCGATCGCGTGGTCGCGGACCTCGGGGTCGGCCGGCAGCGCGGCGAGCCGGTCGCGGAGGCTCGCGCAGCGACGCGCGAGTTGCCGCAGGAGGCCCGGCAGGAACTCCTCCACCGGGCCCCTACGTGCGCATCAGCTTTCGGAAGACGGCGGACGTCTCGGCGTCGGCGGCCGCCGCGAGCTGATCCAACAGAGCGAGGTCGTCCGCCGACACCGCTCGGGCCGGGTCCGCCAACACCCCCGCCAGCCGCGTGAGGTCCTCGAGGTACCAGTCGAGGTCGCCACGGCGCTCCGAGCGCAAACGCGCCACGAGAACCCCTGGGACCCGAGAGGCTGCGGCGGCCTCGCGGGCAGGTGTTTCTGCACCCAGGAGCACAGCCACGGCCGCGACGATCTCGGACAGGTCGCGCCGGGCGCGGACGACGGCCTCGTCGGTCGCAGGTCCGGCGCCGAGCAGGCCAAGCTGCTGCTTCTTGACGAGGATCAGCGCGTGGTTGATCGCCCGGGACAGCTCCGAGGATGCCTTGTACTCGTGCGACAGAACACTGACGTCGCTCACCTCGGCGCTCCCTTCAGGATGCGGACCGAGCAGCCAGCAGATCCCGCAGGGGCTGGTCGACTACCTTCCCTTCCGCAGCCTCAGTGTCGTCCCAATCCTCCTCGTCCTCGTAGCGTGCCGCCTCGTCGTCGACGGTGCTCGCGATCGGCTCCAGGAGGTCGTCCGACAGCTTGATCGTGACCGGCAATCTCGCGCACTTGTCGGGCGCGGTGAACACCAGCTGCGACAGCGCGAACACGTCCTCCAACGTCTCGACGATGTCCAAGTCGCCCTCCGCGATGTGGACGGCCAGCGGCTTGGCGGTGCCGGGGAACCGGAACGGCTGCCCGGTCGTGCAGACCACCCCATCGCGCGGACCGAGCACCAGGTGGCTCCCGACGGTCGGGTTCTCGAGCGAGCCCGGGTGGTTCCCCTCGAAGAGGCGGACGAGCTCGGCGCTCGTCTTACGAATCTCGACCACGCCCAGCGTGGCGTCCCGCGCCACGACCAGCTGCGCCTTCAGCTCGACCAGCGCCTGGCGCATGCCCTTGAGCTCGGACGCGTAGGTCCGACCGTCGCGGTGCACCACGATGCTGCGCGGCTGGACGCCGAGCTCCCCGAGGTACCGCCGGAGGTCGGCGACCAGGACTGTCCGTAGCTGCGGCGCGGTGAGCCGCTCGCGCTGCTTGCAGACGTAGTCGTGGAACATGATCGTCCGGCCTCGGTCGAAGACGTACGTCACGCCGGCGACGCCGTTGAGGACGTCGATGCCGATGTGCACGTCATGGCGGAGCGGCGCGGCGAGCGCCCAGCCCCACTTGCGGTTGACGACCATCATGCCGAGGGCGCAGTTGCGCACGTAATTGGCGAGCTGGCGTAGCGTTCCGGGTAGCGGGCGAACCCCCGGGTCCTCCGCGCACGCCTGGTAGTAGCCCTGGATCTTGGTCGCCATCGCGCACTGGAACTGCAGGTTCGGCCATAGGTCGCGCTTCACGTAGTTGTGCAGGTCCGGCTTGGCACGCGGCGGGAGGATCAACAAGGCGTATCCGCGGGTGACGCCGTTCTCGCCGAGCGCCGCCCGGATCGCCTCCACCTGACGGACCAGCGATGTCGCGCCGCGGTCGTCGTACACGATTCGCCGCGCCCGGTAGTCCGATTGTCCCGACACCTCCCGCATGGCGCGCTCGAAGCGCTGCTCGAAGTCCTGGTTGATGGCCCGAGGGACGCTGCGCGGTAGGACAACGTATTGCGCGTCGAACGGGCTCGTGTCCAGCGGACCCGCCTCAGGGTCCAGCAGCAGCTTCAGGCGCTGTGCACCCAGCTGCGGCAAGGCGACGACATCGGTGGCTTCTGGGTGGTGGCCGCCGTCGACGGCGAGCACGCGCTCGTGGCCGAGGCGCTGGGCCGGAACGGAAAACACCCGGTGGGCAACCTCGAGCGGCTCGCGGCTGATCCGAACAGGCTTGGTATCCAGGCGAGGGCCTTGGAAGTGGCGCTCGACGACATCGCGCACGCGCGCCATCCGCGCGGTCGGGTCGAGGATCGAGCGTCGGTGCAGGCTTGACGCCGCCGGGTCGCCGGTCGGGATCGCGAGCTTGCACAACCCGAGTGCGCCGTACTGTTCGCGGTCGTTGCCGGGGTATCGGTAGACGATCGCCGGGCTGTTCGGGTCGAGGTCGCGCACCCAGGGAGCTGGCCTCCGGCCCCACTTCTCGCGCGTGTAGGCGAGTACGTCGATCGGCTCGTTCGCGCCGGCCGGCTGGAAGCGCTGCTCAGCGATCGACAAACCGGTCACGCCCCAGAGCTGGACCATGTACCACTGGTGGCCGAAGTGGTAGAGGCAGTGCCTCGCGCGGTAGAGACGCGGGTCGCCGCCGTTCACCCGCTCGGTCAACCAGCGGCGGTCGATGTACTTCACCGTCGCATCCACCGCCAAGAAGAGGCGGCCGCCGCCGTCTGCGACCACGTTCCAGCGGAAGCCCGGGTAGACGTCGACGGTCGCGCCAGGGTCATCGGCGTTGAGCGCCCGCTTGCCGAACTGCGCGCGTCCACGGCCCCACAGCCGTTCGTCGCGGAACAGCGGCCCCTCCAGCGCGAAGTGGAGGAAGGCGACCGCGATCCGCTGATCCTCCCCGTCCAGCCTCCGGAAGTCGAGCTGATGGACCGCGTCCTCGGGAACGAGCGTGGCCAGGTGCGGCATCAGCTTGCGCTCGAGCACCGGCAACGGGGCGTCGGCCGGAATCACGAGCTCGTGCGCGTTCCCACGACGTACGAGCGCGACGGGCTGCCTGATCTCGAATTGGACAGCCTTCACCAGTTGATTGACCAACTTGTCGTACGACTCGCTGTCGGGCAGGCCACGCACCACCAGCCGGCGGTAGGCGACCGACAGATCGCTGCGGTTGGTGATCTCGAAGAGGGTCGCCCACTGACGGAGAGGGCGGCGGATGATCTGGTTCGCAGCGTGGGTCACAACAACCTCCCCTGGATCACCAGCACCTCGCGCGTACGACCAGCGTCCGCCAGCCGACGTACGCACAGTTCGGCAAAGTTGCAGTACGCGCACGTCGTTGGGCGCCCCGCCACCTCGAACTCGCTCAGGTCGAGGTCGTCGAACTTCCCCTCTCCTAACAGGTGGCGCATGTCGACGACGCTCCGGTAGATGAACTCCTCGGCTTCGTCGAGACGTTCAGCGGTCACCGGGTGTTCGCGGATCTCGTTCTTGAGGAGGTTGGCTTCGTACAGACGCACGTCCTTCGCCGCTGTCCCGGACCAGCGTCCCGAGCGGGCGACGGCCAGTGCGTACGTCAGGAGCTGGCGGGAGTAGTCGCTCGTGTCACTGGCGCCGATCTTCCAATCGATCACCACCGGCGCGCCGTCGGAACGCACGAAGACGAGGTCCGGCCGCGCCACGATGGTCGTTCCGTCGAGGCGGAAGCTGAGCCGCGGCTCGGAGGTGTGTCCCCTCCCGCGCCGCAGCTCGGCGAGGAACGCGGTCTGGCTGACCAGATGGTCGAACGCTCGGGTGATCTCGTCGAGCACGCCGGTGAGCTGCGCCGTCGTCACCCCACGGCCGCGCTCGTGCTCGACCAGCGCACAGTAGTCCTCCCCGGCCTCGCCTTTGGACAGATCGGCGTCGCGGTAACGCCGTTCGGCCGAGAACGCGAACTGCCGACGCGCGAGGTCGTGGCCGCGGGCTGCTAGAGTCGCCGCGTCGACGGATCGGCCGTGTAGGAGCGCCGCCAGGAAGTCGGTGGAGAGCACCCGGTGGATGATGCTGCCGCGCCACGCCGGCAACTGCTGGAGCTGCTTGAGAACGTACGCCTCTCGGCGCTCGGGATCTCGGGCGTTGTGGGCGGCCATGACGTGGCCGAAGACGAACTGGAGTTGGCAGCGGTGCGCGGCCACGTGCGCCGAGTGCGACCACTCCAAGACCTCTTCCTCCTCTACCCGCCGCTACCGTGCCCGGTGGCCACGTTCCAGATAATCGAGGAGGTCGCGCCAGCCCTCCGGCGTCTTGACGGTCTCGCTGGCACGCCGGAAGAATCGCAAAGCCTCCTTGTCCCGGGCGATCGCCTCGAACGCGGGCGGGACTTTGTTGGCCAGGTCCATCAACTCGAGCTCGTCGACATCGAGCGCCCTGGCCAGGTCCTGGAGGGTCTTGATCGACGGTGTGTGCTCCAACCGGTCGTTCTCGATCTTCGAGAGGTACGTGACATCCACATGCGCCCGTTCGGCGAGCTGCCGCTGCGTCAGGCGGTGTTGGGTCCGCAGCTCCTTGATCCGTTGTCCAAATGACATCGTGGGTCCCTCCCGCGCGCTCGCAATTGTAGTCCGAGATTGACGTGACTTCAACACCAATACCCAGGAGGGCCCGGGATACGCGAACGGATCCCGACGCGCGATCCGATAGAGGACCAGACCAGGCGCGGCAATCGCGGTCGCCGCCTGGCCAGCGGAGGCGATGCGCTACTCCCCCAGGAACGCGTACGCCGCTTCGAGCGCGGCCTGCGGCTCCTTCCCGTCGGCGATCACCGACGCCGGCGAGCGGTCGTCGAGGTACGGGTTCATCCCGAGGAACCAGGCGCGCACCGTGCGCTCCGACTCGGCCTGGAGCAGCAGCTCGACGATCTGGAACGCGACCCGGAGCCGCGCTTCCTTGCCGGGGTGCGGGGCACGGGCGCCGCGCGTCCACTCGCCGACGGCCTTGGGGTCGGGGGTCCCGGCCAGGAGCGCGGTCAGCTTCTGCCCGAGGACGGCCTGTAGGCGGGCCGCCAGCTCGCTCGGCGCGGCGCGCACCGCCCGGTCGTGCGGACCGACTTTGTCGATGCTCCGGTGCAAGACCTCGGTCATGCTTCCGTGCCTCCGGCCGACCACGGGTCGCCTATGGGGCTCACCCCATGCGTAATACTACCCCAAATGCCCCCTAAAATGGCGGGTGCGGAGCTCGCCACGCCGCCCGTCGCATTTGGCGAGCAGGGTCCGGGTATGGGCCGTGAACGTTCTGGCTTCCAGGCGCGTGGGCGGGATACCGCCAAATCCTCCAAGAATCCTCCAGCGATCCTCCACTAGTCTGAAGGCGAGGACCTGCCGAGCCGCCTTTTGGCCGCCCCGCTGCCCGTGGTTGTCGAGAGTCTCCAAACCCGGGGCGGTTCCTTGTCGTCACCGGGTCGGACGACAGCGGCACCAGTCACCGGTAGAATCGGTCGGTGCCGCGCAAGGGACAACGGGAGCGACGCCGGCCGTATGGGTCCGGCGCGGTCGTCAAGAGGGTCTCGCGCGGCTACGTCGCCTTCAGGCCGAAGGTCGCGGTCGACGGGATTACCCACTGGGGCGAGGGCGTCGGCTGGCGCCGTGCGATTCGACCTCCGGCCGGACCGGGCGCAGATGGCGAGGGCCGTCCGGCGGGTTGGGCGGCCGCTCGCCCAACCCGCCGGACGTAGGTGACCGCGGAAGTGACTGTAGAGAGACTTCCGCACGCGGAATCCAGCTCAGAGCAGCACCAGAGAGGGAAAGCAGTGGAGTTCCACCACATCGCCATCCGCGTGCCGGACGACCGGATCGAAGAGTGGGACCGCCACCTGGCGGAGACGTTCCCGACGTTCAGCGCGCCGGACGGCTTCCTGATCGTCATCGCGCGCGACAACGAGCAGCCGGGCATCTACCACATGGCGTCCGTGTTGGCCGACCGCGATCGTGTGTTCCGCGCGGTGCGCGAGGCGGGGGGCGGCGCGATCCTGCTCCACCCGCTGCTCGAGCGGTTCGGCGCCGAGATCGTCAGCCGCGAGCGCTGCACCGTGAGCGGCATCGCCTCGCCGCGGTGGACGTACCCATCCTGAGCTGACGTTCGAGCGCCCCGCCGGCCCGCGCGGGCCGCCCGCAGGCCGGGCCCGGGACGCGGCGGGGCTTCTCCTGTTCGGGCGCTGGCGGCTCCGGGCGAGCTGAGGCCGCGCGGCCTACCATAAGGCGATGCGCGCGAGGCGCCCCCTGGAGGCTGCCGGTGGACCAAGACGACGAGAAGATCGAGTTCATCACCGACGAAACGAAGCAGGGGAAGATCGACCCCGCGGACGAAGAGGTGATGCGCAGCGCGCAGACCGGCGAGGGGCTGATCCGGCTGACGCCCGAGATGTTCGAGGAGCTGGCCAGGGCGGCCGGCACGGCCAAAGCCGCCTTCGACGAGGAGCTGCTCGACGTCATGACGAAGGAGCGCGCGCTCTTCGTCCGCAAGCTACGCTGCGACGAGGGGTACAGCTGGCGGGCTCTCGCGCGCGCCTGCCACGACGCCTGGGGCGCCGACTGGGAGCCGCCCTCGAACCAGATCATGGGCATCTCGCTGTGCGAGTCCGCGGCTCGTATGCTCGGCGAGGACCCCGACAAGGAGCCCTGGCGCTAGCGGCGGCCGGGCTGCCCATCGGCATCACCCCCGCCGCAGGTCGACGTGGAACGCCACGTCGGCCGGGCGCCGGTTCCAGAGCTGGACGACGTAGGTGCCGACCTGCGTCGGCCGGATGACCACCTCCTGCCGCTCGTGCGCGCCGACCGAGGCGCTGCCGGCGAGGCTGCCGTCCGGCGCGTAGACGTTGACCTGCACTTTGTAGCCGCCGTCGTCCACGACGTTGACGCCGACGACCGCGGTGCCGCCATCGCCGACGAAGCTGTAGTAACGGTAGGTGATCTGGTCCGGCTGGCTGCCGCTCCGACTCCAGACCGCCGGCGGCATCACGCCGTCGGCGCCGCCGCCGATCGGCGCGGCGCGGCTGGCGTCGTCGTTGGTCGGGCCGGGCACGCAGCTCGCGGCCAGGGGGGTCGCGGTCGGCGACGGCAGGCTCGGCCCGGGCGTCACCGGCAGGAGCGGCGCGATCGGTGCGGACGCGCCCGCCGCCGGTGGGGGCGCCGCCGGCGCGCTCGGCGGGCTCTCGGGCGGTGGTGGCGCCGGGATCGGCGTGACGAACGGCTGGTCGACCTGCGCGAACTCGCCCGCGCGCGCGCCGGCGGCGTCGGGCGGTGGGACCGGCGCCAGCGCGTCCTCCCAGTCGAAGCGCTGGGTCGCGGCGCGCTGCTGCAGCCCGAACGGTCCGACCACCCACGTGCGCTGGCCGTCGGTGAAGCCGGTCCAACTGCCGCGCGGCCGCCAGACGAGCAATCCGCCGGTGGTGCGCTGCAGGACGTTGCCGGTCGCGGCGTCGGTATGGGCGTCCTCGACGCAGTCGCCGACCGCGTCGACCTGCTCGCGCAGCGCACGGAAGCCGCCCGTGATCTGGCACCCCGGCCCGGCAAGCGGCGTGGCGGTCAGGCTGCCTGGCACACCGGCCACCACGCTCGCGAGCACCGCCGTCACAACCAGTCGCCGCATGCCGTTACCTCCGGGTCGTGTGCCAACCAGCCAGCCGGCAGTCTACCGCGTGAAGGCGTGGACAGACCCGCTGCCATTGGGCAGAATCAGACCGCAGCCTGGTGAAGACGCTCGACGCGCGCCTCGCGCCCTACATCCCGGCGGTCGTCCTGGCGCTGCTCGCGCTTTTGCCGGCCTACTTCGTCGAGCAGGGGCGGTGGGGCCACGCGCTGCTCGTCGCCGGCCTCGTCGGCATGCTCGTCTACTCGCTCGCCCGCCACAAAATGGCGCTGCACCGCGGCGTGCGGGAGGCGACCGCCAAGCTCCGCGAGCGCGAGGAGACGCTCGAGCAGCGCGTCGCCGAGCGGACCAACGCGCTGGCGACGCTGCTGGAGGTCTCGCGCACGGTCGCCTCGACGCTCGAGATGGGCGCGCTGGTCGGCCTGATCCTCGAGCAGCTCAAGGCGGTCGTCGACTACACGGCGGCCCGCGTCTGGCTGGTCGACGGCGACGACATGGTGCTGCTGGCCGAGCGGGGGCCGCGGGCCGACGCGGGGCTGCGCAACGTCCGGGTGCCGATGGCGACCCGCCCCCGCAACCACCAGGTCTACCGGACCGCCCAGCCGGTGATCGTGGACGACATGCTGGCCGAGCCCGGCCTGACCGCGCCGTGGAACCTCACACCCGGCGCGCTGGACACCGCGCCGGAGATCCCACGCGCCTGGATGGGGGTGCCGCTGATCGTGCGCGACCGCGTGATCGGTATGCTCAGCATCGGCCACGACGAGGTCGGGCACTTCGCGGAGGGGCACGCCCAGATTGCGCTCGCGTTCGCCAGCCAGGCCGCGGTCGCGGTCGAGAACGCGCGTTTGTACGAGGCGGCGCAGGACCGCGCGGCGTTCGAGGAGCGCCAGCGGCTGGCGCGCGAGCTGCACGACGCGGTGACCCAGACGCTCTTCTCCGCCTCGCTGATCGCCGAGGTGCTGCCGCGGATCTGGGCGCGCGACCCGGAGCAGGGCGCGGCGCGGCTGGCCGAGCTGCGCGAGCTGACGCGCGGCGCGCTCGCCGAGATGCGCACGCTGCTGCTCGAGCTGCGCCCGGCCGCGCTGACGGAGATGGACCTGGCCGACCTGCTCAAGCAGCTTGGCGAAGCGTTCACCGGCCGGGGCCGGGTGCCTGTCGAGGTCGTCGTCGAGGGCGAGGGCCAGCTCCCGGCCGAGGTCAAGGTCGCCTTCTACCGGGTCGCCCAGGAGGCGCTCAACAACGTCGCCAAGCACGCCAGCGCCGGCCGCGTAACGATCGGCTTGAGCTACCGGCCGGACGCCGTGGCGATGACGGTGCGGGACGACGGGCGTGGCTTCGACGCCGACGGCGTGCCCAGCGGCCACTTCGGCGTGGGCATCATGCGGGAGCGGGCCGACGCGATCGGCGGCTCGGTCGTGGTGACGAGCTGCCCCGGCGACGGCACCAGCGTCGAGCTGACCTGGCCGGTCCCGCGGGAGGTGGCCGCGGCGTGACGCAGCCGATCCGGGTGGTGATCGTCGACGACCACGCGGTCGTCCGCAGCGGGCTGGCGGCGTTCCTGGCCGCCTACGACGACCTCGAGCTGGTCGGGCAGGCCAGCGGCGGCCCGGAGGCCGTGGAGCTCTGCGAGCGCGTGCAGCCGGATGTCGTGCTGATGGACCTGGTCATGCCGGGGATGGACGGGGCAGCCGCGACGCGGGCGGTCCGGGAGCGCCGGCCGGACGTGCAGGTGATCGCGCTGACGAGCTTCAGGGAGGACGAGCTCGTGACCGGCGCGCTCCAGGCCGGCGCGATCGGTTACCTGCTGAAGAACGTCTCGGCGGACGAGCTGGCGAACGCGATCCGGGCCGCCAAGGCTGGCCAGCCGACGCTCGCCGCCGAGGCCGCCCAGGCGCTCATCCACACCGCGCAGGCACCCCGTCCACCCGGCCACGACCTCACCGCCCGCGAGCGCGAGGTGCTGGCGCTCATGGTGCAGGGCCTGAACAACCCCGAGATCGCCGACCGCCTCGTCGTCGGCCGGTCGACCGTGAAGTTCCACGTGAGCTCCATCCTCGGCAAGCTCGGCGCGAACAGCCGCACCGAGGCCGTCGCGGTGGCGCTGCAGCACAAGCTGGTCTGAACTAGCCACCTGGCGGGGCCGAAGACTGGCCCGCTGCCCGATGCCGCCGGCGGGCCCGAACCGCCACCTTAGGACCCAGCAAACGAGGTCGGGGGTTCGCCGTGGCGGCAGACGTCGGGGAGCTTGTCCGGGGTGCACAGGCCGGGGACGTAGACGCGATGGAGGCGCTCGTCGCCAGCCAGGAGCGCTACGTCTACAGCATCGCGCTCGGCGTCATGAAGAACCCGGCCGACGCGGCGGACATGACCCAGGAGGCGTTCATCCGGCTCCTGCGCGGGATCGGGTCCTACCGCGACGACACGAAGCTGACGACCTGGCTCTACCGGCTGGTCGTCAACGTCTGCCTCGACGAGCTGCGGCGCCGCAAGCGGCCGGTCGATTCGCTCGAAGCGGCCGGCGCCTGGGAGGACGGCGAACAGAGCCTGCAGATCGCCGACGCCGACCGCTGGGGCCAGCCCGAGGCGCGGCTCGACGTCGAGGAGTCGGCTGCCGAGCTGCACCGCGCGATCGACCGGCTGAGCGGCGCCCAGCGGCTCGCGCTCACCCTCCACTACTTCGAAGACATGCCCGACTCGGAGATCGCGACCGTTATGGGCGTGCCGGTCAACACGGTCAAGAGTCACCTCCACCGCGCGAAGGGGCGGCTCTTCGCGCTGCTCGGCGGCCAGCCGGCGCGGCCGGCTCGCGCGGCGGTCGTCGAGCTGCGGCCGACGGCGGCCGCCCGCGTCACGACGCAGCCGCCGCTCGCCCGACCTGTCGCCGCAGCGGCGCTCGCCTGAGCAGATGAAGAGCCGCCGCCTGGACGCGCACTCGTCGCACCCCGAACGCGCGCCGAGCGACGTAGTGGCGACGCCGCGCCGCGTTTTCCTCGCCGTCGACGACCCGCAGCTCCGCTCGGCGCTCCGGCTGCTGCTGGAGAACCAGGATGGGGTGGAGGTCGTGGGCGAAAGCCGCGGCGGCGGTGGCACGGTGGCGCTGGCGGGCGCGGCAGGCCCCGACCTCGTGCTGTTGAGCTGGAGCGTGATCCGCGGCGCCTCGCTCGAGCTCGTGCCGCGCCTGCGGGCGCTCCCAACCCACCCGCGGGTCATCGTCCTCTCCGCCCGCCCCGAGGAGCGCGCCGCGTGCCAGGCCGCGGCCGACGCCTGCGTCTGCCAGGGCGAGTCGCCCGACCGCCTGCTCGCCGCGGTGCGTGGCCTCGGCTGCCGGTAGCGGCGGCCGTCGGGACAGCGTGCACCCCCGCCACCTGGCGGGGATGGGGACTGGCCAGGGCGCGGACCGATAGTCTGGCCCATCTACCGGCGCCATTTCGGCGGCCGTGGGCGACCCTTTCCGAGCGGCGGAAACACCCTGCGCGCCAGCGCGGCCGCCGGCAAGGAGGACGCCATGATGGCAACGTTCGACGAGCTCGCCTGCCACGCCGAGCACCACCAGGCGGAGCTGCGGCGCGAGGCGGAGCTGCGGCGCCTCGTGCGCAGGCGCACGCTGGCGTCGGGCCGCACGCTGCGGATCGTCCCACCGGCCCGGCTCTGGCCGAGCCAGCCGGACGACGAGCCGACGGCCGCCTGAGGCGTCGGCTGTGAGGATCACCGAGTTCTCGCTCCGCAACCCGCTGGTCGTCGGCGGACTGGCCGTGGCGCTCTGCCTCTTCGGCCTGTTCGCCTACGCCCAGCTGGGCGTCGCCACGACGCCGAACCTCGACATCCCGACCGTCCAGGTCACGACCGTCTACGCGGGTGCCGACCCCGAGACGGTCGAGACCAACGTCACCAAGCCGATCGAGGACGCGATCGCGACCCTGCCGAACATCGATAAGAACGGGCTCAGGTCCACGTCGGCGGCGGGGCTCTCGATCGTCACCGTGACCTTCACCGACCAGGCCAACACGGACCTGGTCTCGAGCGACGTCCAGCGCGTCGTCAACGGCGTCAGGAACCAACTGCCGACCGACGCCGACACGCCGTCGGTCGTCAAATTCGACTTGAGCTACGTCGGCGTGGCGACGGTGGTCCTGTCGGGCGACCAGCCGATGGTGCGGCTGCAGCAGCTCGCCGAGGACGTGGTCCAGCCGGCGTTCAACGCGGTGCCGGGCGTCGGCTCGACGGCGATCCGCTCAGGGGTCACGCGCGAGCTGCACGTCCTCGTCGACGAAGACAAGCTCCGCGGCCGCGGTCTCTCCATCTCGCAGGTGGTCGGCGCGCTGCAGAGCCAGCAGCTCGAGGTCCCGGCCGGCTCGATCACGCAGGGCAGCCGGGACCTGGCCGTTTACTTCGACTCGCTGGCGCCGGCGGTGCCGCAGCTGGGCCGCGTCGTCGTCGCGCAGACGCCGAGCGGGCCGGTCTACCTGAGCGACGTCGCCCGGGTCGAGGACACGCTCAAGAAGCGCGACACGCTGGTGCGCGTCGACGGCCAGCCCGGAGTGGCGCTGGTCGTCTCGAAGCTGAAGGACGCCAACACGATCACGGTCGTGGACGGCATCCAGCGGTCGATCGAGCAACTCAAGACGCAGCTGCCGCCGAACACCAAGCTCGACGTCGTCGTCAACCAGGCGACCTACACGTCGAAGTCGTTCAACACTGTCCAGAGCGCGCTGATCGAGGCGATCTTCATCACGGGCGCGATCCTGCTGCTGTTCCTGCACACGTGGCGCAGCACGACCATCGTGCTCGTCTCGATCCCGATCTCGCTGTTGACCACGCTCGTGGTGATGAGCGCGCGCGGCTACAACCTGAACCTGATGACGATGATCGCCCTGACGGTGAGCGTCGGCATCCTGGTGGACGACTCGATCGTCGTCCTCGAGAACATCCACCGGCACCTCGCCATGGGCAAGTCGCCCTGGCAGGCCGCGATCGACGGCCGAAGCGAGATCGGCATGGCCGCCATGACGATCACGCTGGTGGACGTCGTCGTCTACCTGCCGATCGCGGTGATGACGAGCGGGCTGGGCAACCAGTTCCTCGCGCCGTTCGCCGTCACGATCACGACCGCGACCCTCGCCTCGCTGGTCGTCTCGTTCACGGTCACGCCGCTGTTGGCCAGCAAGCTGCTCAGGCACGGCGAGGAGACGACGAGCAGCGGGCTGCTCAGCCGCTTCGGGCGCGTCTGGGACCGCGGGTTCGAGCGGCTGGAGCACGGCTACCAGCGGCTGCTGGCCGCGTCGCTGCCGAAGCGCTGGCTCGTGATCGGGATCGGCCTGCTCACCTTCGTGGGCGGGCTCTCACTGCCCTTCCTCGGCCTCATCGGCAACGACTTCTTCCCGAGCGGGGACCAGAGCGAGATGGACATCACGCTCACCATGCCGCCGGCCACCTCGCTCGAGGCGACCGACCGGGTCGCGCGCCAGATGGAGGCCGACTTGCGCACGATGCCAGAGGTGCGCGGGATCTACACCGTGATCGGCATGGCCGGCAACAGCACGAGCCCCAACCAGGCGCAGATCGCGGCGCTGATGGTGCCGCCGCGCGATCGGCGCGTCTCCGCCGCCGCCTTCGGCGAGCAGCTCCGCCAGCGGTGGGACGGCAAGTTCCCGGGCGCCGAGCTGATGATCGGTATGCCGAACGCGTTCGGTTTCGACGGGTTCGGCGGGGCGCCGATCCAGGTCCAGGTGCTCGGCAACGACCCGGCCACGCTCGACGCGCTCTCGACCAGGATCGAGGCGGCCGTGCGCAGCGCGCCGGGCGCCGCCGACGTGCACAACGGCAACGACAACCGCCAGACGCAGCTCCGCGCGACGATCGACTGGACCCGCGCGGCCGACCTGGGGGTGAACGCACGCGACGCCGGCGTCGCGCTCCGCACCGCGATCGACGGCTTCACGTCGAACGCGACGCAGTTCCGTCAGACGGGCAAGAGCGCCATCCCGATCCGGGTGCTGCGCGACGGCGCGGACCGGCTGTCGCCGGACGACATCGCCAGGCTGCCGGTCGCGGGCAGCAAGGGCGTCGTCGAGCTCGGCCAATTCGCGACGCTGCGCCAGGCGCAGATCCCGACGAACATCCAGCACGTCAACCGGGTGCGCTCGATCACGGTGAGCGCGGGCGCCGGGGACGGCAAGCTGGTCGGCGACGTCCAGAACGAGGTGACCAAGGCGGTCTCGGCGGTGCCGCTGCCGCCGGGCTACAAGGTCGCCTACGCCGGTCAGGGCGACGACGGCGGCAGCGCGTTCATGGAGATCGGCCGCGCGCTCGGCGTCGCGGTGGTGATGATGTACATGCTGATGATGATGCTGTTCGGGTCGCTGACGCGGCCGCTGGCGGTGCTGATGTCGCTGCCGCTGGCCGTGGTCGGGGCGCTGGGCGGCCTGGCGATCACGCACAACCCGTTCACGATCTTCAGCATGATCGGCATCGCCGTCCTGGCCGGGCTGGTGGGCAAGAACGCGATCCTGCTCGTGGACTACACGAACCACCTGCGTCAGTCTGGCCTGAGCCGCGGCGAGGCGCTGCTGAAGGCGGGCCCGACCCGCCTTCGGCCGATCGTGATGACGACCGTCTCGGTGATGGCGGCGCTGCTGCCGATCGCGAGCGGGCTGGAGGAGGGCTCCGAGCTGCTCGTCTCGGTCGCGGTCGTGCTCATCGGCGGCCTGCTCACCTCGACGCTGCTGACGCTGGTGTTCGTGCCGGCGATGTACACCGTCTTCGACGACCTGGAGGTGTTGGTCGGGCGACTCTTCCGGCGGCCGGCGGTCGAGCCGCGGCCCGTCGTGCCGGAGCCGGCGCCCGCGCCGCGGCTGGTGCCGCAGCTCGCCTTCGCGCGGGACGACAGCGCCGCCGAATAGGCGCTGTCGTCCACCCCGCCGGCGTGAGCCGGGTACCATGGCCTCCGTGCGCGGAGGGCAGAGGGATGACCGACCGCGACCTGGCGTGGCCAGGCCCGAGGTACCCGGCCACGCCAGCGCCCGGCAATGAAGGGGGAGATGTGAAGATCACCGACGTCCGCGTCCGCTACTACGAGTTCACGATGGGCCGCCCGATCGGGGACGTGAACTTCCCGACGGGCAACCAGCAGGGCTCGGGGGCGTTCACGTTCGTCGACACCGACGAGGGGATCACCGGCGTGGCGCTCTCCGGCAGCGCCCAGGTGAAGAGCATCGGCCAGATCTTGATCGGCGAAGACCCGCGCGGCGTCGTCGGGCTCTGGAAGAAGATGGACGACTTCGTCTTCAAGCGGGGTAACGAGGGCGACACGGCCCGGGCGGTCGCCGCGCTCGACTGCGCGCTCTGGGACCTGAAGGCGAAGATCCACGGCGAGCCGCTCTGGCGGCTGCTCGGCGCGCGCGAGGGACGGTGCAAAGCGTACGCCAGCGGCATCGACCTCTGCCTGAACGACGACCAGCTCCACGCCTTCTACAGCCGCATGGCCGAGCAGGGGATCGACGGCGGCAAGCTCAAGGTCGGGCTCGACATGGACGAGGACCTGCGCCGGCTCGGCATCGTCAAGGACGCGCTCAGCCGGAACAACCGGCGGCCTTACCTCATGATCGACGCCAACGAGTACTGGTCGCCGAAGATGGCGATCCAGAAGGTGAGCGAGTTCGAGAAGCACTTCGACATCTTCTGGGTCGAGGAGCCGGCGCGACGGTGGGACTACGAGGGGCTGCGCCAGGTCTCGCGCGGCGTCAAGGCGGCCGTCGCGACCGGCGAGAACCTCAAGAACGCTGGCGACTTCTACGCCCTGATCGCCAACCGTGCGGCCGACGTGTACAACGTCAGCGCGCAGGGCATGGGCGGTGTGACCGCCTGCCTGCAGATCGCGCACATGGCGGCAGGCTTCGAGCAGCCCGTCTCGATGATGAACTGCCCCGGCAACTTCCAGGCGCACGTCGCCGCCGCGCTTCCGAACCACAACATGATGGAGGTGGTGGACCCCGGCCGCGAGCCGTGCTTCACCGTGGACACCTGGATCGAGGACGGCTTCATCCACTGCGGCAACAAGCCAGGCTGGGGCATCGAGATCGACGAGGCGAAGCTGCGCGCGATCGAGGTCCCGGCCCCGACCCGCGCTGGCGGGGCTTCGATGCCGCGCCGCGAGGGCGCCGGCCTCTACGTCCAGCCGCTCAGCGGCGACGAGCGGGCACAGATCCGCACCTGATCGGCGTGCCGCAGCTACCCGCCCACGAGCACCTCGACCGGCTCGGCATCCCGTACGAGCGGCGCAGCTTCCCGCCGGAGACGGAGAAGGGCGCGGCGTCGGTCGCGCGCGTGCTCGGCCTGCGCGAGCACCAGGCGGTCAAGACGCTGGTGTTCGAGAGCGACAAGGGCGAGCGCGTGCTGGTGATGGTCGGCGGCGACCGCAGCGCGGTGTCCGGGCTGCTGAAGAAGGCGGTCGGCACGCGCGACGTGCGGATGGCGCGCCCCGAGGACGTGCTGGCGACGACCGGCTACGTGGTCGGCTCGATCCCGCCCTTCCACTGGCAGCCGCCCGGCTTCCGCTCGTTCCTCGACGCCGCCCTCGCCCGCGAGCCGCTCCTGGGCGTCGGCGCCGGCCAGTGGGGTGAGGAGATCCTCATAACCCCCGAGAACCTCGTCCGCGCCAGCGGCGCGCAGGTCGTGAACCTCACGGAGCGGGAAGCTCCAGGTTAGGGAACAGGCCGCCCACGCGCACCGCGAAGCCGGGCAGGAGTGGCGAGGTCAGCGCGCCGTCCTCGCCGAGCGTGGCCGCCAGCGCCAGGCCGTTCTCACCCTGGCGGTAGACCCGCACCGTTCGGTCGCGCCAGTCGGCCAGCCAGTATTCCTTGACGCGCCAGCGCGAGTACATGGCGAGCTTGAGCTCGCGGTCCCGCCGCTCGTTCTCGCGCCCCGGCGACAGGACCTCGACCACCAGGTCGGCGGCGTGGAGCTTCTCGTCCGGACCGAACGCCCGCGCGAACGATTCGCGACTCTGGAACCAGGCGACGTCGGGCGCCGCCGCGTCGTCGGGAGCGAACACGACGCCGGGTGCGACGAGGGTGACCCCGCCGCCCGTCGCGTCCCAGCTGCGCAGCGCGTAGCCGAAGCTGAGCGAAGTGAACTGGTGGAAGGGATGAGGCTGCGTGGACACGTGCAGCTCCCCGTCGATGATCTCGTAGCGCGTATCGTCGAGCGGCCGGGGGTTCATACGCGCCAGATCGTCGACGGTGAACCGGTACGCCGTGCCGGTCGCCCTCATGGGCACAATTCTACCCGGCGAACCCTTCGACGGCGTTCGCCCGTAAGTACTCCGGGTTCAGCTCGATCCCGAGCCCCGGCTTGTTCGGCACGACCAGCTCCCCGTCGCGGACCACGAGCGGTTCCTGGAGGAACGCGTCGTAGAAGCCGAAGCTGATCCGCCGCGCCTCGAGCCGGTAAAGGTTGGGCACCGTCATCGAGACGTGCGCGCCGGCCATCAGGTTCACCGGGCCGCTCGCGTCGTGTGGCGTGATCGGCACGTAGTAGGCCTCGGCCATCGTCGCGATCTTCTTCAGCTCGCTGATCCCGCCGGTCCAGGTCACGTCCGGCATCACGTAGTCGGCCAGGCGCCGCTGGAAGATCGGCAGGAATTCCCAGCGGGTGTGCAGCCGCTCGCCGACGCAGATCCGCACCGGCACCTGGTCGCGCACCTGCGCGAGCGCGTCAAGGCTCTCCGGCGGTACCGGCTCTTCGAACCAGCCGATGCCGTACGGCGCCAGCCGGTTCGCGAGCCGGACGGCCGTCGGCACGTTGTACATCGCGTGCGCGTCGATCAGGAGCTCGACCCTCGGCCCGATCGCCTCGCGGACGCCGGCGATCAGCTCGACGCCGTACTCCTCGGCGTCGGGTGGGCACGAGCCGTCGAGGTAGGCGACGTGCCGCTCCGGGAACGAGGTCAGGAACGGGTCGGTCTTGATCGCCCTGGCGCCGCCGCGCACCTGCGTCATCGCGCCCTCGACCGCCTCGGCGACCGAGCGTCCCTGCGGGAAGTGCACGTAGAGCGGGACGGTCGCGCGGACGGGTCCGCCGAGCAGGTCGTAGATTGGTCGACCGAGCGCCTTGCCGCGGATGTCCCACAGCGCGATGTCGACCGCGCTGATGGTGGCGGTCGTCGCGCCGCGCGTGCCGACGTAGGTGAAGGCGCGGAACAGCCGGTGCCAGAGCGCCTCGACGTGCATTGGGTCCTGCCCGACCAGCAGCGGCTCGGCCTCGCGCAGGTAGGCGGCGACGGCGCGGTTCGGCAGCCCGCCCGGGTAGCTGGTGACCTCGCCCCAACCGGTCAGGCCCTCGTCGGTGTCGACCTGCACGAAGACGTACTGCTGCAGGTGGGCGCCGGCGTTCACGCGCCCGGGCACCGCCGGGCGCTGCTCCTCGGGCGGGCCGTCGACGATCCAGGGGGCGACGCGGGTGATCTTCATCGGGACTCTCCTTGGGCGCCCGCACATTACCCGATCCCGCGGGCCGCTGACGCGGAACTGAAACGGTCCCCCGGCGCCCGAACGCCGATACTGGTATCCGCACCAACACTAAGCGCGGAGCCCCGCATTGTCCGAACCGCATGCGCCAACGCCGGCCCCATCGGCCGCACCGCTCCCGGCCACGCCGCGGAACGTCGCCGCCTACCTGCGCGCCGTCCGCGAGCTGATGACCGAGGCGACGACGCTGCGCCGCTCCTGGATTCGCCAGGTCGGCGTGCTGATCCTCGACGCGCGGGCCAAGCCGCCCGAGATGGTCGCGCCCGGGGCGGCCCACTGCGGGACCGAGCAGCGCGAGCTGTTCACCGGCATCAGGGTGCGGCTCGGCGAGATCCCCGTGCCGCGCGGCTGCGACGTCTGCCACGAGGCGTTCGTCGCCTGGCTCGAGAAGCAGGTCGGCGCCTGCGACCTCCTGATCGAGATCGGCCGCACCGGGGAGCTCACGACACTGAAGACGGTCCAGCGCGTGCTGGCCGACAGCCGCACCGACACCGCCGCGTTCAACGCCGCCTACACCGCGCTGGTCGAAGGGCTGAAGCAGCAGGTCAACGCCAGGAAGAAGACGCGCCTGTTGTTCGGTCGACGCTGAGGTTCGCCGTGACGCAGCAAGGCCCCTTCGCGGACGCCGCAGCCCTCCGCCGGTTCCACCTCGCGCGGCTCGAGCGCTTCCTCGGCCTCATCGACCTCGCCGAGCGGGGTGGAACACGCGGGTGGGCGGACCTCGCCCGGCGGGCCACGATCACCGCCTACTGCGACTGTTACGAGGTGGGCGCCGGCCCGCAGGCCCAGCGGCTGATGGACCGCTTCCTCGGGATAGGCTCGGCGCTCGGCTAGAACGCCGGCCCGGTGTTCGCCGGCCCGGCCTCGGCTGCCGTTCCGAGCGGACCGAGGAACCCCGGCCGGCGCGCCGTGTGCCGGCGCCCCGGGGGAGCCGAGGACGGCGCGCCGGCCGAGACCCCCCGTCGTCCCTCCTCGGGATGACACCACCGGGCCAGCGTTCTAGCGCTGGACGCCGGCGGCCGGCCTACGGTCCGGGACCGACCGCGAAATTGTCGAACGTCGCCCAGTTCGCCGAGGGCTCGGTCGCGTCGACGTAAAGGCCGGCCATCGTCGCGCCGAGCGGTGGCGCCGGGATGGTGACTGGCCCCAGCACCTGCGTCCCGTCCACCCAGACGGTCACCGTCCCGCTGGAGACGCCGTACTCGAGGAAGTGCGCGCTGCCGCCGGTGTAGCTGGTGTTGGCGGCCGCGATGGGGCCGCTGCTCCACGTACCGTTCACCAGCGTCCAGACCTCGACGCGTCCGCTCGGATCGATGCCGACGTAGTCGAGGTTCGTGCTCCAATCGGCGGTCACGTTCGCCAGCAGCCCGGCCTGGCCGGTCGCGCCCGGGACGCGCGCGCTCACCGTCACGCCGACGTGCTGGTCGGGGATGCCGGAGTCGATGCGCAC
Source organism: Chloroflexota bacterium (assembly GCA_035651675.1). Classification (GTDB taxonomy): domain Bacteria; phylum Chloroflexota; class UBA6077; order FW602-bin22; family FW602-bin22; genus DASRFH01. The sequence continues at coordinate 1,790 of DASRFH010000135.1, read as the reverse complement.
GTAGTTTCCGCCGCCGGGCGGCTGGAACACGCACGCCTTTGCGCCGCAGATGCCCCAGGTGCTGCCGTCCGTCTGCCAGCTCTGACCGGTCGTCGTCGTGCCGAGCGACGTGCTGCTGTCCGGCCGCTGGAAGTCGTCGGAAAACTGCACGGTTCCGACCGCGAACGTCGTGAAGTGGTCGACGGACGCGCTGAGGGTGCGCGCGGCCGTGTCGACGGTGGTGGGGATCATCACCCACGATCCCACCGCGTCCTGGTAGAAGAGCCGCAGCGCGGTCGCGCGACCCTTGACGGCGGCCAGGTCGGCGTCGTCGTAGCCGACGACCAGCCGCAGCGGCTTCGCGAAGCGGCTGAGCTGCCGCCCGTCGGCGGCGCTCGCCGCCTCGAGCTTGAACCCCTTGCTGAGCCGGACGCCGTGGCCGACCGATCCGGGCGGCTCGATCGTCTCGTTCGAGAAGGTAGCCGGCTCGTCGAGCGCGTCGACCGGCGCGGTGAGCTGGACCTTGCCGTCCGGGCTGGCGATCCGCACGCCCATCTTCGGGTCGTAGTCCGCCTTCACCTTCCCGCGCCCCACGCCGCCGGCGGCCGACGACTGCGCGCCGACCGCGCCGGGCTGCGGCAGCAGCGCCGCGGCGGCGACGAGCGCGGCGACGGCGAGGACGCGGAGCTTACGTGTAACGGTCATGTTGGAAATCCCACGAGCAATCCGGGTCCAGGTCCGCACCATCCGCCTCCATCCAGAAGTGGTACTGTCCGAAGCCGCTCAGCGGCAGCTGCCGCGACGGCCGATCGGGGGTCACGGTGAACGCGGCCGACGCCACGCTCCCGCTCGGCGCTCGGAGGAACGCGCGCACCGGCAGCGAGCCGAGCACCGTCCTGGCGGCGTCGGTCCAGACGATCGGCCTTGTCTCGAGGTAGCCACTCGGTCCGCGCAGGTAGGGCGCGCAGTCGAGGTACGGCTTCACCGGCGTCGCCGTCGCGCTCGGCGTGCTCGGCACGGTCGTCGCCGTCGGCCGCGCCGGCGTCGGCGACGGCGCGGGTGACGCGGCCGTTGGGGCATCGGTCGGGCTCGCGACTGCCGCCGCGGTCGACGCACCGGTCGGCGTCGGCGCCGGGACGGTCGCCGTCGGCGCGCCGGCCGCTGGCGCGCTGGCGGTCGACGCCTCGCGGGGGGTCGGCGTGGCGGTCGGCACCGGCGCGGCGGGTGGTGTGGAGGTCGACGGGGGAAGCGTGGGCGCTGCGCCGAGTGGCGGGACCGTCGCCGTGTCGCCGCTCGCGCCACTCGGCTTCGGCAGACAGCTCGATTTGTCGTCGAAGAACAGCGCGACGCGCGTCTCGTCGATCGGCTGGTCCGCCTGGCTTTGGAGGTGGGCGCGGTAGGCGCCCGCCGCCTGTGCGCGCGCGACGACGTCGCGCCCTGCCCCCGCCGACCCGCTCGCCACCGGCTGCCCGCCGGTCGTCGCGCCGGGCGGCAGCGCGTAGAGCGCGACCTCGCCGGCGGCCTGCGACCAGAGGACGACCACGTCGGCCCTGTTGTGCTGCTGGAAGAGGATGTCGTACGTGCCGCCGGCTGGCATCGGCGGCACGACGACCTCGAACCGGCAGCGCTCCTTCGGTCCGGGGTCGGGGGTGAGCTGCTCGATGGCGGTCGTCGGCGTCGCGGTCGCGCCCGGCGGCGTGCGCGCGGCCGCGGCGGTCGCCGCGCCGGCGAGCGCCGTCCCGGTCGCGCGCAGCGCCACGATCGTCGGGGCGAGGTCGCCTGGCCCGACCGAGGGGATCGGGCCGGTGGCG
>DASRFH010000134.1:0-37177 GCA_035651675.1 Chloroflexota bacterium | reverse complement strand
CTACATCGAGAGCGGTTTGGCGGCGGCCAGCATGCTCTTCTACCGGAACCGGATCGCTCGGCTCGCAGAGCCGCGGCGAAGCACCTGACACACCACTAGCACGCCGAGGTACCGCTTTGATCGTCGAAGAACCGAAGGATCACTTGTCGACCGCCGCGACCGGGGAGTACGACGAGGACTCCATCCAGGTCCTCGAGGGCCTGGAGGCGGTTCGCAAACGGCCCGGCATGTACATCGGCTCGACCGACGTGCGTGGCTTGCACAAGATCGTGGGCGAAGTCGTCGACAACTCGGTCGACGAGGCGATGGCCGGCTTCTGCGACACCATCACGGTGACGCTGAACGCCGACGGCTCGGTGACCGTGCAGGACAACGGACGAGGCATCCCGGTCGGCGTGCACCGCCAGACCGGCAAGTCGACGCTCGAGACCGTCATGACGGTGCTGCACGCCGGCGGCAAGTTCGGCTCGAACGGCTACAAGGTCGCCTCTGGTCTGCACGGCGTTGGCGTCTCGGCGGTCAACGGCCTCTCGGAATGGCTGCGCGTCGACGTCGAGCGTGAGGGCAAGCATTACCGCCAGGAATACCGGCGCGGTGTGCCGACCGGCCCGGTCGAGGAGATCGGGCCGAGCGACCGCCACGGCACGACCACCACATTCCTGGCCGACGCCGAGATCTTCCACACGCTCGACTACCAGTTCGACGCGCTCGCCCAGCGATTCCGCGAGCTGGCCTACCTGACCAAGGGCCTCACCATCACGATCCGCGACCTGCGCGGCAAGGAGCCGCTCGGCCGCGAGCTCACCTTCTACTTCGAGGGTGGCATCCTCTCCTACCTCCGCCACCTGAACAAGAACCGCCAGGTGCTCCACCGGCCTTTCTACGTCGAGAGGCAGATCGAGGGCACGAGCGTCGAGGTCGCGCTCCAGTACAACGACGGCTACGCCGAGTCCGTGTTCTCGTTCGCGAACAACTCGACGACGTCCGACGGTGGCACGCACCTCACCGGCTTCCGGACAGCCCTCACCCGCACGATCAACGACTACGGCAAGAAGGCGAACCTGCTGAAAGACGACGACGGCAACCTCGCCGGCGAGGACGTCCGCGAGGGGCTGACGGCGATCGTCTCGGTCAAGCTCCAGGACCCACAGTTCGAGTCGCAGACCAAGAACAAGCTCGGCAACGCCGAGGTCCGCAACCAGGTCGAGACCGTCGTCGCCGACTCGCTGCGCGCCTTCTTCGAAGAGAACCCCGCCGACGCGAAGAAGATCATCGACAAGGTCCTGACGACCTCGCGGGCGCGCAAGGCCGCCCAGATGGCGCGCGACACGGTCATCCGCAAGGGCGCGCTCGAGGGGATGACACTGCCGGGCAAGCTGGCCGACTGCCAGGAGCGCGACCCGGGTAAGAGCGAGCTCTACCTCGTCGAGGGCGACTCAGCCGGCGGTTCGGCCAAGCAGGGGCGTGACCGCCGCTTCCAGGCCATCCTACCGCTGCGCGGCAAGATCCTGAACGTCGAGAAGGCGCGCGAGGACAAGATGCTCGCCCACGAGGAGATCCGGGCGATCGTGACCGCGCTCGGCGCCGGCATCGGCACGAGCATGCGGCCGGAGAAGCTGCGCTACCACCGCATCGTGATCATGACGGACGCCGACTTCGACGGCGCGCACATCCGCACCTTGCTGCTGACCTTCTTCTTCCGCCACATGCCGCAGGTCATCGACCAGGGCTACCTGTACATCGCCCAACCGCCCCTCTACCGCGTCACCCACGGCAAGGAGATCCACTACGCCTATAGCGAGACCGAGCGCGAGGAGATGATCGACCGGATCGTGAAGGACAAGAAGGTTCAGCGCGACAAGGTCGAGATCCAGCGGTACAAGGGCCTCGGCGAGATGAACCCGGAGCAGCTCTGGGAAACCACCATGAACCCGGCCAACCGGACGCTGCTCCAGGTCACAGTGGAGGACGCCGCTCAGGCCGACGAGGTGTTCGACACCTTGATGGGCGACGCCGTCCCGCCGCGGAAAAAATTCATCCAGACGCACGCCAAGAGCGTCAAGAACCTGGACATTTGAGCGGTCAGCGATCGGCAGTCAGTCCACGCGGGAGACCACGGGAGCCCGCCGCTGACAGCTGGTCCCCGACCGCTCAGTCCGCGTAACGCTCGACGAGCTCTATGAGCTTGTCGAGGTCGAACGGCTTCGCGAGGTGGTCATCCGCGGCGATCTGGCGAGCCCGCTCGGCAGCCTCGCGCGCGGCGGTGACGACGACGATGGGCGCGTGCGGTCCCGGGCGCTCGCGGTAGCGTTTGGCGAACTCCCACCCGTCCATCACCGGCATGGCCATATCCAGCAGGATGACGCCGGGCACCTCCCGTTCGAGCAGATCGAGCGCGGCAGCCCCGTGCTCGGCGGACAGGACGTGGAACCCCTCGTCCGCGAGCGCCAGTTGGACGAACTCGCGGATGCTGTCGTCGTCGTCGACGATGAGCACGCACCGGGCTGGCACGAGCGCATTATGGACGAAGCGGGCTTACGGCCGGGCGCGCGCCTACGCGCCGCGGCTCGGCAGTGCTCCGATCGCGGTCGGCCCTCCCTCGAAGGCGCGATCCGCGCGCACGAGCGCGACAACGGCGAGGATCGAGCCGAGCGTGAACACCGCGGAGAGCGCGATCATCCCGTCGATGCTCCAGCGGTCGGCAGCAACGCCCCCCATCGTGGCGCCGATTGCCTGCCCGACACCCAGCAGAACGGAGTAGACACCCATGATCGCGCCGCGCTCCGCGGCGTGCTCCTCGGCGATCTTCGAGAGGTACGCCAGCGCAGCCGGCGTGAAGCCGCTCGCCACCACCAGACCGGCGCCGCAGACGGCGAGCCACCCGGCGATGCGGACGGCGTCGTTCGGCGTCGACCAGTTGAGGAAGTAGAGGCCGGGCAGCATCGCGGTCAGCCCGACCAGCGCGAGCGACATGACGCGCAGGCTGCCGAGCCGCCCCATCGCCCAACCCCACACGCCGATGCCAACCACGAACAGCCCGAGCGTGACCGCACCGTAGAGGCTGATCTCGGCGCCGGTGTAGCCGCCGACGAGGAGCTGCGTCGGGTCGTCTGCTCGCTTGAGCTGGTGCGTCGCGTGCGTCAGCCAGATGCCGAGCACGGCGTTGACGGCCAACCAGGCGGGGACGAGCCGGAGCGCGCGCGGCGACCGGAGGAAACGGACACCGGCACCGCGCTCCACCTTGACGTGGCGGCCGTGCGCACGGCCGACGCCCCAGAGAAGCGCGAGGCTGGCGGCGTACACGACGACCATCAAGTAGAAGGACGAGAGGCCGAAGCGATCCCAGAGCGCGCCGACGCCGACGAAGCCGGCGGCCATCCCGCCGATCGCCGAGATCTCGAAGGCGCTCATCACCCGGCCACGCAGGTCCTCGTCGTCGGCGCTGTGCCGCGACAGGATCGCCAGGGTGGCCGGTACGGCGGCAGCCGTCGACAACCCCTGGAACACGCGGGCGACCACGACGACCGGGATCGCCGCCGCGAGGCCCATCACCAACGCCGAGGCCCCGCCGAACAGCGGGCCGAGCCGCAGGTACCGCTGCTCGCCGTGCCGGTCGCACAGGGCGCCGAACACGACCGCGCCGACGATCTCGGCCGCGAAAAAGAGCAGCGTTGCCAGCCCGATGACGAGGCTGCCGCGCACGTGCGCGTGCGCGCGCTCGAGGTCGGCGATGTAGAAGGCGATCAAGGCGACCGCGCCCGAGGCGGCGCCACGGAGCAGGAAGCTTCCCGCCAGGCACCGCGCGATCTGCGGGTCGCGCAGGAGCCTCGTCTGGGAGCGGACGTCAGTCAGCTCGTGCACCCTCGAAACAGGGGTTTGTGCGTCCGCCTGTCCTCAAGTGCGGCGCATTCTATGGAAGGCTAGCGGGAGATGCAATTGGACGGCATGAACCGTCGGTGACAAATACAATCGCGGCGTGAGACGTCCACCCGGCTTCTTCTACGGCTGGGTGATCGTGGGCTCCGTCGCGCTGCTGCTCGCGGCGTCGTCCGGCGCGCGGTTCGCTTTCGGCGTGTTCCTCAAGCCGGTGTCGGAGGCGCACGACTGGGGTCGCGAAGCCCTCTCGCTGGCGATCACGATCAATCTCGTGCTCGGCGGCCTGCTTCAGCCGGCCGCCGGGCTGCTCGTCGACCGCCTCGGCGCACGGCTGGTCGGCGCGGGCGGGATGGCTCTGCTCGGTTTGTCCTTCCTCGGCCTGGCGATGGCCGGCGACTTGTGGCAGGTGTACCTGCTCTACGGCGTGGTCGGCGCGCTCGGCACGGCGACCACGTCGTCCGTGCTCTCGGCGAAACTGGTCGGCGCCTGGTTCGTGCGGCGGCGCGGCACGGCGATGTCGTTCTCGACGTCCGGCACGGCGATCGGGCAGCTGCTGATCGTGCCGTTCGCGACCTGGGTACTGCTCAACTACGGGTTCCAGGCAGGTTTCCAGACGATCGCGGCGATCTCCCTGCTCATCGTGACGCCGTTCGCCTGGCTCGTCATCCGCGACAAGCCCGCCGACGTCGGCCTGGCGGCGGACGGCGGTGCACCGGCGGAGCGTGCCGAGACGAGGCGGCACGACGAGGGGGTGGACGTCGCGACCGCGCTGCGCAGCCCTGTCTTCTGGCAACTGTCGTTCGGGCTCATCGCGTGCGGAGTGACGATGAGCTTCCCGTCGACGCACTTGATGCCGTACGCGATGGATATGCACGTGCCTGAGATGACCGCGTCCGAGTCGCTGGGCCTCGCCGGCGGCCTGAGCCTGCCTGCGGCGATCGTAGTCGGCTGGCTGGCCGACCGCATCGGCCGGGGCAGGATGCTGGCGGCCGTCTACGCGCTGCGCGGGATTACCTACGTCGTCCTGCTGGGTGCCAACAGCGAGCAGATGTGGCTGCTGGCCGCGCTGACCCTCGGCTTGTCGTGGACCGGCACCGTGCCGCTGTCGTCGGCGCTCGCGGCCGACGCCTTCGGCCGGAAGAACCTGGGGCTCATCACGGGCACGATGGTCATGGGCATGTGGATCGCCTCCGGCGTCGCCGCGTTCCTGGCCGGGCTGGTGTACGACCACACGCACTCGTACTATCTAGCCCTGATCGGCAACGGCATGCTCGGCTTCTCCGCCGCGGCCGTCTGCCTGACGATCGTCGGCGAGCGGGCGCTCCCGTTCGCGACCGCCCGCCGACCCGCGCTCGCCTAGGCCAGGTACTTCTTGAACCAGGCGATCATGTTCTTCCACGCGTCGACGGCGGCCTGCTCATTCCAGGCCGGGCCGGTATCGTTGTGGAAGGCGTGGTTGACGCCCGGGTAGACCTTGAGCTCGTAGGGCACGCCAGCCTTCTTCAGCGCGTCCTCGAGCTTCGGCATGCCCGGGTTGACGAAGTTGTCGTTCCCGGCGAAGATCGCGTAGACCGCTGCCTTGGTCGTCGAGAGCGGCGCGGTGTCCTGGGGCGCGGGACCGTAGAACGGAACGGCCGCCTTGACGTCGTGGTTGGCGCCGATGAGCCGCCACGTGTACCCACCACCGAAGCAGAAGCCGAACGCCCCGAGCTTGTCCTTTGCGGCGCTGCTGTCGGTCACCACGAACTTTGCGCCGGCGTTCAAGTCGGCGACGAGGTCGTCGGGTTTGGCCTGGCCCAGCAGCCCGGCGGCACGGGCGTCGTCGTTGACCACCTTCGTGCCACCCTGGCGCGAGAGCAGGTCGACCGCCAGTGCGACGTAGCCCTCCTTGGCGGCGCGGCGGGTCACGTCGCGGATGTGCTCGGTGAGGCCGCGGTTCTCGTGGATGACGATCAGCGTGGGGTACGTGCCGGCCGCCTTCGGCTTGACCAGGTAGCCGAGCACCTTGCCGGCTTCGCCAGGGAAGTCGACGTCCCTGGCGTCGACCGCCGGATCGTCCGCCTTGACCGACAGCGGCGAGCGCGGTCCGCTCGGGGTTGGCGGGGGAGCCTGCGCGGCGGCCGGGGCAGCGGTGCCGGCCGCGCCGGCCACGGGCGACGCCGCGCCAGTGGCGCCAGCCGCGGGTGAGGCTGCCCCGGTCGCGGCGGGCGAGGCCGCGCCGGCCGGCTTCGTCGCGGCGGCCACGCCGGTGGCCGCCGGGGTCGCAGCGCTGGTGGACGATGCCGCCGGGGACGGCGCCCCGGTCGCGGGCGTCGGCTGGGCCGTCGCGGGGCTCGTGGCGGCTGGCGCGCTGGTCGGGGCGGGTGCGCTGGTCGCCGCCGGCGCGGTCGTGGCAGCGGCGGCAGGCTTGGTTGCGGCGGCGGTCGGCGATGGCTGTGGGGCACAGCCCATCGAAAGCAGCACGGTCGCGGCGGAGGCGACGCCGCCGGTGAGGTAGACGGTGCGGCGGACCATATCGCGCCGCGACATGTGCCCTTCCCGCCAGTCTTCGACGAACTCCTGGAGCAAGTAGACCTGGTATTCGTTCAGCTCTTTCAGTTGGGTGCCCTCCTCGCACCCGAGGGTACGGACGACCAAGCGGGGGCCGCAAGAAACGGGGATCGAGGCTCCCCGAACTGACTGCTATCATCGGCCAGCATGCGTATTGCGCTCGACGTCATGGGCGGCGACCTGGGGCCCGGCGAGATCGTCGCCGGGGCCGTTCAGGCCGCCCGCGAGGACGGCGCCGAGGTGACCCTGGTCGGTCGCGCCGCCGACATCGAGCGGGCTCTCCGTGGCCTCGGCGGCCGGCCGACCGGGCTCGACGTCGTCCACGCGCCGGACGTGATCGAGATGGACGACCAGCCGGTCAACGCGGTGCGGGCGAAGCCCCAGTCGTCGATGGTCGTCGGCATCGGGCTCCTCCGAGCCGGCGAAGCGAGCTCTTTCGTCACGCCGGGCAACACCGGCGCGGCGATGGCGGCTGCGCTCTTCGGCCTCCGCCGCATCCCAGGCGTCGAAAGGCCGGCGCTGGCCACGATCTTCCCGACGCTGCGAGGCCACTGCCTGCTGGTCGACGTCGGCGCGAACGTCGATTGCAAGCCCGACCACCTGCTCCAGTTCGCGGTTATGGGTGCCGCCTACCTCGAACGTGTCTTCGATCGCCAGTACCCGCGCGTCGCCCTGCTCTCCAACGGCGAGGAGGACACGAAGGGGAACGCGCTCGTCCACGACGCATACCCGCTGCTACGAGGAAGCCAGCTCAATTTCGTCGGCAACGTCGAAGGCAAGGACATCACGCAGCACGCCGCCGACGTGATCGTGATGGACGGCTTCGTCGGCAACGTCGTCCTGAAGCATGGCGAGGGGTGTGCGAAGCTGCTCGGGCAGTTGATCGACGAGGAAGCCCGGCGCGACCCGATCAGCATGCTGGGTGGGCTGCTCATGAAGCGGGCGTTTGGCCGCGTCCGGCGGCGGACAGACTACGACGAGTACGGAGGCGCGCCGCTCCTCGGCGTTCAGGGGGTTTGCATCGTCGCCCACGGGCGCTCCAACGCGAAGGCGATCCGCTCCGCGCTGCGCGTCGCACGGCACGCCGCCGAGGCCGACCTCACCGGCGCGATCCGCGCCGGCATCGAGGCGCACGCGCGGCCAGAGGGCGCTGCCGTTTGAGCGATGCTCCGAAGCGGCGTCGCGTCGTCGTCACCGGCTTCGGGGCGATCACGCCAGTCGGCCTCGACGCCGAATCCACGTGGGCGTCTCTTCTCGCGGGGAAGTCGGGCGTCGGGCGGATCCAGGCGTTCGATCCGAGCGCGTACCCATCGCAGCTCGCCGGCGAGGTGCTCGACTACGAGCTGCCGGATTGGGTGGACGCGAAGGAGGGCCGACGTCTCTCGCGGTTCGTCCAGTTCGCGGTGTCCGCGACGCACGAGGCGATCGAGCGCGCCGGCTTGTCGATCGACGAGTCGAACGCGGAGCGGGTCGGCGTGCTGGTCGGCACCGGTATTGGCTCGCTCGGCACGACCGAGGAGGGCTGCCGCACCATACGCGAGAAGGGCGGCACGCGGCTCACGCCTTTCTTCCTCCCGCAGATGCTGCCGAACATGGCCGCTGGGCAAGTGTCGAAGCTTTTTGGTGCGAAGGCGTACAGCTCGACGATCATCACCGCCTGCGCCGCGGGGGCGCAGGCGATCGGCGAGGCGAGCGAGGCGATACGACGCGGCGCCGCCGACGTGATGCTGGCGGTCGGCACCGAGGCGTCGATCTGCGAGACTGGTCTCGCCGCGTTCTGCGCCATCCGCGCGCTGTCTCAGCGCAACGACGACCCGCAGGGCGCCAGCCGCCCGTTCGACGGCGAGCGCGACGGGCTCGTCCCGGCCGAGGGCGCGGCTGCGCTCGTCCTCGAGGAGTTGGAGCACGCGCGGGCACGCCGCGCGTCGATTTGGGCCGAGCTCGCCGGCTACGGGTGCTCGTCCGACGCCTACCATATGGTCGCGCCCGACCCCGACGGGCGCGGCGCGGCGCTGGCCATCAGGCACGCGCTCCGTTCGTCGTGCGTCGCACCCGAGGCGGTCAGTTACGTCAACGCGCACGCGACGTCGACGCCGGCCGGCGACGCCGCCGAGACCAGGGCGCTGAAGATCGCGCTGGGCGATCACGCTTACAACGTGCCGATCAGCTCGACGAAGTCGATGCTGGGACATTCCATGGGCGCCTCGGGCGCGATCGAAGCGGTCGTTTCGATCCTGTCGATCCGCGACAAGCGCGTCCACCCCACGATCAACCAGTCGAAGCCCGATCCGGAGTGCGACCTCGACTACGTGCCGAACGTCGCGCGCGACCACCAGGTGGACGTGGTGCTGTCCGATTCGTTTGGCTTCGGCGGGCAGAACGTCGTGCTCCTGCTGAAGCGCTTCACGGACTAGGGGCGATGCGCGTCGTAACCAACCGCGGCTTCATCCGGAAGCGCGCCATGATCGGCCGGATCTGCACGCCGCTGGGCTTCCTGGCGCTCTTCGGCGGCCTCGGCTACACCTGGCTCGGGTTCGGCAGCGCGCAGGAGACGAGCACGATCGTCGTCTCCTACGCGGCGCTGATCGCCGGCTACGTCTTGATCTCGATCGGCAAGAACAACTGGCTCCGGTTCTCGCTCCACCCACGCCCAGACGAGGCGCTGGCGATCAACCTCAAGTCGCTGGACGTCAAGACGATCCTGTTCAACTACATCCCCACGCTCCCGGTCGACCACCTCGTCTATACGCCCAACGGGCTGGTTGTGATCGAGACGCGCTCCTTCGTGAGCGACATCGCCGTGCGGGGCGACCGGTGGTCGCGCCGCGGCGCGGCGGCCGCGCTGCAGTTCTTCAGCGAGGGCGCGCTCGGAAACCCCACGAAAGAGGCGCTGCGCGGGGCCGAGCAGGTCAAGGCCTGGCTGGCCGAGCGGCTGGGCGGCGCGGCGGACGCCGTGCCGGTCGCGGCGATGGTCGTGATGACCCACCCACGCGCGCGGATCCACGTCGAAGAGCCGACGATCCCCGTCGTCCACGCGCGCGACACCCGACCGGAGGTGCGCAAGCTGGCCAGCGGACCGCGCCTCCCGAACGACGTCGCACGCCGCGTCGAGACGCTGCTGCTCGACGAATCGCGCCCCTTCGGCGAGCCGGTCAACGCCGGCGAAGCGGTCGACCGCAAGCCTCCGCGACGGCGGCGAAAGGCCGCTGGCGCGCGCTAATCTTCTTCAGAGACAGGGATTCCGGGAGCACATATGCCGACGACGACGAATACCGGCGACATGATGGTGACCGAGGCGGTGGGCCGCTACGGCGCGACGCTGAAGGGCGACGCGAAGCAGCAGCAGCAACAGGAGCTGAACCGCTTCGTCCGGTGGTTCGACGGCCGGCCGATGTCCGCGCTGACGGCCCAGGAGGTCGAGCGCTACCAGGAGGAGTTCGAAAAGACCGGCGCGGACTCCCGCCGGCTCGAGCCGGTCAAGCAGTTCCTGGCGTTCGCCCACAAACAGGGCTTTACCGACGTCAACTACGGCAAGTTCATCCGCATCAAGCGCTCGACCGTGCGCGCGGGCGCGCGGTCGAATGGCCCGGCAAAGGCCGAGCAGGTCGAGATGCCGAGCGGCGAGATGCTCACCGCCGAGGGGTACAAACGGCTCCAGGACGAGCTCGACCACCTGATCAACGTCAAGCGGCCCGAGATCGCGCGCGAGCTGTTCGAGGCGCGGATCGACAAAGACTTCCGCGAGAACGCGCCGTTCGACGCCGCCAAGCACCACCAGGCCGAGGTCGAGGCGCGCATCCGCCAGCTCCAGGCGATCCTCGCGCGTGCGCAGATCATCGAGGAGGGTGGTGGCGCCTCGACGGCCGGCAAGATCGGGCTCGGCGCCAGGGTCGTGCTCCACGACATGACGCACGACGAGGACCTCGAGTACACGCTCGTCTCGCCGAACGAGGCGAACCCGCGCGCCGGGCGCATCTCGGTCGCCTCGCCGGTCGGCCGTGCGCTGGTCGATCGGGCGGTGGGGGAGGTCGTCGACGTCGAGGCGCCGGGCGGGTCGATCCAGTACCGGATCGATAAAGTGGAAGCCTAGGACCCGCGCCGCGCCCCCTCGGAAACGCACCGCGCCCCCTAAGAAGGAGCCTGGAGCGCTCGCCCAGTGCCGTCGTCCCGAGGGGGACGACGAGGGATCGGCCGTCGCGCCTTCCTCGGCTCTCCCCGGGCGCCGGCACACGGCGCGCCGGCCGGGTTCCTCGCTCCGCCCGGAACGACCGCCGAGGCCGGGCCGGCGAACACCGGGCCGCCGTTCTAGACCAGTCGTCGCCGGCGCAGCCAGCCGACCAGGGCGACGACGGCGATCAGCATGAGGCCGATCGCGACGTCGAGGTCGGCTTCGTTCGCCAGGCTCGGCACGGCCTGTACCGCCATCAGGTAGACCAAACCGACCGTCACGATCGGCAGAAGCAGCCCGGCGAAGAGGAGCAGCGCGCGCATGCGCGCGTCGGCTCGCTCGCGAGCTAGCGACTCCGCCGATTCGACGAGCGTCTCGACCGCGTTCCATCCACCCTCGAGCTGCTCGACCTGGCGCTGGAGCGCGTCAGCCACCAGCTCCCAGTAGGCGGCCAGGTCGCCAGTCGCGGTGAAGGGCGCGCGCGCCATGGCGAACAGCACCTCCACGTCCGGGCGGAGCGCCCGGCCCAGGCTCGTCATCTCGCGACGGATCTGGCTGAGCCGCTGGATCGGCTGGTCGGCGACCCCAGCTAGCAGCTCCTCCTGAAGTCCGTCGACGGCGGTGCCGAGCCGGGCGACGAGCGGCTCCGACGCCTCGACCAGCCCACGGACGATGCTATACGCCAGCCTCCCCGGCGAAGCCATCTCGTTATCCCGACGCGCCGCGTCCTGCCGCAGGTCGTCCATCAGGCGGACCGCCGGGCGCAGATCGCCGCCGTGGACGGCCAGCACGAAGTCCCCACCCACCAGCAGGTTGAGCTGGCCCAGCGCGGTGCGGCGCGGCCGCGCGAGCTGGACGGGGAAGTCGAGCACGGCCGCGCTGTAGCGGGCGCGGACGGCGAGCTTCGGGCGGCCGCCCCGCCGGACCAGCTCCTCGACGTCGAGCGGATGCAGCTCGAACCGCTCCGCGAGCTGCGAGACGTCGCCGGCAGTCGGTCGGTCGGCCAGCACCCAGATCACGCCGCCGTGCCCAAGCTCGACGACGCGCGACGGGCCTGGGCCGCCGTCGGTCAAGCCGTGGTCAGTCCCAGGTGATGATCCAGACGCAGGCGCCCGCGAGCGCGATGGTCGCTACCACCATCGCGAACGTCTGCGACGGCTGCAAGCCTACGTCCCGCGACGTGTACAAGAGGATCGCGACCATACCGATCGACAGCGCGATCCAGGCAATGATCATCGGGTGGCGGTCGATCCAGCCGCGCCACCCCTGCCGCGGCGCCGGTGCCTCGGCCGACGGATCGCCGGCGTCGGCCGGCGGTGCCGGGTTCGGCGTCGACTGTGTCGACGAAGCTGGCTCGCTCAAGCCTGGCGCTCCTCCAACCGCTGCTTCAGGTTCGTCAACGACGTCTCCGCGTTCTTCTCCAGCTCGCGCTCGACGAGCGGCCCGCCCATGAGGCGCAGCAGGCCACCCGGGACATCATAGTCGCCCGTGAAGGTGACGCGCGTGCCGGCCTCGGTCGGCGCGAACTCCCAGACCGAGTGGCTCTTGAGGCGCCCGGTCGTGCGCGAAACGAGTCGCCGCGGCGGGTCGAACTCGACGATCTCGAGCGTCGTGGTGAGCGGGATACCGAAGATCGAACCTGTCGCGGTCACCCGCGCGCCGACGCCGCTTCGGCCGGGCTCGACCGGGTCGAAGCGGCTGAAGCCGTGCATCCACCGCAACGCGTTCGACGGGTCGGCGACGTAGGCGAACGCGACCCCAGGTGGAACCGCGATCAGCGCCGATCGCTCAACCCGCGGCATCGCCCACGCGGACGAGAAGGATGGGCGTGCGCGCCGCGTGGATCAGCCGCTCGGCGACCGAGCCCCGGACGAAGCGCTCGACGTTGAATCCGAGTCGCTCGGAGCTCGCCGCCAGGGCCAACATGTCGGCCGACTCCGCGTGCCTCAGGATCGTCTCCGCCACGTCCGGCCCTTCTACCACCCGCGCCGTCGCGCGCAGGCCCTCCTGCCTCAGCCACGCGGCGACGCGCTCGACGTACTTGCGCGTCTGCTCGACCTCGGTGGGGTCCGCCTGGTAGTTCCTCAGCACGGTGGAGGACGGCGAGTAGGCGGGGAGCACCGTCGGCGCTCCGAGCAATGCGCTCGGGGGCTGCCGCGGCCCGCCGCCGCGCGACGCGACGAACGACGGCGGGACGACGTGCAGCAGCTCGACGTCCGCATCCAGCGCGCGGGCGAGCTCAGCTACGTGCGGCAGAACGGCCTCGCCCAGGGGTGTCCCGTCGAGCGGCACGAGGATCCTCTTCGCCATGCCGGCAGCATAGCACCAGTAGCCCTAAGCCACCGAGGCCGCGACCTCCGCGGGCACACTCCGTATCGTCAGGTGGTCGGCCGCCGCCAGATCGACTTCGAACGGCTGGATCGCTCTTCCGCGCGCGTTCTGGAAGACGCGCACGACCGGTCGGTCGAGCTGCCTCGGGTGAACGCGCACGACCACGCCGCGGTAGGGACCGAAGCCGGGTCCGTAGACGTAGACTGCCAGACCCACGTTGTAGACGGGAACGTTGCGGAGGAATTCCTCAACGATCGCCCTGTTCAGGTGAGTCCCGGCGATGCGGCGCAAGGTCGCGACCACCTGGTCGGGCGGCAGCGCGGGACGCTGCGGCCGGTTCGACGACAGCGCGTCGTAGACGTCGGCCACAGCCGCGATCTCCGCCAGCAGCACGATGTCGCCCCGGTCCCGGTCGAACGCGCTCAGGTGGATGCGGTTGTTGCCGCGCAGGCCGCGCGGGTAGCCGAGACCGTCCTGCCGCTCGTGGTGCTGCAAGGCGATCGTGTTGACCAGGATGTCGGCGGGCTGCATGGCACGGAGCACCTCGTAGCCCATCCGCGGGTGCGCCTGGATAGCCGTGCGCTCCTCGGGCGTGAGCGGCGCCGCCTTGCTGAGGATCCCGGGATCGACGAACGTGAGGCCAATGTCCATCAGCAGGCAGCCGCGCGCCAGGCAGAGAAGGGCGTGCCGAGGGAGGTGCAACAGCTTGCCGATGGTCACGGCCGTCGTCGCGACGTCGACGGCGTGCGACAACACATAGTTGTCCCGGCCCTTGGGCGAAACGATCGCCGCGGCGTAGTTCGCCGACAGCACGTCCGCCACGAGGCGCTGCGCCGCGTTCTGGATGCTCTTCGGCGCCATCGAGTCGCGCATCACTCGATGGCCTTCGCCCGAGCCCAGCCAACCGATCAGCTCAGCCAGGCCGTGCTGGCGGGCGCCCTCGATCGCCGGCGCCAGGTCGTTCACCACGTCGGCCACCGCGGCCGTCGCCTGGCCGCGCGACTCCTCGGTAATCGCCTCACGCACGACCACGTCGGCCGTGCCATCCTCCTCGAGGAAGACGGCGCCGATGCCGCGGCTCCGCAGGATGCCGAGGTAGCGCTCGCTCAGCTCCGTGCCGGCCTTGAGCCAGACGGCGCCGCGGTCGTTGTAGATCGGCTTCGCGAGCCGGGCCCCGGGGCTCACGCTGCCCAGGTCCACGCGGATCATTCCAGGGCGATTCTCGGGTGCCGGCTGCTCAGCCTTCAACCAGACTTTTTGGCATCGCCCTCTAGTATCAATCGACTAGACTGGGTCGCTATGCCTGAGTCTCGGATCAAAGGACTGGCGTGCCGCGAGTGCGGCGCGCGTTACCCACTGGCGGCACAGCACGTCTGCGAGGAGTGCTTCGGCCCCCTCGAGGTCGAGTACGACTACGAGGTCATCCGCGAGATCGTCTCGCCGGAGAGCATCGCTCGCGGCCCCGCCACGATGTGGCGGTACCGGGACCTCCTGCCGGTCGAGAGCGACGACGTCGTCGACATCGGCGGCGGCTTCACGCCGTTGCTCCGGGCCGACAACCTCGCGCGGCGTCTGGGGCTACGTGAGCTGTGGATCAAGAACGACGCGGTCAACCCGTCGTATTCGTTCAAGGACCGGCCCGTCTCCGTCGCCGCGACCAAGGCGCGCGAGATGGGGTTCGAGGTTCTCTCCTGCGCCTCGACCGGTAACCTGGCCTGCTCCGTCGCGGCGCACGCGGCGCGGGCAGGCATGCGCGCTTGCGTGTTCATTCCGACCGGCTTGGAAGCTGGCAAAGTGCTCGGCGCGGCGATCTACAACCCCACGCTGATCGCGGTCGACGGCCATTACGACGACGTCAACCGCCTCTGCTCCGAGATCGCCGACAACTACGACGGCTGGGCCTTCGTCAACATCAACGTGCGGCCGTACTACTCGGAAGGCTCGAAGACGCTGGCGTTCGAGGTCGCCGAGCAGCTCGGCTGGCGGGCACCCGATCACGTCGTCGTCCCGATCGGCTCAGGCTCGCTCTTCACGAAGATCTGGAAGGGCTTCAACGAGCTGCGCGCGGTTGGCCTGATCGACGACGCCCCGCCGCGGATGAGCGCCGCCCAGGCGGCCGGCTGCGCACCGGTGATCAACGCCTACCAGGCCGGCGCTGATCACATCACGCCGGTGAAGCCGACCGGCATCGCCAAGTCGCTCGCCCTCGGCGACCCGGCCGACGGCTACTACGTGCTGAAGCTGGTCCGCAAGTCGGAGGGCTCGGCCGCCGCGGTGACCGACCGTGAGATCGTCGAGGGGATCAAGCTCCTCGCCGAAAGCGAGGGCATCTTCACCGAGTCGGCCGGCGGCGTCACGATCGCGACGCTCAAGAAGCTGGTCAAGGAAGGCGCGATCGGGCGCGACGAGTGCACCGTCGCGTACGTGACCGGCAACGGGCTGAAGACCCAGGAGGCGGTCGTCGACGAGGTGGAGCGGCCGATCGCCATCCCGGCGAGGTTCGACGCATTCGAGCGCGCCTGGAACGAGCGGGAGCTCGTGGGCGCACGCTAAGCGCGGAGTAGAGAGACGTGGCTGTGACTGTCAGGGTGCCGACGCCGCTGCGGCGTGTGGCGGGCGGCAACAAGGACGTGCAGGCGGACGGCGCGACCGTCTCCGCCCTCATCGACGACCTGGAGAAGCGCTACCCGGGCTTCAAGGACCGGCTGTGCGACGACGACGGGTCGCTGAAGCGGTTCATCAACCTCTACGTCAACGGCGAGGACATCCGCTACGCAGACGGGCTGGAAACGTCCCTGAAGGACGGTGACGAGGTGTCGATCATCCCGGCGGTCTCCGGCGGCTGAGGTTTCCCCTAGCGCGTTAACGCGCCGTCCTCGATGATGTAGACGCCAATGCCCTTCTGCACGGAATGCGGCGCTCGGCACGCCGACGACGCGAAGGTCTGCCCGAACTGCGGCGAGCCGATCTTCCAGTCGCCGTCGGACGACGACCTCGAGGAGATCGTCGAGTCTCTCGACGACGAGGTGCGGATGGGCGAGGAGATGCCCGAGGTCGAGCCTGAGGCGGCCGCGGCGGTGGGCGGCCAAACGCCCGATTACATGGAGCAGGTCGATCAGATCCGCTCCCAGATCGCCGCGCAGTCGAGCTCGCTGCAGTCGCTGACCGATCTGAGCTGGTCGAACCCGGCGGCGAGGCAGATCAAGGAGCAGCTTGCCGAGGCGTTGAGCCGGCTCCGGGAGCTGCGCCCGCCGGCCGCCGTCGCCGCTGGCCACGCCGACTTCCTGGCGGGCGCCGAGCTGCTCGCCGACGGCTTCCAGCGGCTGGTCGAAGCGTCGCAGCAGCCGAACGCCGAATCGGCCGTCGCGGCGGCCGAGGAGGCGATCGCGGAGGCGACCAACCGGTTCCTGCGCGGCGCCGACGTGCTCAACGAGTACTTCATGCTCGAGGAGGCCGGGCTGGTCCAGCAGCTCCCTGTGCCACCAGCCGACGTCCCCGTCCTCCAGGAGGAAGCGGGCGAGGAGTTGGGCGAGACCGACCTGCCGGAGCCGCCGCCGATGGACGACGAGGAGGAGCTGCCCGCTGCCGAGCCGCCGGCGCTGGCAGCACCGGCTGCCAGCCACTTCGGAGCACCAGCGCAGTCTTGGCTCGCGCCACCGCCCATGTCCTCTCTAGCCGAGAGTGACCCCGGCGCTGCGCCGCGTCCAGGCTCGTGGGGCACCCTCGGCGAGGCGGCCAGCGACAGCATGCTGCTCGACATCGAAAGCGGGTGGGTGCGCGCCCGAGGGCAGGTCTACGAATCGATCGAGCGGGCGATCCGGTCGGCGGTCTCCGACGCGATCCGGGCGTCGTTGGCGACGCGGTTGCGGATCGAGCAGGAGGCCCGCGCCACGCTCGACCGCATCGGTGCGGAACGGAATCGGCTGATCGACGAGGTGGAGGCGCTGCGGCGCGAGGCGCACGTGCTGCAGGCCGAGCTGGCCGACCTGCGCCGCTCTGTTAACGAGCTCGAGCGCGAGCGGCAGCTCGCGATGGATCGGCGCCAGCAGATGTTCGCCGACGCCGAGGCGCACCGCGCGTCGCTGCTCCGTGAGATCGAGCAGCTCGGCGGCCAGCTCGATTCGATGCGCCAGAACATCGTTAGCTTGCTGAACCTGAGCGCCGGCGCGACCACCCCGCTGCCGACGGCCGGTGCCGTGGACGCGGCCGCGCCCGCACGGCCGACGACGGCCGCGGCGGCCGCTCCCGCCGCCGGGCCGGCGCCAGCTGCGCCGCCCGCCCAACCACCCGCCGTCGACGTGCAGCCCGCCGCTGCGCGGCCGGGCGCGTCCACGCGCCAGCCACCGACCCCGGGCACGGCGCGGCCGTCGGCGCCGCCGGCCGAGGCTAGCGTGACCGAGGTGCGCATCGCCGGCGTGACGTCGCTCGGCAAGAACCTCCAGATCCAGCAGGCGATAAAGGCGCTGCCCGGCGTGAGCGTCGAGGGCCAGCCGCGTTACCGCGGCGGCGTCATCACGGCGACGTTGCGGCACGCGCCCGACTACGACGTCGCCGAGGCGCTCGCCGAGCTGCCGGACCAGCCGCTGAGCTTGAGCGGCTCGCCGGCCCCGGGCGTCCTGGAGCTAACCGCGACGTGATCGCCGGGGAGCTTCGCCCCTCCTCTCAGAGAGGGGGAGGAAGTGTGCGGAGCTGGGAGGTGGACCCGGGCCGATCCGCTCGTCGTGGCGGCGCGTGGGCGCGGGCCCACGTGAGGGCGACGTAGCGTGCCCTTCTGCGCGCATTGCGGCTGGCAGTACAGCGGCCAGCCGCGCTTCTGCCGCGAGTGCGGTCGACCGGTGCTCCGCCGCGCCGCTGGCGCGCGGCCGAACCTCCGCTTGGTGCCGCCGGAGAGATTCGAGCCGCTCACCGGCCCCCGGTGGCGCGACCGCGTCCTCGTCGCCGCGCTCGCCCTTCTCGCATGCGGCGGGGTCCTCGCAGCCGGCGCCGCTGCGGACGGCGCCGCGCTGGGCAGCCTGCCGAGCGACGAGGCGTGGGTGCGGCTGGTGTACGCCAGGAACCTGGCCCAGAGCGCCAGCTTCGAGTTCAACACCGGCCAGCACGAAGCCGGCCTCGGCAGCGTGCTGTGGGTGGTGGGGATGGCGCTCGAGATCAAGACGCTCGGCGCGCTGGGACTCAACGTCGTCTGGCTCGCGAAGATCAGCAGCCTCGTCGCCGCCGCGGCGAGCGCACTGCTCGGCGCTGAGATCGTCAGGCGCGTCGCGGACGACCGAGTCGCCGCGCTCGTGGCCGGCGCGTTGATCGCGCTCGACGCGACGTTCGCCTACGCGGGCGTCTCCGGCGTCGAGACGACGCTGCTGGCAGCAGTGGCGCTGGGCACCTGCTTGGCGGTGCTGGACCGACGGCCGATCGCCACGGGCGTGCTGCTCGCGCTCGCCGTGCTGAGCAGCCTCGAGGGCCTCGTCCTCGTTCCCCTGGTCGCCGTGGCGGTCGGCGCTCCGCTCGTGTCGACGTTGCGCCGCGGCGCGCGGCCGACGCGGCAGGAGCTGACAGGTGTGGCTGCTTCGGTTGGCCCTGGCCTTGTCGCCGCGCTGGTCTGGCTCTGGCTCGACGCGCCGTCGTTCGGCGCGCTGCCGGCGGAGCTGTACGCGGCCCGCGCGGCGCGCCCCGGCCCGCCCGTGCCGGACCTGATCGCGCTCTGGCGCGGTTACGTCGAGCCGGCTGTCGGCGTGCTGGGCGGCGGCGCCTGGCTCGCCGGCGGGCCCATGGTCGCCTTAGGCGCGTGGACCGCGGCACGGCGACGCGGTTGGCTCGCCGCTCCGCTGGTGGGGTTCCCCGCGTGCGTCACGCTCGGGGTGACGGCGACGCTCCCGGTGGCACGCGAGCCCTGGGCCTTCGCGCTGCGGCGCGAGCTGGATGCTGTACTGCCGTTTCTCGCGCTGCTCGTCGTCCTCGGCGTCCGCGGTCTCTGGCGGCTCCTCGTCGCGCTCCGGCTGCGACCGGGAGCCCCGGGTCCGGCCGGGAGACCCGCCTGGGCGTTGGCGGCGACCGGGCTGCCGGTGCTCGCCGCCGCGCTCCCGCTCGCGGGCATGGCCTCGCTCTGGGGCCGGATGCCTCGGGAGTACGCGACCGCAGCCATGACGGCGAACGACACGTACTTCGCGCTCGCCCGCTACGTCCGGGACAACGTGCCCGAGCAGGCGCTGGTCGCTGCGACCGAGCCGGGCGCCATCCGCTACGTCAGCCGGCGCCCGGTCGCCGACCTCGCCGGGGTGCACACGCCAGCGTTGGCCGGGCGCGCCCCGCTCGAGGCCCTGGCCGAGGCGCGGGCGACGTTCGCCGCGCTGCCGCGGACCAGGCTCTGGGATTCCGCGCCGGGGACCGCGCTAGTCCGCGAGTTCAGCCCACCGGGCGACGACCCCAGCACCCTCCGCCTGGGCCTGTTCCGAACCACGCCCGCCGTCGCCGGTGCGCCGCGTGACAACGTCTACGCCTTCCCGAGCGAACGCCTCAACAAGCTGGACTTCGCCGACGTCGGAAATGAAGCCTCCGAGCGGGAGCACAGCTACACGGTGGTCGAGGGGCGCGAGACGATTCGGCGCACGAGCAAGGTGACCGAGGGCCGCGTCGTCGTCGAGGAGGGCCGCGTCTGGGCCAACGCCGAGGCGGTGTCGCTGCGCGCGGAGCCCGGGCGCGACCTGCTCGTGGCGCGCCGCTTCGACGGTTTCGCGCCCGGCGGGTTCCGCGTCACGGTCGACGGTCAGCCGGCCGGCGAGTGGTGGCCGAGGGCCGGCGCCTACGCGCTGGCCGAGGACTCGTTCCGGATACCAGGCCGGCTGATCCGGTCGCAGCGGGTGGTTGTCCGGCTCGAGCTGATCCCCGACTCGGCGCCAAAGACGGCGACCTTCGCCTACTGGTCGTTCTCGGACCAGTAGACGCCGCTCGTCACGCGCGCGCCAGCGCCCAGTAATGGTACGTGGTCGCCCGGCCGGCTCCCCCGGCGAACGCCACGTCGACCCGGACGCTCGGCTTCTTGGCGTGGCCGCTCGGCACGACGACGACCGCGTCCTCGCAGAGCGAGTAGCCGCAGTCGCGGAGCTGGAGCTGTGACGTGTCGCCCTCGACGTCGAATCGGAGAGCTCCGCGCGAGCCCGCACCGTATCGGACGGCGAGGACGAGGTCCTGACCCGGCCTGGCCGCGACAGTGAACGACTCCGTGCCGCGCCCGACCTCCTGCGACCGCCCTTCGTCGGCGAGCCAGCCGTTCGGCGCGGCGGACTCGGCGCGGACGCCCGGTGCCCGGGTCGAGGACGTGTAGAAGTGGCGCGTCTCGCTCGCGTCATCCCCGACGTCGACCTCGTCGAGCACCTCGTAGCCCGCGACGTCGACGAGGACGGGCTCGCCCTTCTCTAGCCGCGCCAGGCTCCAGTCGAGCCGGTAGATGGCGAGCTCTGGCGCGGGCAGCGCCACGTTGTGCGACGTGGCCAGCCTCAGCACCTCGCGCGCCATCGGCCACGCGGCTGGCGGTGTGCCCCGGTACGCGGCGAGGTAGAGCACGCCCTCGTCGTGGGCGGCCTGCCGCGCGGCGAGCCACGACCCCGCGGCGTCGCCCCAGACCTCCCTCGTCGGCCGCCGATTGACCGCGCGCACCGCCTCCGCGTCTGGGGCCACGCCGACGGGTGCGCCGGCCGGAGCGTTCTGGGCGAGCCAGCGCCCGGCCGCGACAGGGAGCTCGCCCACGTTGCGGGCCCCCCAGGCGTAGTCCTGGACGGCCGCGACCCAGGCGAGCAGCGCCGAGAGCAGCCAGAACGCCAGCGGCAGGCACGCGATCGCGCGTTCGAGCGGCCAGGAACGCACCGCGGGCGGCACGCCCGCGGCGGATCGGCGCCAGATGAACGCCCCCGCGGCGGCGAGCGCGAGCGCCAGGCTCAGCGCGAGCCACGGCAGCGCCGGCTCGACGAGCCGCCGCCCGTCGTAGCTCCAAGGGGCGCCGGGTGGTGGGCCACCCACGACCGCGGACGCAAGGACGACGAGCGGCGTGAGCGCCGCCAGCGCGCCGCGGGGACCCCACCTACGCCCGAACAGCCAGGACGTCCACGCCCAGGCGAGGAGCGCGACGACCCAGAAGCCGGAGGCGAAGCTCGGGTGCATCGCGAGCCCGCGGCCCCACAGGTCGGAGAGACCGGTGGGCGAGTAGGGCGAGACGCCATCCGGCGCCCAGAGTGGCGGCAAAGGCGAGCCGACGACCACCAGGCCGTACAGCGCCCAGGCAGCCAGCGCGGTCAGGGCAGGCACGAACAGCCGGCCGATCTGGATCAGCTCACGCGAGGCGTCAGCCGCGAGCTCGCCGCCGCGCCAGAGTCGGTCGACGACCAGCACCAACGCCGCCAGACCGGCGAAGAGCGCACCGTCGGGACGCACCAGGACGAGCCCGGCGAGCAGCCAGGGCAGCCACCGGTGGTGGCCCTGCGCCACCGCTAGAGCCGCGAAAAGCGCGAGCGCGGCGGCCAGCGCAGCCTCCGAAGCGGCCACGCGCCCGCTCGCCAGCGCCGGGTCGAGCGCGAGCAGAATGAGCCCCAGCACGCCGGGCCAGCGACGCCCGCTGGCCGCGAACGCGATGTTGTAGGCCGCGACACCGGTTGCGACGCCGCAGGCCCAGCCGAACACTTTGGCGACCGCCAGCGCCGAGAGGCCGGTCCAGCCGAGCAGGCCGTACGGCACCACCAGGAGCCAGGTCCAGAGCGGGCTGAACGGGCCGTAGCCGGGCGTCGGCGGCCAGGGGCCCTCGGCGACGAGCGCGGTCGCGCGGCCGAGCGCATCCCAGACGCGTGGCGCCGGCACGGCACCGAGCCCGGCGACGGCGCCGTCAGCGCTGGCGAGCACGAAAGGCGCCGCGGTCAGAACACAGAGGAGGGCGAAGACACCATACGCAGCGAGGTCGCGACGGTCGGTCACGACCAGCGGCGCACCCTCCGGTTCGACGACCGGCATGCGGCCCACCGCACCGCGCCACGCCCGCAGCGCCCGCGCGTACGCGGGAGGGCGGAGCCGTTCGCCCGGCGTGCGCGAGCGCTCGCTTGCCACCGCGGCATTCTATCGAGGCGCGCGACGAGCCCGTCGTAAAGACCCCGTTAATCGGCTGCTTACACGCGGCTCCGATAGTCAGGTGCGACCTTGACGATCTGCGCGCGTAGAAAGCCCCCTCCGTCTGCCAGATCATTGACCGCGGGGTCGGCGTTGGTCAGAATGCTTGCCGGAAGGCAGACGCTCGGGAGAGAGGCTGGATTGGCGCGCGCGCTTCCCAGGCCAGCGGCCGCTGCCCGGCGTTCGCGAATCGTCTTGCGCGAGTGGGGGCTGTTCGGGCTACTCGTGGCGCCGAACCTGCTGCTGCTGGCTGCGTTCACCTACTGGCCGCTCGCCTACAACGCCTACCTCTCGCTGGTCGAGTGGGACATGCTCAGCCCGGTCAAGACGTTCGTCGGGCTCGACAACTTCAAGGAGCTTGCCGCCGACGCGCACTTCTGGCGCGTGTTCTTCAACACGTTCTATTTCGTCATCGCGGGGGTGGCGCTGACCATGGTCGTTGCGCTGGCCGCGGCGCTGCTGCTGAACCGACCGCTCGTCGGGCGCGGCGCCGCGCGGGCGATCGTGTTCGCGCCGACCGTGCTCACCGGATCGGCGATAGCGATCATCTGGATCTACATCTTTGACCCGACCTATGGCCTGATGCGCGTCTTTCTGAACCTCTTCGGGCTGCTATCGCCGAGGTGGCTGACGGACACGGCGTGGGCGATGCCGGCGATCATCATCGTCTACATCTGGAAGAACTTCGGCTACGCCGTCGTCGTCTACCTCGCCGGGCTGCAGGGCATCCCGCGCGAGCTGTACGAGGCAGCGACGGTCGACGGTGCGTCGCCGTGGGACCGTTTCAGGAACGTGACGCTGCCGGGACTGTCGCCGATCACGTTCTTCCTGCTCGTCACGTCGATCCTCAACTCGTTCCAGGCGTTCGACATCGTCGCGGTGATGACGAAGGGCGGCCCGGTCGACGCGACGAACACGCTCATCTACCACCTGTACGAGGAGGGATTCCTGGCGTTCCACGCCGGCCGAGCCGCGGCGATCGGCGTGGTGCTGTTCGTGCTGATGCTGATCGTCACGGTGATCCAGCTCAAAGCGGTGGAGCGGCGGGTCCACTATGCGTAGCACCGCGGTGAGCAAGGCGCTCGGCTACCTCGCGCTGCTGCTCATGGGCGTCGTCATCGGCCTGCCGCTCTACTGGATGCTGAGCGGCGCCCTCAAGACGACGCAGCAGATAGTGACCTTTCCGCCAGTCTGGTTCCCGCCTTCGCCGCGCTGGCAGAACTTCGCCGACGCGTGGACGAGCGCGCCGTTTGGCAATTTTTACGTCAACTCGATCGTGACGACCGCGGCGGCGTCGCTCGCCAAGTTGGTCAACGCCGTGCTGTGCGCCTACGCCCTCGCGTTCCTGCGCTTCCCCGGGCGCGATCTCGTGTTCCTGGTGATCCTGGCCGCGCTGATGATCCCGGTGCAGGTCACGATCCTGCCGAACTACCTCACCATGGCCGATCTCGGCTGGGTGAACACGTACCAGGGCATCGTAGTGCCCGAGGCCGGGATCGCGTTCGGTGCCTTCCTTCTGCGCCAGCACTTCATGACGCTTCCGCGCGAGGTGCTGGACGCCGCGAAGGTCGACGGCGCCGGCCACCTGCGGACGATGTGGTCCGTGGCGCTGCCGCTCTCTCGGCCGATCCTCGCCACCCTCACCCTGCTCACAGCGGTTGGCCGCTGGAACGACTTCCTCTGGCCGCTGATCATCACGTCGACCAAGGAGATGCGGACCCTGCCAATCGGCATCGCGTGGATGTTCGACACGGAGGGGAACACGCAGTGGGGCGTGGTGATGGCCGGCGTCGTGATGGTGATCGTGCCGGTCTTCGTGCTGTTCTTGTGGACCCAGAAGCACCTCGTCGAGGGCATCGCCGCTGGTGCAGTCAAGGGCTAATCGAGGAGGAGAAACCTGTGAACCTTTCACGCAGGCGATTCATCGGGATAGGCGGCGCGTCCGCTGCCCTGGCGTTGCTGGCCGCGTGCGGAGGCGCGGCGTCGCCCACCGCCGCGCCCGCGAAGCCCACGGAAGCTCCGAAGCCGGCCGCTACCACAGCGCCAGCGGCGACCACCGCCCCCGCCGCGGCAGCGACGAAGCCCGCCGCGGGCGCGACGACCGCGCCAGCGGCGGCGGCCACGACGGCACCCGCGGCGGCCGCCCCAGCGGCCGCCGGCGGCGCGGGTCAGAAGGTGCTCTATTGGGGCGCCTACGGCGGCAACCTCGCCAAGCAAGAAGGCGAGATGGTCGACCGCTTCAACAAGCAGTCGAAGGGGACCCAGGTCGACTACCAGAACCAGAACGACTACGCGACCGCCGCCCAGAAGCTCTCCGCGGCGCTGGCCGCCAAGCAAGGCATCCCCGACGTGGTGATCCTGTCCGACGTCTGGTGGCAGAAGTTCTGGCTGAACAAGACGCTCCAGCCGTACGACAGCTATTTCGCGGCTGCCAAGATCGACAAGAACGACTACGTCGACTCGTTCGTCAAAGAAGGCACCCGGCAGGGCAAGCTGATGTGGGTGCCGTTCGCCCGCTCGACGCCGATGCTCTACTACAACAAGGATCAGTACAAGGCGGCCGGGCTGGCCGACAAGGCGCCAGAGACCTGGCAGGAGTTCCAGGACAACGCGCCGAAGCTGGTCAAGCGCGAGGGCAACGACTTGAAGGTCGCCGCGCTGAGCGAGGGCCTGGCCGCGTCGTTCAACGCCTGGATCTTCCAGTGCATCGCCTGGGAGTTCGGCGGCCACTACTCCGACGACAACTTCAACATCACGATCACCGATCCCGGCGTGGTCGAGGCCGGGCACCTCTACCAGGACATGGTCTTCAAGACCAAGATCGCCAGCGTGCCGAAAGACAACGTCGTCGACTTCCAGAACGGGCTGGCCGCCATGACGTTCGCCTCGACCGCCTCGCTCGCGGGGATCGAGAGCAACGCCAAGTTCGCCGTCGGCACCGGCTTCATGCCGAAGGGCAAGCAGTTCGGCTGCTGCACCGGCGGCGCGGGCTTCGGCCTGATGGCCACGTCGCCGGAGGAGAAACGCGTCGCCGCATTCGAGTACATCTCGTTCGCGACGTCGCCGGAGCAGACGGCGATCTGGTCGCAGAACACCGGCTACATGCCCGTCCGCAAGTCGGCGATCGACGGCGCGGCGATGAACCAGTTCTACAAAGACCACCCGAACTTCACGACCGCCGTCAAGCAGCTCCCGCTGACCCAAGGGCAGGACGCCGCACGCGTCGGCATCCCCAACGGCGACAACATCATCGGCAAGGGACTCGAGCGCATCTCGGTCAACAACGAGAAGGTCGAGGACGTCTTCGCCGACCTCAAGGCGACGCTCGAGAAGGAGGCGAAGCCGGTCATCGAGCAGCTCAAGGCGCTCGGAGGGTAGGCCTGGCAGGCCGCGGTGCGTGCGTCCGCCGACCACGCACCGCGGCGCGGCCTACGCCTGGGTGTTGTTGATCGCGACCTGTAGCGCCTCGAGCCGGTTGTTGTCACCGAACACGTCCGGGCTTTCGTTCGGGTTATCGGAGTCGTAGCGGCGCCACCCGACGTTGGCGAAGTGCCCGGCGTAGTGGAAGATGACCCCCGGATAGGGGTTCACGAGCTGCATCTGGATGTGGAAGATCGCCTTGCCGACGACCCCGCAGAGCGTGCCGCCGCCGCCGTAAGCCGTCCAGCCGTTGCTGCCGTCGTACTGGCAGCGGTACTGGATGTCCATGTTCTCCGGATAGTTGTAGAGCGCGACCTTGAACTGTTCGAGCCGCAGCGATTGGCCGGTGGTACCGGCCGTCTGGTTGTCGTGGACCGGCGACTGGAACGACCCGCCACCCTGCACGTACGCGGCGTAGCCGACGTGGATTTGCGCGTAGGCCGGGCTCTGGTCCGTCTTCGCGTGGAAGCCCTCCATGCGCTTGCTCAGGCCGATGCCACCGGCGATCCAGTTATCCCGGACGTAGCCCAGGAAACCCCAATCGGCCATATAGGGCTCGGTGTTCACGTAGACACCAGAGGGCACGTTCGTCAGCGCGAGCTCGATCGCCTCGACCTGGTTGCCGCCGGTGTCGCCGGCGATGCCACCGTCGCCGCCGCCGACGGTCGCCGATTGCCAGTCGAGCCAGCCCCGGTTCGAGACGTACGCGCGGTACCGGATACCCGCTCCGCTCGGGCCGCTGGTCATGCGCATCTGGAACGCCTGCATCGCCAGGCCGATCCCCTGGGTCCCGGCGTAGCCGTCCTCGTCCTGCCATCCGAGCCAGGCCTGGTTCTGGACGTAGGCTCGGTACTGGAAGTGGACGCTTGGCAGAGGCGTGGGCGTCGGCGTCGGCGTCTCGGTCGGCGTCGGCGTGTGATCGTAGCGCACCGACGGCAAGAACAACCTGGTCGCCGGGCTGTCGGCGCTCGACGGCAGCGCGCCGAGCGCCAGGATCGCGAGCAGGAGCAGACCGAGCAGCCACCAGAGAAGCCTCATCGCTATCCCCCGCCGCGCACGATAACAGGGACGGCGTTATCCTGGCGTTTAAGCGGTGCGGCGGCCGGCTAACGTCGCGATAGGTACCGGTCAGGGCGGAAGGCGGCGAGCCGCTCGTCGAGCTGGCCGTCGACGAGCTCGGCGGCGGCGACCTCGCCGAGCACAGCCGAGAGCGTCATACCGCTGTGCGTGACCATCAGGTAGATCGACTCGACGCCGGGCACGCGGCCAACGATCGGGTACCCGTCCTCGGGCATCGGGCGGATCCCGACGCGCGCCGCCTCGATGCGGGCGTCGGCGAGCGCCGGGATGAAACGGCGCGCGCGTTCGAGCAGGATCGCGCACGCGGGCAGCTCCGGGCTCTCATGCGTATCGGGGCCGACCATCTCGTCCGTCTCGTCGTCCTGGATCACCAGGCGGCCGTCGGGCTCGGGACGCCAGTGGACGTCGGCGGCGTGCACGACGACCCTCGGTGGTTCGGCCAAGGGCGACGTCACGGCGAGGAGCCCGCAGGTCGGTCTTAGCGGAACGCGCACGCTCGCCAGCGCGGCGACCTGGTCGGTGAAGCGGCCAGCCGCGATCACCGCCACGTCCGCCTCGAACGCCTCGCCCGGCGTCGTCGCGCGAACGCCGTCGCGACGCGGGTCGAGGCCGGTCGCCGGCGTGCCGATCAGGACGCGTGCGCCCTTCTCTCGCGCGGCGCCGAGCAGCGTCCGCACCATCGTTGGGCCGTGCGCCCAGCCCTCGCGCGGGAAGTACGCGAACGCTTTGGCGTCGCCAAACTGGACGCGCGGCTCGATCTGTCGCGCCCGCTCGGCGTCGATCACTTCCGCCGGGTAGCCCTCGCTTCGCAGCCGCTCCGTGTGCCGGATGAGCGCCTCGGCAGCCGCGCCGTCGAGCGCAAAGCGAAGCGCTCCGCTCTCATGAAGCCAGGGCGCGCGGCCGAGCTCGTCGCGCAGTCGGCGGTGAGCCTCGACGCCATCCTGGTTGAGCCGCTGATAGACCAGTGGCGGCTTGTGGTTGCCGTTCAGCCAGGCGAAGCTCCGGCTGGACGTCTCGCCGGCCGGTTCACCTGCTTCGAGCACCGTGACGCTAACCCCGCGCGCCGCCAGCCGGTAGGCGGCGGAGGCCCCGACGACCCCCGCCCCTACCACGACGGCCGAGCGTACCCTCACGTCATTCCGCGAAGGCGGCGGCGAGCAGCCTCGCTCGGCGCACGGGTGCGCCGGTGCAGGTGGATCTTCGCCGCGGCCGAGGGGCCTCGCCGCGTTCGGAACGAGATGGCCAAGGCTTAGCTGTTCTTCTCCTGGAGGATCTTGTCGATCTGCGTCTTGACTTGCTTGGCGGCCGCGTCGCCCGTCAGCTTACCGGCCAGGACGGCTGTCTCGGCATCCTCGATGACGGTGCGGGCGTCCTGGTAGCCGACGATGTTCGGCTCCGGGCGCGCGTACTGCATGTTGTCGAGCGCGACCTTGTTGATCTCGGGGTTCTTCGCGAGGTAGGACTTGTACGGGTCGACGTTCGCCCCGCTCTTCCGGACCGGCGTGTAGCCGCCGACCGCGCCCCATTCCGACGTGATGTCGGTGCTGGTGAACCACTTGATGAAGAGCCAGGAGGCGAGCTGCTTCTCGGGCGTGGACTTGAAGACGGCGACGTTCGCGCCGAAGAGGGTGGTCGCCTTCTCCTTGTTGTCCTTGCCCTGCGGGATGAGCGCCATACCCCACTTGAACTGGCCCTTGATCAGATCGTCCATGAACGCGCGCGTCGTGCTGGAGCGGATCATGAACGCGATCTTCTGGCTGGCCATGTCGTTCTGGTCGTCGAAGCTGCCCGGCTTGATCTGGTAGGCCATGCCCTCCTTGGTGAGGCGCTCGAGCAGCGAGAACGTCTCCACGCCCGGCTTCTGGTCGTACGTGGTCTTCAACGTCTGCGGGTCGACCAGGCTCGTCGTGCCGTTCGAGTACATCATCCCGTGGATCGTCGACGCGTCGACCGAGACCGCGTAGCACTGCTTCTGCAGCTTCTCCTTGATCAGCTTGCAGTCGTTGTAGAAGTCGTCCCAGGTTGCCGGCGGCTCGTTCACACCCACCTGCTTGAGCATGTCGGCGTTGTAGTAGAGGTTCAGGTCGCTGGTCGTGAACGGGAACGACAGCAGCTTGTTGCCGAACTGCGGGAAGCGGTTCCGGTTGACGGCGAACGGGAAGAGGTCGTCCTGGTCGGCCTTCGACAGGCCGTACTGGGCGCTGTTCACGTAGTCGTCGAGCGCGACGACGGCGTTCGCCTTCATGTAGTCGGCGACCATCGACTCGTAGGCGACGGCGAGGTTGGGCAGGCCGCCGCCCTGGATAGCGGCCATCGCCTTCTGGTAGGTCTGGGTGTAGTTGCCGGCGTACTCGGCCTTGACCTTGATGTTCGGGTTCTGCTGGTTGAAGCGGTCGATCAGCTTGTTGAGCGCGTCGGCCAGCGGGCCTGTCTGCGTGTGCCAGAAGGTGATTTCGACCGGCGCGGTGATCTTCACCTGGTCGACGGGCGAGCCTGGCCCGCCGCCGGTGGCGGGGGCGGCGGCGGGGACCGACGGCTTGGTGGCCGCGGCTGGCGCGGACGTGGCCGCGGGTGCCGAGGTCGCGGCGGCGGCGGGCGTCGACCCCGCGGCCGAGGTCGCCGCAGCGGCCGGTGTCGCTGCCGGGGCCGAGGTCGCCGCCGGCGCGGTCGTCCCGGCGGGAGCCGGGGCGGTCGTCGCCGCCGCGGCGGGCTTCGTCGGCGCCGCCGTGGGGGTGGCCGTGGGGCTGGCCGCCGGCGAGCACGCCGCGAGCAGCATGCCGAACGCCGCCACGATCGAAAAGAGCTTGCTGTGCTTGTGCCTTCGGTTCACTTCTCCTCCTCGCTCAGCCTTTCAACCCGCTCGACGCGACGCCTTCGGTGAATTGGCGCTGCGCCACGAGATACAGGACGACCACCGGGAGCATCACGAGCGTCGCCGCCGCCATCAACAGATGGTACTGGGTCCCCTGCTCGGTCGAGAACGTCGCCAGCCCCACCTGGATCGGCCGAACTTCGGGGCTCGAGGTCACGACGAGCGGCCAGAGGAGCGCGTTCCAGCTCCCAAGGAAGCCGAACAGGCCGGCGGTGATGAGCGCGGGACGCGCGAGCGGCAGGGCAACCTGGCTGAAGAAGACGAAGCGCGTCGCACCGTCGAGCTGGGCGGCCTCGTAAAAGTCGTTCGGCAGCGACAGGAAGAACTGGCGCATCAGAAAGACGCCGAACGGGCTTGCGGCCCATGGCACGATCTGCGCCCAGTAGGTATCGTAGAGCCCCTTGCCGCCGTTGCCCCAGACGTCGTTACCGCCGAGCAGCGGCAGGTGCCTGATGATCACGAAGTCGGGGATGAGCTGAACCTCGAACGGCACCATGAGCGTCGCCAACATCCCCAGGAACAGCACCTGGCGGCCGGGGAACCGCATCTTCGCGAACGCGAACGCGGCCAGCGACGAGAACAGCAGCGAGAGCAGCGTCGTCAGCCCGGCGACGAACGCCGTGTTCAGGAAGTAGCGGGGGAACGGCGCGGCTCGGAAGGCAGTCGGGTAGTTGCCGAGCTGCGGCATCGTCGGGAAGACCACCGGCGGGACGCGCAGCGCCTCCTGCAGCGTCTTCAGGGACGTCGAGATCATCCAGTAAAAGGGGAAGACGACGACGATCGCCACCAGAACGAGCACGAGGTGGATCAGCCAGCGCTGGCGGCTCACCCGTAGTGCACCCGTCGGTCGCCTATCCGGAGCTGGAGGACCGTGATCACCAGGATGACCCCGAACAGGATCATCGCGATCGCCGCCGCGTAGCCAACCCGTTCGGTACGCTGGTAGAAGTTCTGGAAGATCAGCATCACGACGTTGCGCGTCGTGTTGAGCGGGCCGCCGTTGGTCATCACGTAGATCTGGTTGAACGCCTGGAACGAGCGGATCGTCGCCATGACGATCAGGAAGAGGAGCGTCGGGGAGAGCAGCGGCAGCGTCACGTAGCGGATGACCGCCCAGCGGCCGGCGCCGTCGATGCGCGCCGCCTCCTCGACCTCCCTCGGGATGTTGCTGAGCCCGGCCAGGAAGATGACGACGTCGAACCCGAAGCCATGCCAGATCGCGAACAAGATCACGACCACAAGCGCCAGGCTTGGCCCGTACAGCCAGCCGGGCAGGCCCGGATCGGCGTGGAGCGCCTGCAGCAGGAGCTGCAGGGCCGGCGTCGACTCCAGTAGCCACTTCTGGGGCGCGATCCCCACCAACCCGAGCACGTAGTTCGCGACGCCGTACTGGGGGTGGAAGACCCAGGAGAAGACCATCGCCGCCGCGACCGTCGAAGTTACGTATGGCAGGAAGAGCAGCGTCCGGTAGAGGTCGCGGAAGTTGATCTTCTGGAAGAGGAGGTAGGCGACGACGAAGGCGCTCGTCAGCGCGACCGGTATGGTGCCGACGACGTAGTAGAGCGAGACGAGGAACGCGTTCCAGAGCTCGGGGTCTGCGAGCGCCTGCTCGTAGTTGCCGAGCCCGAGGAAGCGGCCCTGCACCAATCCCCACCGGAACGTGCTGATGTAGATCGCGTACAGCACCGGCAAGAAGTGGAAGACGCCGATGATCAAGGTCGCCGGCGCGATCCACAGGTAGGCGATCAGCGTCTCGCCCACCCGCATCCGCGGGCGGCGTGCGACCAGTCGCGTCGCGGCCGGCAAAGGTTGGACGGCGGCGGACGTCGCCATGGGGCCTTTAGCTTTGTCCACTTCCGTTACCGCTCGGTTAAGCGTCGGCGCGGTCACTATAATCGCCCATTCCATGCTGGCTCTGGCCGCCGCCCACCACGTGTCGTTCACCGTGGCCGACATGGATCGATCGCTCCGGTTCTACCGCGATCTCCTCGGTCTGGAGGTGCTGGCCGACTGGGTCAGCGAGACCGACTACCTGAAGACGATCACCGGCTTCCCGGACGCCAGGATGCGGCTCGCCTTCCTGCGGCTTCCAGGCACCGAGGTGCGGCTCGAGCTGATCCAGTACCTCGCGCCGAGCGCGCCGGGGCCGGCGGCGCCGACCAACTCCCCGGGCGCCGCCCACCTCTGCTTCGACGTGCCGGACATCCAGGCCGCCTACCGCGACCTGCGGGCTGCCGGCGTCGCGTTCCGATCGGAGCCGGTCGAAATCACCAGCGTCGCCAACCGCGGCGCCTGGGGCGTGTACCTGTCCGATCCGGACGGGATCACTGTCGAGCTGCGCCAGCCGCCGGCGCCGCGCTAGCCGTGGCCCATCTCACCGTCGACTTCGCCGACACGATCGGGCGCATCTCGCCCCGGCTCTACGGCGCCGGCTTCGAGCACCTCGGCGGCGCCGTCTACGGCGGTGCCTACGTCGGGGAGAACGCCGACGTCCCGAACGAGGAAGGCTGGCGCTCCGACGTGCTCCGGCTCGCGCGCGCCCTGCGGCCGGGTCTGCTGCGCTGGCCGGGCGGCAACTTCTCGCAGTTCTACCACTGGCGCGACGGCGTCGGTCCTCGGCAGGAGCGCCCGTGCCGTTTCGACCACTACTGGGCGAAGCCGGAGCCGAACCTGGTTGGCACCGAGGAGTTCCTCCGTTTCTGCGAGCTCGTCGACGCCGAGCCGTCGATCACCGTCAACGCGCGCACGGGCACCCCCGAGGAGGCCGCCGCCTGGGTCGAGCACTGCCGCGGACGGGTCAGGCTCTGGGCGATCGGTAGCCAGGGGTGGGACGTCGGCGTCGAGGACGCCGCGCGCCGCTACCGCGCGTTCGCGGCGGCGATGAAGGCGGCCGATCCGACGATCGAAACGGTCGCGGTCGGCGGCAACCCCTCTAACCAGGGCGCCTGGGATCGGGCGATCGTCGAGGCAGTTGGGGACCAGCTCGACGTGCTCGGCGTCACGGCCTACGACGGCGTCTCCACGCCGGGCGACCTGACCGCCGTCGACGCGCACTACGCCAACCAGGCCGCCGCCGAACGCCTGCTCTGGACGTTCTCGAACGCGTGCCAGACGGTCGACGAGCTGCTGCCCGAGCGGACCTGGGCGGGCGTCGGGTTCGACGGGTGGGGCATCTGGCGCGTGAGCCGCCAGGGTCTGCAGCACGACTACCACCTGAGCGACGCGCTCGTCGCGGCCGTCGTGCTCAACGGCATCCAGCGCCAGGCCAACCGCGCGCGTTTCGCCGCTTGGGGCAACCTGGTGAACGCGCTGGGGCTGATCCAGACCACCGAGCGCTCGGCCTGGAGCACGCCGGTCTACGAGGTGTTCAAGCTGTACCGGCGGTTCCACGGGGACGAGGTCGTTCGAACCTCTGTCGCCGGCCCGACCGTCTACGCGCCGGGCGGCACGTCGCCCGTGCGGCCGATCCGGCCCGCCCAGCCAGATATGCCGCTGCTCGACGTGTCGGCGACGCGCGACCGCGCGGCCGGCCGCTACACGCTCGCCGTCGTCAACCGGTCGTTCGCCGACCGTGAGGAGACGACGCTGTCGATCAGTGGGCTTCCAGAAGGGATCGGCGCGACCGTCTGGACCCTGACGGCCGACGACGTCTTCGCCGGCAACACGCTGGCCGAGCCGCGCCGGGTGGAGCCCTACGAGGTGCCGATCGGCCCGGTCGGCGCCACCTACACCTTCGCCGCGCACTCGCTCAGCGTGTTCGTCTGGGAAGAGGCGCCGGGGCTGACGTGAGCGTCGGCGAGCGCCCCGGGCTGACGCCCGACGCGCTGGTCGAGGCGCTCTTGTTCGTGGCCGACGGTCCGGTGGAGCTGCAGCGTCTGCAGCGCGCGCTCGGTCTCGACCGAGCGACCCTGGACGCCGCGATCGCGGCCCTCGCCGAGCGGTACGCAGGTCGCGGCGTGAGGCTCCAGAGGACCGGCGACAGCATCGCTCTCGTCTCCGCCCCCGAGGCAGCGGAACAGATCGAACGCTTCCTCGGGCTTTCCGATAGCAGCCGGCTCTCGGCGGCGACGATGGAGACTCTCGCGATCGTCGCCTACCGTCAGCCGGTGACGCGTGCGCAGATCGAAGCCATCCGCGGCGTGAACGCGGATTACGCCCTGCGCACGCTGCTGGCCCGCAACCTCGTCGCGGAGGTTGGACGGCTCGACACGGTCGGCCGGCCCGCCGTGTTCGGCACAACTTTCGAGTTCTTGCGGTACTTCGGACTCGAGAGCCTCGAGCAGCTGCCGGAATTACCCGAAGCACTCGCCGAGCTCGCCGCCGCCCGCGCGGCGGCCGCCCGTGAGCCGGAACGCTAGGCGTTGGCCGCAGGCGTCTCCGCCGTCTCCTTCAGGTACCGTTTCGGGTCGGCCTGGAACATCTTGCAACACTCCTGCGAGCAGAAGTGGTAGGTCGTGCCCTGGTAGGTGAAGGACGCTTCCTCCTGCCCCGGCCGTAGGTCCATGCCGCACACGGGATCGCGATCCATCTGGTCCCCTCCTCGCGCGATGACACGCCGATTACAGGAAGATGAACGGCACATGACGTGCCAGCCGGCTAGGCCAGCGCCTGGGCATGCACGTGCCGCTCCGCGGCGGTCGACCCGACGAAGCCGCCCGGGGCCTGCCACCCGCTCCTAGAGGCGTTGAACCTGGTCGACGCCGAGGACGAAGACAGGGCCGCTGGGGCCGTCGCCCTTGGCGGTCGTGCCCCCGTAGGCGGAGCGCATTAGCTCGATCGCCTCGTCGACCTGCGACTCGTCGACGCCGACGAGCAAGGTCGCGTTGCCGCGCTTGAGGAAGCCGCCCACTGTGTTGATGCGCGTTACGCCGAAGCGGCGCCCAACCAGCGCATCGGCCACGCGCCCGGCCGAGCGGTCGTCGAGGATCGAAAGCAGCAGCTTCACTCCGCACCTCCGGCGCCCGAGCGGCCGAGTGACCCGACGGCGCCAAGCACGCCACCCAGGTACTCCACGCGCTCGATCGGCAAGACGAACACGACGGCCCCGCCGACTTCGACTTCGATCGGCTCCGTGTACAGGCCGATCGTGCCGTCGTCGATCGTCGGAAACCAGGTGGCGTTGCGCGTCCGGCACGTCTCACGGATGACCGACATCGCGGTCGACGTGCGGTCGTCGGTCGTCGCGATGAGCACAACCGCGTTCTCTTTGCGCAGGAACCCGCCGGCCGCGTCGATCCGCGTCGCTCCCAGGCCGCGCTCCACGAGCCGTTGCGTGAGATCCTGGACGTCGTCGATCTGGACAATCGCGATGATCAGCTTAGTTGGCGAGGTCCGGTCCACGGCGCACCTCCAGGGCCACCTTCCTCCCATCATACCTGGGCCGGTGTACGATTGCCCGCAGCATCGGGACGGAGGATGACGTAATGCCGGTCATGCCGCGCGAGCGCTGGGAGAAGGCGACCACGTTCGACCAGTACGTGCAGCTCATGAAGGTCAACAAGGAGCAGATGCTCAAGAACGTCGACGAGGTTGAGATCTCGCCCGACGACGTCGAGTGGTGGAAGAAGCAGGGCAAGCTCAACGTCTTCGTGCTGACCTACGACGGCTGCGGCGACGCGCTGTACAACATCCCGGTCCTCGCCAAGATCGCCAAGCTCGCGGGCAACATCGACCTCCGGGTGGTCCAGCGGGACGACAACCTGGATCTGATGGACCAGTACAAGAACCAGGGCATCTACCGCTCGGTGCCGACGTTCATCTTTATGGACGAGAACCTGAACGAGATCGGCAACCTGAAGGAGCGTGCCGAATCCATGAGCCAGATCATGGAGGCGGAGCAGCTCAAGGTTCGGCGTGCGCTGCGCGAGCAGTACAAGGATGAGTGGCGGAAGGAGATGGCGCGAGAGTTCCGCACGGTGGTGGCCGAGAAGAAGCGGTACCCGTAGCAGCCTGGTCGTGTCGTTCCGGAGAGCGCGGCGACGAGCAACCCGGCTCGTGCCGACTGGCCGCCGCCTGTGGTAGTCGGCGCACCACCCGAAGCTCCTCGCCGCGTTCGGGACGGCAAGATCCACCCGAGGACGACGGTATGACCGGTCCGCGCCTGGTTCCGGTTCGCCAGCACTTCCCGGACGACGCAATCGCCGACCTGCCGGCGGCGATCCGCGCCGGTATCCGTGCGCTCGACCTGCGGCTGCCGCCTGGCGCCGAGGTGGCGATCGCGGTCGGCAG
Source organism: Chloroflexota bacterium (assembly GCA_035651675.1). Classification (GTDB taxonomy): domain Bacteria; phylum Chloroflexota; class UBA6077; order FW602-bin22; family FW602-bin22; genus DASRFH01. The sequence goes on along the minus strand of DASRFH010000134.1, from coordinate 1,511 downwards.
CCGAGGCGTCTCGCCAATCCTCGAGGTCGTCACGACGATCGTCGACGAGCTGCGAGCGCTAGGCGGCGCGCCTTTCGTCGTGCCAGCGATGGGCAGCCACGGCGGTGGGACGGCCGAGGGGCAGCGCGAAGTGCTCGCCGGCTACGGGATCGACGAGGCGCGCCTTGGCGTGCCGGTCCGGTCGTCGATGGAAACGGTCGTCCTTGGCGCTACCGAGCGAGGCGTGCCGGTGCACATCGACGCCAACGCGGCGCGGGCGGCTGGCATCGTCGTGATCGGCCGGGTCAAGCCGCACACGGGCTTCCGCGGGCCCGTCGAGAGCGGCCTCTGCAAGATGCTGACCGTAGGCCTTGGCAAGGCGAACGGAGCAAGGCACGTCCACGCGGGTGGACTGGCCGAGACGATCCCGGCCGCGGCTCGCGTGGCGACGAGCCGCGCGCCCGTGCTGTTCGGCGTCGCCCTGGTGGAAAACGCCTATGACCATCCCTGCCGCGTCGAGGTCGTTCCACCAGAGCGGTTCTACGACACCGACCGTGCATTGCTGGCCGTCGCCCGCGAACGGCTGCCGCGCGTGCCGGTAGACGAGGCAGATCTGCTGATCGTCGAGGAGATGGGCAAGAACATCTCCGGCACCGGAATGGACCCGAACGTCGTCGGGATGTGGCGGCGCTTCGGCGGCGAGCGCACGCCGAACTACGCACGGCTCGCCGTGCTGGGGCTCACCAGGCAGTCGCACGGGAACGCGACCGGCCTCGGCCTGGCGGACTTCACTACGAAGCGGCTGGTCGACGCGGTGGACTGGCGCGAAACGCACCTGAACGCGCTCACCGCGCTCGATCCCCTCATCTGCCGGATCCCGATGACGCTGCCGGACGACCGGACGTGCGTCGAGACAGCGCTCGATCTACTGCGGCGCCAGACGGGCCGCGACGAGCCCACCGTCGTCCGCATCAAAAACACGCTCGAGCTCGATCACCTGTGGGTGAGCGAGCCGCTCGTGACCAAGCTGCGCGCACCGGCCGAGGCCGTCGGACCGCCAGCCCCGCTGACGTTCGACGCGGCGGGTCGACTCGGCTCCTGACCACGGGCTGGCCGCGCGGGGGTCGCCGTGACGTCGTCGAGGACACCTCACCCAAGACGCGATCGCCAACGAGGCAGCCCGACACGCCGGATCCTTCTGATCGCTGCCAGCGACAGCGCCGCGCACCGCGTGGCCCAGGGCCGCGCGCCGGCATCGTGGTCCTCGCCGCGGCCGCATCCTCGTGGGCTGGGCCGCCGACACCCACGTCGACTGAATCCTCTCCACGCCGGTCGCGCTCGCGCGGCGATCCCGTCAGCCCCGTCGTGGATCGGCGACACGGCGTGGGGCCTGACGAGCCGTCAGGCCAGGTATTCGCGGAACCAGTCGGTCGTCTCGGCCATAACCTCGTCGATCGCCGGCGGCACGAACACCTCGTAATGCCCGTAACCCTTCAGCACGACTAGCCGCTTCGGGGCGCCGGCCCGCTCGT
>DASRFH010000133.1:0-76658 GCA_035651675.1 Chloroflexota bacterium | reverse complement strand
GCCCGTCGGTACCCCTCCCGCACCGCCGCCGCGTACTCCGCCACCGCCGCCTCGGACACCCGGCCTGCCTCCTCATCTGGGTAACCGGATTTCTGAGGCACCGACCCCCGGCTCGGTAACAATTCTTTTGAGGCACTTCGCTGGCTTTCGGGCGCCGGGCGAACTGGTAGACTGACCGCGGAAGGGTTGCCGCCGACCCCGGTGGGGTCGTTCACCGTTAGGAAGGAAGGGTCATGGGTCCTGGCTTCGCGCATGGCGCGCATGGTCGTTTCGTCGTTTCGCGCCGTCGCCTCGTCCTCGGCCTGGTCGCCGGCGGCGGGGCAGCGCTCCTCTCGGCCTGCGGAGGCGCTCCGGCTGGCACGTCGGAGCCGACGAAGCCGCCGGAGAAACCGGCCGCCGCCCAGTCGGGCGAGGCGAGCAAGCCCCCCGGGTCGACCCCCGCCGCGGCGCCCGCGGCGGCGGGCACGAAGAAGGTGGACGTCGTCTACGTCGAGTGGGGCGAAGACGAGCGCTGGATGAACGCCGCGGTCAACAAATTCAACGAGGAGAACCCGGACGTCAACCTGATCCACCAGGTCGAGCCGTCCGCGCAGTACCTCGAGAAGATGGTCGCGCGCTTCCGCGCCGGGGTGAAGACCGACGTCCCGCAGGTGCGCGACAACCAGTTCGCGGCGTGGGCCGACGCGGGCTTCCTCCAGCCGATCGACGGGCTCAACGGCCTGGCCGATCTCGACGCCGACACGTTCAAAGAGAACCTCGAGGCGATGTCCTACGGCGGCAAGCGCTACGGTCTCGTCTACTACACCGATTACATGGGCTACCACTGGAACAAGAAGCTGGCGGCGGACGCGGGCATCACGGCGCCGCCTGAGACGTACGACGAGGTCCGGGACGACGCGCTGAAGATCAAGGACAAGAAGCTCGCCGAGTACCCGGTGTTCCACCAGATCGACAAGGCGTCGAATGGCTTCTTGATGTGGCTCTACTGGACGATGCTGTACGGATCGAGCGGCCACGCGTTCGACCAGAACAACGACCCGCTTTTCCCCGACAAAGACGAGACCACCTTGCAGATCGCGCAGTGGCTGACCGACGCGATCCAGAAGTGGAAGATCCTGTCGGCGAACGACATGCAGCCGTCCACCGGCATGGACCGTATGGCCGCCGGCGAGGCCGTTTTCACCCACAACGCCAGCTACATGCTGATCCGCTGGCCGAACGAGAAGCAGACGAAGGTCCCCGGCCAGATCGACATGATCGCGGTCCCCACGTTCAAGAAGAAAGAGCGCTTCCCCGAGGGGACGGTCATGTGGACCCGCATGTACGCGCTGGCGAGCAAGACCGACGTGAAGGACCAGGCCTGGCGGGCGATGTACTTCCTTGGCGGCAAGAACAAAGAGGGCAAGTACTGGAACTCGCTCAACTGGCTGCAGAACGACTTCAAGTACACGGGCTTCAAGTCGTTCCGCGACACGCCCGAGGCCCAGGCGGTCACGAAGAAGTACGGTGACCCCAAGCTGGTCGCCTCCTTGTCGGCCGTTGCCCGCGCGCGGGAGGCGCTCAAGGAGCCGTGGTGGACGGACTGGGACGTCTTCCACCAGGGCGAGCTTCAGGCGGCGATGCTCGGCAAGAAGACGCCGCTGGAGGCCGTCAAGGCGTCGGCGGCCGAGGCTAAGCGGCTGAAGGGCGAGTACGCGAAGAAGTAGCCCGGTGGGCACGGACGTGGAGGCGCGCGAAGGCGCGGACGCGGGCGTCGCCCCGTGCCGTGCTGCCGCGTCCCCGAGTCGCTCCGCCTGGCGGCGGTGGTGGGGCAGCACGGGGTTCGCCTTCGCCCTCCACGCTCCCTGGATGCTGCTCGTGCTTGGTCTCATCGCCTGGCCGGTGCTCAGCTCGCTGTGGACCAGCCTCCACCTGGTCAACCTGCGCCGCCCGAACGCCAGCGGCCTCGTCGGGCTGCAGAACTACGTCACCGTGCTCACCAGCGACTACTTTCTGGGCGCGCTGCGGGTGACCGCTATCCTGACCGTCTTCTCCGTGCTCGGCGTGGTCGTGCTCGGACTCGCCTTCGGCATCGTGCTCAACGAGGCGTTCCGCGGCCGAGGCGTCTTACGCGCGCTGGTGCTCTTGCCCTGGGCGATCCCTGGCGTGGTCAACGGCGTGATGTGGCAGTGGCTGCTCGACCCGAACTACGGCCTCATCAACGGCTCGCTGCACTGGCTCGGCGTGATCTCCGAGTACAAGTCGTGGATCCTCGACGAGCGGACGCTTTTCGCTGGGCTGATCGCGGCACACCTGTGGAACAGCCTGCCGTTTCCGGTGCTGGTCGTCCTGGCGGGGCTGCAGGCGATCCCCGACGAGCTGTACGACGCGGCCCAGGTCGACGGCGCGGGCGTCCTCGCGCGGTTCCGCTACATCACGCTCCCCTGGCTGATCCACCCGCTGCTGATCATCGTCATCCTCGGCACGATCGGCGGCATCAGAATCTTCGACATCGTCTACGTGCTGACCTCGGGCGGACCGGCGAATGCCAGCACGACCATCGCGTTCGCCGCGTACCGCGTCGCGTTCGACCAGCTCAACTTCGGGGTGGGCAACGCGTACGCGTACATCATCTTCTTGATGACCATGACGATGGCGCTCGTCTACATACGGCTCCTCTACCGCCGGGGTGAGATCCAGGTATGAGGCGGCTGGCGCTCTACGGTGCGGCGCTGCTGCTCGCCGCCTGGATCCTCATCCCGTTCGGCTGGATGGTCGAGGCTTCGTTCTCGAGCGACGCCGACGCGCTCCAAAAGCCGATCAGGCTGGTCCCGGCCCACCCCACGCTCGACAACTACCGGACCTTCTTCGGCCTGGGCGACGAGGGCCTGAGCATGTCGGGCAAGCCCGGCGACTCGCGCACCTACGCCTACAACGCCGTCAAAGGCACCCCACGGGCGCTGCTCAACTCGTTCGTCGTCGCGCTCGCGTCCTCGCTGTCCGTCCTGGCTATTGCGTCGATGGGGGCCTACTCGTTCGTCCGCTACCCCTTGCCGTTCGGCACCGCGCTGCTGACCGGACTGCTCGGGACCCGGATGATCCCCTCGATCGCGATCATGATTCCGATCTACCAGATGCTCGACTTCTACAAGCTGATCGACACGCTGCCGGCGCTCGTCCTCGCCTACACGACGTTCCTGCTGCCGTTCGCGATCTGGGTGCTTAAGAGCTACTTCCAGACCATCCCGCGCGACCTCGAGGACGCGGCGCTGGTCGACGGCTGTAGTTGGGGCCGGATGATGCTCCACGTGTTCTTGCCGGTCGCCGTCCCGGGCCTCGTCGCGACGGGGATGTTCACCTTCATGGCGTCGTGGGACGAGTTCCTCTACGCGCTCCTGCTGACCACGTCGAGCGCCGCGCGGACGATCCCGGTCGTCGTCTCGCTGTTCGCGGTCGACGTCCTGTTCAAGGACATGACGCTTCTCATGACGGCCGGCGTGCTGGCGGTCGTCGTGCCGCTTGCGCTCGCGCTGGGCTTCCAGCGCGTGATCATTCGGGGGTTAGCGGCTGGCGCGGTGCGCGGCTGAGGGCGGTGTTCGGCTCGGAGGGCGATGCCGCCGTCTCGGGGCGCTCACGCCGGAGGATCCGCGCGGTCCAGGCCGTCGTTCGTCGGACGCACGCGCGCCAGGACACCGGCTCGGTGCTCACCGACTCGGCCCTGACTGATCGCTCGCCGTTCCTCCTCCGGGACGACGTCACCGGGCCGACGTTCTAACGCGCCGCGACCACCCTGCTTTCCAGCCAGTCCTTGTTGAACTCGATCCCGAATCCGGGCGCGTCGCTGGCGCGGACGTAGCCGTCCTTGACGGCTGGGGTGCCAGGCAGGAGCGTCATCTCCTCGAGTGGGACGCCGGGCGGGGAGACGCCCTCGGAGCGCTCGCCCATGGGGATGGCGGGCATGGCCATCGCCAGGTGCTGGCCCCAGGGGTAGTTCATCCCGCCGTGGGTGATGACCGTCTGGCCGTGCGCCTCGGCGAGGTGGCAGATCCGCAGCCCGGCGCTGATGCCGCCGACCCAGGCGAGGTCGGGCTGGAAGATGTCGACCAGGCCGCGGCTCGCGGCGAGCGCGAACGGGTGGATCGTGTACCAGTGTTCGCCGGTCGCGAGCGTTGCCCAGGGCAGCCGCTCGCGGACGCGGCCGTAGCCCTCCATGTCGTCGGGCAGCAGGTAGTCCTCGAGCCACTTGACCCGGTACGGCCGCAGCGCCTCCATCAGCCGCACGGTGAGCTCGACGTTCAGCGAGATCCAGCCGTCGACCATCAGCTCGACGTCCGGCCCGACCTGCTCGCGCGTCCTGGCGACCAGCTCCTCGCTGCGGCGGACGCCCTCGACGCCGGCCTCGGGCGGCTCGCGCAGGAACAGCTTGACCGCCCGGAAGCCGAGCTCGAGGTACCAGGCGATCGCCTCTTCGGTGCCGTAGTCGAGGATGGTGTTGCTGGCGTAGACCGGGATCCGCTCCTTCTGCGGCCCGCCGAGCAGCTCGTAGACTGGCCGTTTCAGCAGCTTACCTTTCAAGTCCCAGAGCGCGTTGTCCACCGCGGAGATCGCGTAGCTGGCCAGACCGCCCGCGCCGTACGGCGCGGCGCCGCGGCGCATGACGTCCCAGAGCTTCTCGGTCGCCATGCAGTCCTGGCCGACGAGCAGCGGCCCGAGGTGGCCGTTGACGACCTCGACCACAGGGCCGGCGTTCGTCGTCAGCCCGAAGCCCCAGGTCCCGTCCTCCGCGGTGACGACGACCGCTGCCCGGCGCCAGTGGGCGTGCCACTGGGTGCGCCGGAACTCGGGGTAGCGCGCCATAGGGCTGACGAAGCCGTCGTTGGGCACCCTTGGCACGCGCGGCTGGGTCTTCGTCTGTGGGCGGATGTCGACGGCGGCGGCGCGGATCTCGCGGATCTTCACTGGTCCTCCCGGGCTTGGCGCTTACCTGGACGGCGGTCGCCCTCTTCCAAGGACAGAGGGATCCGCGTCGTCCTCGGCCAGCCATTGTCGCAGCATCGCGGCCAGGCGTTCTGGATGCTCCCGGGCCATCGCCTGCAAGATCGCCACGGCCCGCGATGCCCTTTTTGGCGGTGGCGGCGCCGCCAGTGCGCGGACGACGGCGGCGAGCGTGTGGCTGGGCAGGCAGACCCGCAGCCGCCAGCGCTGTCGGCCCTGCGTGAGCTCGAACGCGAGGACCAGGACGCCGAGGTCGTCGGGGAGCTTGCGTCGATCGGCCGGCGCGTCGGCAGCCCGACCCGGGGGCGTGAGGACGCCGCGGATGGCGGCGCCGGCCGCGTCGGCCAGCGCGGCCCGGGCGGCGAGCGCGGGGTCGGGGTCGAGGACGGCCCCACCTGGGACGCCGGGCATCACCAGTGAGCGGGCGGAGCGGGTTAACGTCATCCGCACCTGGCCCCAGGTCGAACGGGCCGCCCGCCACGCGGTGACGGTTGTCGGGACGCCGGTCGACGCCGCCATAGCGCCGGCGAGCGCGCGGCCGAGGCGGCCGGCCAGGGCGTCGACGGCAGCGTCCGGTGGGGGCATCACATGCCGGTCCTCTCCCCCTGGCAGGGGATGGCCGGGCGCGAGGTGAGGGCGTCGGATGGGGGCGGGCAGCTGCGCCCCGGCGGCCGCGGGTGCGTCCTCACGCCTGCCCCACCCCCAGTGGGAGTCGGGACGCGTGCAGGAGGATCGTGTGGCCCCAGGGGTCGTCGACCGCGATCGTGGAGCCCTCCTCGCGGTGGGCGATGCCGGCGGCGTCGAGGCGGGCGAGGACGGCCTTCGCGGCCGCTTCGTCGGGAAGGGCGATCGTGTAGTAGCGGAGGGTGGCGACGTCGGGCGGCGCGGGCGGCGCGCCCGCGCTGTGCCAGGTGTTCAGACCGAGGTGGTGGTGGTAGCCACCGGCCGAGACGAACAGCGCGGTGTCGCCGCCCGCGACGACGTCGAAGCCGAGCAGCTGGTGGTAGAAGCGCTCGGCCGCCTCGAGGTCGCCCACCTGCAGATGGACGTGGCCGATCGTGGTGCCGGCTGGCATGCCCTGGAACGGGCCGCCTTGCTTCCCCTCGGCGATGATGCCGCGCACGTCGACCGGCCCACCGCCCATCCGGACGCGGCCGTTCTCCCAGACCCAGCCCTCGCGCGGGCGGTCGGCGTACACCTCGATGCCGTGGCCGTCCGGGTCGCGCAGGTAGAGCGCCTCGCTGACGACGTGGTCGCCCTGACCGGGCGGCGGGTACCCGGTCGTGAAGTAGTGGGCGAGCCAGCGGCCGAGGTCGCCGCGGGTGGGGACGAGGATCGCGAAGTGGTAGAGCCCCGTCATGCGGTCGGTCATCCAGGGGAGCGCGCCCGGCTGCTCGTGCAGGACGAGCAGCGGCGCGCCGCCCGCCCCGAGCGCTGCCTCAGCTTCTCGGCGCTCGATCACCTGGAGGCCGATCGCCTCCACGTAGAAGCGGACCGACCGCGCGAGGTCGGCGACGTTCAACGCTACCAGGCCGATCCGCGTGCGCGGGTCGATCGACGTGGGGCGTTCTTGCTGGAGCGCCATCCGAGTCCTCCGTTTAATCGACAGATTACGCGGCTCTCAGCGGTTTCCCATGATCGGTCCATAGATTCGTCCTTGCAGCAACCGGCTGCAAGGAGAGCAAAAAGATGCCACGGATCCCCAAAGTCCTCGCCGGCGGCGTGGCGGCCGTCGTGCTCACGGCGGCGATCGGCGGCGCCGCTGCCTTCGCCCAGAGCACGCCGACCGCGAACCCGACCGCCGCGGCGCAACAGCGAGCGCAGGAGGCACAGGCGTTCCTGAGCGACTTCGCGTCCAAGCTGGGCAAGTCGCCGACCGACGTCCTGGCCGCGTTCAAGCAGGCGGAGAAGGACCAGGTCGCCAGCGCCGTCCAGGCGGGGCGGCTGACCCAGCAGCAGGCTGACCAGGTCAACCAGCGGATCGACCAGCAGCAGGGCATCCCGTTCGGCGGCCCCGGCTTCGGCGAGCGGGGCCACGGCCCCGGCGGTCCAGGCTTCGGGCCCGGCGGCGACCAGGCGTTGGCCACCTGGCTGGGCGTTCAGCCGGCCGACCTGATGACGGCACTGCGGTCGAACCAGTCGCTGGCGCAGATCGCGCAGGCGCACGGCAAGAGCCGCGACGATCTCAAGCAGTTCCTGGTCCAGCAAGAGAAGGCGCGCCTCGATCAGGCGGTCCAGGCGGGTAAGCTGACGCAGGACCAGGAGAACCAGCGGCTCTCCGACCTGTCGAGCCGCCTCGACCAGATGATCGACCGCACCGGCCCGCCGCCCGGCGGCCCGCGGGGACCACGTGGGCGGGGCGGCCCCGGCGCTCAGGCCAGCGGCGCGCAGCCGACCAGCACCCCGACCCGCTAAGCGCGCGGCTACCTCCACCCACCCCGCTTCCCGGCCCGCCGGCGACGTGGCGTCGCCGGCGGGCTTATGCTGTCGGTTGTGCAGGACGGCGAGCGCCTCGTCGATCCGATCCTGCCGGACTGTCGCGTGCGCCGGCTGGACCGGGCTGGCGCCGTGGGCGGAGGAAATTTACCAGCAGTTAACGGCGGTTTAAGCCTGCCAACCTACAGTCTGGCTATGAAGAGAACCGTTCTCCCCGTAGCCGCGCTCGCCCTGCTGCTGGGTGCGGGCGCCGCGTGCTCCTCCACGTCGGCCGCGCCGATCGCGACGCAGGTCGTGCCGCCAACGCGGAACACCGCGACCGCGGGCGGCGCCAACCGCTTCGCCGGCCCGACGACTGGCACGATCCAGAGCATCGACGGGAGCACGCTGGTCCTGAAGACCAGCGACGGCTCGACCGTGAACCTCTCACTCGACGACCAGACGGTCGTGCGGAAGATGGCGAAGGCGACCCTGGCTGATCTCAAGAACGGCGACCTGGTCGCCGTCCGAGGCGATGCGGACGCGCAGGGCAAGATCACGGCCCGGACGGTCCAGATCGTGCCGGCCGGAACCCGGCCATTCGGTGGCGGCAACGGCGGCAACGGTCCCAACGGGGGCGGCGCCCGGCAGGGTGGGCAGGCCGGTCAGGGTCAGGCTGGCCAGACGCCGCGGGGCGGCCAGGCCGCGGCCGGTGCGACCCCTGGCGCCGGGAACCGCGCCGGTAACGGGAACCGACCGGCCGGCGTCGCCTTCGGAACGGTGCAGAGCGTTAGCGGCGACCAGGTGACGATCCAGACGCAAGGCGGCGGCACCGAGACGGTCACCGTGCCGGGCTCCGCGACGATCCAGCGCGTGACGGATGGCGCCAGGAGCGACCTCCAGACGGGAGAGACGATCTCGGCCGTCGCGCCGCAGGGCGGAGCCGCCCGCACGATCACGATCGAGGCCGCGGCGTAACCCTCGGCCTGCCGATCGTCCGGGCGCTGGTCGAAGCACACGGCGGCACGGCCATCCCTTGACGTGATGCACAGTTGATATGTAGAAAATGTGCATCCAGTCCGCCCCGTGAACGCCGGAGGTCCAGGAGCGTGTCAGAAGGGTTCGAGCGGTTCACCGACCGGGCCCGCCGCGTGCTGGCCGTGGCCCGCCAGGAGGCGGGGCGGCTGCAGCACGAATGGGTCGAGAGCGAGCATCTCCTGCTTGGGCTCATGGCGGAAGGGGAGGGGGCCGCGGTCCGGGTACTGAGCCGGCTCGGCGTTGCCACCGGGGACCTGCGCGTCGCGGTCGAGCGTGCCCTCCGCCGGGGCGACCGGCCGGTCGAGGGCGAGCCGAGGCTGGCGCCGCGGATCGAGCGGGCGTTGGAGCTGGCGGCCGGCGAAGCCAAGCGGCTCGGGCACTCGTCCGTGGGGACTGGGCACCTTTTGCTTGGGCTCCTCCGGGAAGGTGGAGGTATCGCCGGGCAGGCCTTGACGGCCGCGGGGATCACGCTCGACCGGGCCCGCGAGGCCACGGTGGCGGTCCTGGCTCAGGCGCCGCAACGCAAGGCCCGCGTGAAGCGCTACAACCTGGTGATGCCCGAGGAGTTGTTCCGCGATCTGCAGGACTTCGCCGACCGCCGGCACACCACCGTCGTCGAGGTAATGCGGCGCTTCCTCCGGTTGGGACTCGTGGTCGGCCAGGCTTGCGAGACCCCGGGGTCGGCAGTGGTCATCCGGGAGAATGACCGCGAGCGCGAGGTTCTGCTGGTCTGAATGGTCTGAGGTCAGAAGGGAGCACTCGAAGCCCGGTCCTGCTGGCGCACCCACGGGCGATCCGCGCGCCGCGGTCGTGTCGGATCGCTGCCGTGGGCAGCCGCCGGGCCGGTCGGCACAGGGGCGAAGGCGTTGTTCTGTTCTGTGGTTGTTCTGTTCTGTGACTGAGGAGAGAGACCATGGACATCGGGACCTTTTTGTTGATGCTGGCTCTGTCGTACGGGCTGGGGTTGTTCTGGTACGACCTGTTGCCTGGCAAGCTGCCCGAGCAAGTCTGGCGGGTGGCGGCCTACCCCTTCCTCGGCGTCTTCGTCGCTCAGGCGCTCCTCACGCCCATCTTCACCGTCGACCCGGCTTTCGGCGGCCTTCACCTCATCACGGCGTTCGTGGGCTCGCTGGTCGGCGTCGTGGTCGATTGGCTCATCACCGCCTCGCGGCACCCGCACCTCGTGCAGATGCCCGAACCGCGCGTGGCCGAACCGCGCGCAGCCTGAACCGGTCGGCGATCGGCGCGCCTTCGCCCCTTCGCCGCCAGCCCGGTCGCGGACCGCTACGTCAGGGGGCCACCTCGATCACGAGGTACTCGCCCTCGGTCGTGACGGGGTAGGTTTCGGCGACGTACGGGCCCTTCACGCGCTCGCCTGGCTCGGTCTGGACGTCGTAGCGCTTGACGCGCAGCCTCGCGGGGTCGCACCAGGATTGACCGGTGCGGATGTCGAACTCCCAGCCGTGCCAAATGCAGGTGAGGATCTCCCCGCCGCCTGAGTAGCGGAACTCGCCGGGCCGGCTCGACTCGAGCGCGCCCCAAACGCGCCCCTCGCAGAGCGGGCCGCCCTGGTGCGGGCAGCGGTTGCGCAGCGCGAAGTACTCCCCGCCGAGGTTGAAGATGCCGATCGAGCGCCCGCCTACCTCGACGATCTTCCGCCCGCCGGGCGGGATCTCGTCGGCGGCCGCGACGACGTACTTGGGCGTGGCGCGTCCTACTTCAAACCGTACAGCGCCGCGGCGTTGTCGAAGTAGATCTTCCGCTGCAGCTCCGACGGCAGGTTGACCGGGAAGGCGGCGTCCGGGTCGTCGTAGTCCCAATGGGGGTAATCGCTCGCGAAGAGGATGTGGTCGACCAGGTCGCCGAAGTGGTCGAGCATCTGATGGAAGTACTCGGGTCGGTGCGGCTCCTCCATCGGCTGCGTCGAGGCGTAAACGTGGTTGCGGACGTAGTAGGAGGGCTCGTGTTTCAGGTGCGGCACCTCGCTCTTGAGCTGCCGCCAGGCCGCGTCCATCCGCCAGCAGAGCGAGCTGAGCCAGGCGAAGCCGTTCTCGACCGAGATAGCCTTGATCGGGAAGTGCTCGAACACACCCTCCATCACCATGCTGACGACGTTCGCCTGCATAGCCTGCGAAGGGCCGACGTGCTCCTCGACGTAGTACGATGGCCAGCCCGCGCCGGTGATCGGCTGCCCGTAAGAGCCGAAGGCGTGGGACATAACGTGCAGCCCGTGCTTGGCGCACGCCTCGTAGATCGGCCAGTACTTGCGCCGACCCATCGGCTCGTGGGGCCGGCCGCCGAACTGCACCTGGACGAACCGCTTATCGGACGCGCGCCGCTCGATCTCGGCGACCGCCGCGGGCGGGTCCTCGTACGGAATCACGATCGAGGCGCGGAAGCGCGGATCCACGTCGAGCCACTCGGCGACCTGCCAGTCGTTCACGGCGGTCGCCCAGACGGCCGACAGCTCGAGGTTGAGCTGGCCGCCGGCGCCGTTGAGCGGGATCAGGATCGCGTAGGCGACGTTCTCGGGGTCGAGGAAGTGCTTGACCGAGAAGCGCGCCTCGGAGCCGCTCTTGCGGCCGGACGGCGGGCGGGCGTCCTCGCGGTGCGGCATGAAGCGCGGGTAGTAGCCGCCGGCTGCGCCGCGCAGCCCGTACGTCTTGACGTGCTCCAGCCACCGCTGCGGCAGGTACGGGTAGATGTCGGCGTCGGAGTCGAGCTCGTTGTGGTGGTCGCAGTCGATCAGCGCCGGGCGGACCCGCCGGCTGGTTGCCTCGACCTTCTCCGGTAACGTCGCGACCATCTTGCTTCCCTCCTAAAGCCTGTACAAGGCGCGGGCGTTCTCTGAGCGAATCTTACGCGCTGCGTCCTCGGAGAGGTGGGCGAGGAAGTCGTTCTCCGGGTCGAAGACGTGCGCGTGCGGGTAGTCCGAGCCGTACACCAGGATCTCGTCCGACTCGAGCTGGCCGTAGACGTCGAGGAGCTGGCGCACGTCGGGCGGCGCGTCGAGCGGCTGAACGGCGATGCGCACGTGCTCGCGGATGTAGGCCGACGGCGGTCGGCGCACCCACGGCACGAGCCGGCGCAGGTTGCGCCACTCCTTGTCGAATCGCCACATGTGCGCGGGCAGCCACGTCCAGCCCGATTCGAGCAGCACGACCTTCAGCGTCGGGAACTGGTCGAACAGCCCCTCGGTCACCATGCTGGTGAGCTGCGAGGCGAACACCCCGGCCATGTCGACGTACTCCTCGACGTAGTACGAGGGCCATCCCTCCGGCGTGGGCGGGTTGCCGGGCTGGCCGCCGAACTGCAGCGCCGCGACCAGCCCCTTGCGGGCGATCGCCTCGAACAGCGGGTGGTGGATGCGGTTGCCCCACGGCAGGTGCGACCGCACCGGGAGGATCACCTGGACGAAGCCGGGGTGGTCGCCGACGCGCTCGATCTCGCGGGCGGCCTCCTGAGGGAGCTGGCTGGCCACGACGATCGAGGCGCGCAGCCGCGGCTCCTTGTCGAGCCACTCGGCGATCTGCCAGTCGTTGACGGCGCGAGCGAAGGCGACCGCGGCGTCGGGGTTGCGCAGCGAGTCGATCGCGTACGCGCACGTGAGGATGCCGACCTCGACCGGGTACCGGCTGGCGGGTGAGGGTTCGAGCACCTGTTCCCGCAGGAGATCGAGGCTGGAGCCGGGCGGGCCGTCCGGCGGCGTCGATCCGGGTCGCGCCGAGGTGGGCGCGCGCGGCGGGTAGCTGGCGTCCACTGCGCCCTTGAAGAGCGTCTGCGTGACGGTTTCCACCCAGTGCTGCGAGAGGTACGGGAAGAGCGCCTCGACCCGCGGGACGACGTTGTGGATGTCGCAGTCGATGCGGGTTAGGCGACGGACTTCGTCGGGCGACGCCTCGGCAGCTGGGGTGCTCACCGCCCGTATTGTGTCACGTCGCGCCGTGCCAGAATTATGGCGTGGCTCTCGAGACGACGATTATGCCGTACCGCGAGCTCGTCCGAAAGGTGCTCGACCACCACAAGGCGAAGGGCGAGCTGGTCGACTTCTGGCTCATGAAGGGCGGCGCGGTCGTCGGGCACTACCGCGTCCGGCCCTCGGCCGACGTGCCATGGACCGACCTGCTGCCGACCGGCACCAGCGCCGAACGCTACCAGCAGGTCATCCAGCGGCTGGTGCCGGTCGTGTTCGGGGATGAGGGGGTCACGCTGAAGGCGGTCGAACGCGGCGACGAGCTGGTGACGCTGACCTACGAGCGCGCCGCGGCGCCCTGAGGCCGCCGCATCGGCACGGGCACGCCGTGCTCGTCCCGGTGCAGGTGCCCCTTCCGTTTCTGGCCCTCGAGCTCGCCCTCCAGGAAGAAGCCGAGCAGGTCCTCGTGCACCTCGACCGTCCCGTGCTCGTCGCCCATCCCGGTGCAAAGCAGGTCGCCGGGGCCGATCTCGTACTCCTGGTCCTCCGAGACCACGCGCGCCCGGCCCTCGACGATGAACCAGATCTCGTCGGCGTCGTGGTAGTGGAGCTCGACCTCGCCGCCCTTCGGTACGCGGAACATCCCGAACGCGCTCGCCTTCAGCCAGTCGGGCTTGTTGTCGATCGTCTCGCGGCGAATCACGGGCATGGCGCCCCCTCCTCGTGTCAGCATGGCTCCAGTATGGATACAGCGAACGTGGAAGCGGCGCTCGCCACGGTCACCTCGGCCGATGGGACGCCGATCGTCGTCGAGCGGGTCGGCGCGGGGGAGCCGCTCGTGATGGTGCACGGCGCGGCGGTCGATCGGAGCGTCTGGCGGGCGGTGGCGCCGGCACTGGCCGAACGCTTCGAGCTGTGGCTGGTAGCGCGGCGGGGCCGGGGCGGGAGTGGGGACGGGGCGGCGTACGACCCAGAGCGGGAGGTCGAGGACCTGCGGGCGGTCTTCGAGCGCGTCGGGCGGCCGCTCGGCCTGTTCGGTCATTCGTCCGGCGCGGTGCTGGCGCTCGAGGCGGCGCGGCGGAGCGGGCTGGTGCGCCGGCTGGTCTTGTACGAGCCGCCGATGGCGGTCGACGGGACGCGGCGGGGGGACGAGCCGGGTGGGCCGAAGGCGCGTGTCGAGGCGCTGCTGGCCGCCGGCGATCGGGCCGGGGCGGTGCGCACCTTCTACCGGCTCGGCCCGCGGGTCGGCGAGGAGGCGCTGGCGCGGATGGAGGCGGGCCGGTCCTGGCCGGTCGTGCTCGCGCTCGCCCACACCCTGCCGTACGACATGGCGGTCGTCGGGGCGTTCGGGTTCGACCCCGATCGGCTCGCGCAGGTGCGGCAGCCGACGCTGCTCCTGGTCGGCGGGGCGAGCTCGCCGTGGGACCACCGAGTGGCCGAGGCGCTGGCCGGGGCGCTGCCGAGCGCGAGGGTCGTCGTGCTGCCAGAGCAGGGGCACCGTGCGATGGCGACGGCGCCGGAGCTGCTGGCGGGCGAGGTCGCGGCGTTCCTCGGGGCGGGCTCTACGGAGCCGTCACCCTAGCCTTCTCCCAGAGGGAGAGGGGACGGCGCGGGCGCCTCGAGGCCGACGGCGCCGCGGGCCCACCGCCGTTTGACCGCGAGCGCGCCGGCCGCGGTGACGGCGAGCACCGCCAGGACCAGCAGGCCGGCGTGGATCGGGTTGTCGAGCACCCAGCGGTGCGCCTGGTGCCAGAGCCGCTCCAGCGCGACGCCGAGGTAGAAGTAGAGCGCTGCCCAGATCAGCCCGGCCACCGTCGTGGCCGGCGCGAAGGTGCGGTAAGGGACGCCGGAGAGCCCGGCCATAACGGTGGTTGGCGTGCGCATGCCCGGGACGACGCGGCCGACGACGATCGCGATCGCGCCGTGCTGGCGGAACCAGCCGGCCATCCGCTCGATGCGCCCCTCGTCGAGGTGCAGCAGCCTGGCATGCCGGTCGAGGAACGGTCGGCCCTTCTGGCGCACGACGGCGTAGAGGACCGACGAGCCGACCGACGTCGCCAGCGCGGCGACGACGCAGACGACGAGCGCGTTCAGCGGCGAACGGTCGCGGACGCCGGCCGCGATGACCAGCGTGTCGCCCGGGAAGAAGAGGGGAATACCCGCCTCCTCGATCCCGATGAAGGCGAACATACCCAGCAGCTCGTGCGCCCCGTACCAGGCGATCACCGCCTGCGCGAGGGACTGGAGAAGCTCCACGCCGACGTTCCTTCGCCGCTCATCCTACGCGGGGTGGATGAACGAGAGATGAAGCATCGTTCACCGACGTTGACGCGCGCAGTAGCCAATTCGGGCTTCGGCTGTAACTCTTCCCCTACGCACCCGACCCGGGGTACAAACGTTTGATGGCACAGACCACGTTCCCGACGTCCGGCTGGGCTGCGCGCCTTCTGCTGGGCGAGGTGCCGACGAGCGAGTCGGAGCACGCGCTCGTGCTGCGCGTGGTGCAGCCGGCGCTCGCCGGCCTCATGGACGGCTCCGTGTCGACACTCGCGCCGCTCTTCGCGACCGCTTTCGCGACCCAGACGTCGCACACGACCTTCGTCGTCGGCCTGGCCGCGGCCGTCGGCGCCGGCATCTCGATGGCGTTCTCGGAGGGGCTCTCCGACTCGGGCGAGCTGACCGGGCGGGGCCACCCCTTCCGCCGCGGCACGATCACCGGCGTGGCCACGTTCGTCGGCGGCGTGCTGCACACGCTGCCGTTCCTCATCCCCGACTATCACGTGTCGCTAGCGATCGCGATGCTGATCGTGGCGATCGAGCTACTGGTGATCGCCTGGATCCGCCACCACTTCTTCGAGACGCCGATCGGCCGCTCGGTCGTGCAGGTGGTGGTCGGCGGTCTGCTCGTCTTCGCGGCCGGCGTGCTGCTGGGCTCGGAGGGCTAGCGCCCGGCCTGGTGCTCCTGGCGCGCGCGCAGCCGGGCTTCGCGGCGTGCCTCGGCGGCCCGCCAGCGGCGTCGCTCGTCGGGCGTGCGCGGCTCGAACGGCGGCACGGGTTTCGGACGGCCCGTCTCGTCGAGCGCGACGTATACAACGTAGGCGGTGGACGTCACGCGCCGCTCGCCGGTGACGACCCGCTCGGCGACGACCGTGACCTGCACTTCCATGCTCGTGTGGCCCGTCCAGGTGAGGCGGGCGCTCAGCTCGACCAGGTCGCCGACGTGCACCGGCGCGTCGAACGTCATTTGGTCGACCACCGCGGTGACGACGCGGGTGCGCGCATGGCGGACCGCCGCGATCGCGCCGGCGGTGTCCACCAGCTTCATGATCGTGCCGCCGTGGACGTCGCCCTGGTTGTTGGCGTCGCCCGGCAGCATCACCTGCGCAAGCACGACCGGCGCCTCGCTCACGCGGACGATGTTACCGTTCCATCGCTCGCTCGTCCTGTCGGTTGCGTTCCTGGCGGCCGGTGCTACGCTCCGCAACATGGTTGATAGCGTGACGCGGAATCCGCCCTCGGCAGACGCCCCCGCCGCCGGCAGGCCCGACGGCTACCTCGGCGTGTCCGAAGCGGCGCGCCTGCTCGGCGTGAACCGCGTCACAGTATGGCGCTGGATCGCGGCCGGCCGCATCCCGGTCTGGCGCGCCGGCCCCCGCACGGCGCGCATCAAGAAGGCCGACCTCGATCGCCTGCTTGTCCCCGGACGGGGCGACCCGCTGGATGGCCCGGCACCGAGGTGCGAGCACGTCGTCCACTTCTACGAATCGGACGATTTCCTGGTCGGCGCGGTGGCGGAGTACGTGGGCTCAGCGCTGCGGAGCGATGGCACGGCAATCGTCATCGCCACGGCGGAGCACCGGGCGGCCGTCGAGCGGCGCCTGGTGGCCGACGGCCGCGACGTCACGGCGCTGGCAGTGGCTGGTCGGTACGTCGCGCTCGACGCGCCAGAGGTGCTCGGCTCGTTAATGGTGGACGGAGCACCCGATCCTGGGCGCTTCGGCGAGGCCATCGGCAGGGTCGTGGCGCGGGCGTGCGCGTCAGGTGAGCCCGTCCACGCGTTCGGTGAGATGGTCGCGCTGCTCGCGCTCGAGGGGAAGGTCGACGCGGCGCTGCGGCTCGAGGATCTGTGGAACGAGCTGCAGCGCGACCACCGTTTCTCCCTCCTTTGTGCTTACCCGATCAACCGGCTGGGCGGCGAGGCGTTCGCGCGCGCGATGGACGACGTCTGCGCGGCGCACGCTCGGGTGGTTCCTGGCGAAAGCTACAGCGCGCTCGGCGGGGACGCGGCACGCGACCGGGCGATCGCCGAACTGCAGCAGAAGGCGGCGACGCTCGAGGCCGAGAGCGCCCAGCGGGCGCGCGCCGAGCGCGAGCTGCGCGACTTCGTCGAGAGCGCCGCGATCCCGATGCACTGGGTCGCCGTGGACGGCACGATCCTCTGGGCGAACCGCGCGGAGCTCGACATGCTCGGCTACGCGCCGGAGGAGTACATCGGACGGCACATCGGCGCGTTCCACGCCGATGGCCCGACGATCGAGGACATGCTGCGGCGGCTCGCCCGGGGTGAGACGCTGCGCGAATACCCGGCCAGGATGCGCTGCAAGGATGGCTCGGTCCGTGACGTGCTGGTGGACTCGAGCGTGCTCTGGGAGGACGGGCGGTTCGTGCACACGCGCTGTTTCGCGCGGGACGTGACCGGGCTGCGACGGCTGGAGCGCGAGCGCGAGCGGCTGCTGGCCCGCGAGCGCGAGGCGCGGCGCGCGGCCGAGGAGCAGGCGGCCGCGCACCTCAGCCTCAACGCCGCGCTGCGCGAAGTCGCCGAGGAGCGCGACCGTGCGCTGGCGGCCGAGCGGGCAGCGCGCGCGGCGGTCGAAGCGCTGCAGCGGCGGACCGCTTTCCTGGCGTCGGTCAGCGCGCGGCTGGCGCGCTCGCTCGACTACACGAGCACGCTCGACGAGATCGCGCGCCTCGCGGTCGGCGAGGTGGCCGACTGGTGTGTCGTCGACCTGGCGGCGACCGGCGCGGATGGCCGCCCGTGGCTGCGCCGTGTGGCCGGCGCCCACGTCGACCCGGCGAAGGCCCACCTGATCGACGACCTGCAGGCTCGTTTTGTTGCGCTGGACGGCGCCGCGGAGCACACGGCGGTGCGTGTGCTGCGCAGCGGTCAGACGTGGTTCGACCCGCACGTCTCGCCGGAGCGGCTCGCTGCCGAGGCCCGCGGTCCGGAGCACCTGGCGCTGCTTCGGGGCCTCGGCTTCGCGGCCGAGATCGTCGTCCCGCTCGCCGTCCACGGGCGGGTGCTCGGCACGATCACGCTCGTCGGCGCCGAAGGACGCTCGTACGACCGCGAGGACGTGGCGCTGGCGGAGGATATGGCGCACCTGTGCGCCATGGCGGTCGCGAACGCGCAGGCGTACGCGGCGGCCGAGCTGGCGCGGCGGGAGGCGCAACGCGCCGCGGCTCGGACCCAGCGCTTTCAGGAGATCACCCGCCAGCTCAGCCGCAGCCTGGAGTCGGACGAGGTGCTGGCCGCGGTCGCGCGGGCGGCGGCCCAGTTGCTCGACTCGCCGGTCGGCGCCGTGTTCTTGCTCGACGAAGGCAACCCGACTGGCGATTTCCGCCTCGTCGCCGCCGACGGCATCGACGAGGCGCGCGCCGGCGACCTGCGGCTGCCGCGCTACGCGAGCCTGGCCGGCCGGGCGGTCGACGAGGGCCGGACGCTGGTGGTCGACGACGCGCGCCACACGCCCGGAACGGCACTCCCGCGGCTCCTGACCGGCGAGGCGGCCGGGTCGGAGATCGCGGCGCCGATCGTCTCGGGCGACAGGCGGCTGGGCGTGGTCAAGGCGTTCTCGCCGAGGGTGCGCCGCTTCGGCACGGACGACGCCGAGCTGCTCGGCGTGCTGGCCGCGGCCGCGGCGGTCGCGCTGACTAACGCGCGGCTCTACCGCCAGGCGCGCGACGCGATCAAGACGCGCGACGAGTTCCTCTCGGCGGCGGCGCATGACCTCAAGACGCCGCTCACGACGATCAAGGGGACGGCTCAGCTCATCCGCCGCCACGCCACCAACGGCCAGCTCGACCCAGGCCGATTGATGGACCGAATGGCGACGTTGGACGCCGCGGCGACTCGGGCGTCGCGGCAGCTTGACCAGCTCCTCGACGTCACGCGGCTGCGGATCGGGCAGGAGCTCGAGCTGCAGCGGCGGCCGACCGATCTCGTGAAGGTGGTCCGCCAGGCCATCGACGAGCAGCGGCAGGCGGGGCAGCCGCACGAGATCCGGCTCGAGACGGAGGAGGGCGAGCTGGTCGGCTGCTGGGACGCGCCGCGGCTGGAGCGCGTCGTCTGCAACCTGCTGGACAACGCGGTGAAGTACAGCCCGGACGGCGGCGAGGTGCTGGTGAGGGTCGCGCGCGAGCGGGCCGGCGACCAGGACTGGGCGGCGGTCGCCGTGCGCGACCACGGGATCGGCATCCCGAGCGGCGAGCTGGGGCGCATCTTCGACCGCTTCGGGCGCGCCTCGAACGCCCCCGCGCTGGCCGAGGGCACCGGCATCGGCCTCAGCAACGTCCGCCAGATCGTCGAACAGCACGGCGGCACGGTCGCCGTCGAGGGCGAGGAGGGCGTCGGCAGCACGTTCACCGTCCGCCTGCCGCTCGCGCCACCGTAGCCGGGCGGGCCGACCGCGTTCGTCGTGGGCCGTGCCCGCCTGAGCCGGGCGTTGGGCCTCAGGCGAACATCCGCTCCAGGTCGACGACGAGCCCCGGGAAGAGCGCCGGCCGGAACGGCTCGGGTGCCTCGACACGGCGCTCGCGGTACCGGCGCGAGGCGGGGTCGAGCGTCAGCTCGAGAACGGCCGGTCCGCGCCCGTCGAGCAGCCAGTAGTGGGGCACGCCCAGCCGGGCGAAAGCGTCGCGCTTGGCGACCATGTCCCGCCGGCGCGTGCTCTCGGAGAGGATCTCCACGATCAGCTCGGGGACGACCCTGATCTTGTCCGCCAGGTCGATCCGCGCGTGCTGCTCGGGCGTGAAGAACATCAGGTCGGGCGAGACGTAGGTGTTCTGCGCGTCGATGATCAGGTCGACGTCGATTATTACTCGTCCTAACCCGCGCGGCTCGGCGTGCCCGGCGACCACACGCACGAGCGCGACGAGGCAGAACTGGTGCGGAGGGAACGGTCGTGGCGCCACGTACAGCACCCCGTCGACGATCTCGTAGTCGGCGTCCTCGGGCAGCGCCTCGTAGTCGGCAAGCGTCAATCGCCGTCCCACGATCTCGGCCGGCACGATGCTCACGCCCGGATATTACCCGACGGGCCGTGGCGTGGTCAGGCGAACAGGCGGAGCATCGCCTCCCGGAGGCGCTCGAGGGCGAAGGGCTTCACGAGGTAGTCACGCACGCCGAGCTCGAGGGCGCGCAGGACGACCGCCCGCTCCCGCTCGGCGGTGAGCATGGCGACCCGCACGTCCGGGTTGGCGTCGCGCAGGTCGACGAGCACGTCGAGGCCGGACCGGTCGGGTAGGCCGACGTCGAGCAGCACGGCGTCCGGCCTGGCGACGCCGTAGACCGTCAGCGCCTCGGCGGCGTCGGCCGCCGTGACCACCTCGTGGCCGAGCCGGCTGAGCATCCGGCCGCAGATCTCGCGGACCGGCTCCGAGTCGTCCACGACGAGGATCCGCGCCACGGCCCCATGCTACCGCCCCGGTTGGCGCCGTCAGCCAGCTGGGACGACCCGCAATCCGTCGGGCGTCTCGACGACGCGCGACCAGCTCGGCGGTGGCGTGTGCGTCGCGACGACGGTGGCGCCGCGGCGGAGCGCCTCGCGGAGGATGCGCGCGCGGCTGGCGAATACTTGCTCGGCGTCCGTGCCGACCTGCGTCCAGCGCTGGGCGAGCTCGGCGGGGTGGTGGTAGAGGTCGCCGAGGTGGATGAAGCTCTCGCCGTCCGACTCGACGAGCAGGCAGTGGTGGCCGGGCGTCTCGCCCGGCGCGTCGAGCATGGTGGCGCCCGGCACGACGGCGTGGTCGCCGTCGACCAGGTCGAGGACGCCAGCCGCCTCGAGCGCTTCGAGGTCGGGCGTGCAGAGGTTGTGCGGGTGGGTCCCGGCGCGGCCGACGTCGAGGTCGGCGCGGCCGATCAGGTAGCGGGCGTTGGGGAAGCGCGGGACGCGGCGCGCGTCCCGCTCCACCAGCGCGCCGTCGACGTGGTCCCAGTGCGCATGGGTCAGGACGACGTGCGTGACGTCGGCGATCCCGAGGCCGAGCGAGGCCAGCCCGGCGGCCAGGCCAGGGGTCCACGTCGCCCGGCTCAGCCGGCCCGTCGGCTCGCCGATGCCCGCGTCGACGAGGATCGCCGCCCCGCCGAGGCGCACGAGCGTCACGGTGAAGGCGAAGACGATGTCGCCGTCGGCCGTCGCCTCCGGCACGGCGGCGCGGACGGCGGCTGGCTCGACGCCAGCCAGCTTCGCGAGGGAGCCCGGCTCGGCGCCCTCGCTGATGACCGAGACGGCCGCGCGGCCGACGGAGCGGGTGGCGACGAGCTCCGGCATGGGCGCAGCTGAGCGCGTCATCGTCGGCGGCGTCTCCCACGTCGCCTGGGACGAGTGGCGACGAGCTCCGGCATGGACGCAGCTTAGCGCGCCGGCGGCGTGCCTGTCATTCCACGCGCGGCGCGAGAACCATCGGCGCCCGTCCTAGCCGTCACAGACCAGGCCCTCGTCGCTCCGCCCGTGGGAACGACGGGGCGCCTGCCGCGCATCGGCTAGGATGCCGGCCGAACGTTGACGGAGGTGGCAGCCACATGAAGCTCGGCGTGCTGGGCGCGGGGGTGATCGCGTTCTCGCCGGTTGGGTACTTCGCCGGGTTGAAGCGGATGGGCGAGCAGGCGGTCTTGGAGGCGGTCTGCGACCCGATCGAGGCGCACGGCCAGCGGGCGAAGCAAGAGTACGGCTTCAAGGCGGTCTACAGCCGGCTGGACGACATGCTCGAGCGCGCCGACGTCGAGGCGGTGATCAACCTCACGCCGATCCCGGTGCATGGCAAGACCAGCCTCGAGATACTCGACTCCGGCCGCCACCTGGTCGTCGAGAAACCGATCGCCACGACCATGGAGGAGGCCGACCAGATCATCGACCTGGCGCGCGAGCGTCGGCTTACGGTGGTGGTCGCGCCGCCGAACATGCTCCAGCCGAACCGGCAGGAGGCGCAGCGCATCGTCCAGGAAGGGGCGATCGGGAAGGTGGCGTTCGCGCGCGTGCGCTCCTCGCACGGCGGCCCGGCCGCCGGCAACTGGCCGCTCGACCCGACCTGGTTCTACCAGGAGGGCTCGGGGCCGCTCTTCGACATGGGCGTCTACGGCATCCACGACATAACGGGGATCCTCGGGCCGGCGAAGCGCGTCGTCGCGTTCTCCGGCATCACCGAGCCGGTGCGCTACGTGCGGGGCGGTCCGTTCAAAGGCAAGCGGATCGACGTGACTGCGGACGACAACACGCTGCTGATGCTCGACTTCGGCGGCGCGACGTTCGCGGTCGTCGACGGCACGTTCAACGTCAACGCGGCGAAGGCGCCGCAGGTCGAGATCTTCGGTCGCGCCGGGACCATCAACCTGAACAACGACCGCGATGTCCAGAACCTTGGGCTGAACCACATCGAGGTGTTCAAGCTCGACGCAGTGCCAGGCCTCGACGGCTGGATCACGCCGCGCGAGCGGTCGTTCGACACGCGCTGGCAGCGGCAGCGGGAGCTGCGCCGCGCGGTCCTGGTCGACCACCTGATCGAGTGCGTACGGGAAGGGAAGAAGCCGGTGCTCTCGGCCGAGCACGCGCGGCACGCGCTGGAGATCATGCTGAAGGCGATCGAGTCGGCACGGACCGGTCGTGCGATAGAGTTGCGGACGACGTTCGAGCCGGTGGACGCATGGAGCTAGCCAGGTACGACCTCGAGGCGATCGCCGCGAAGATCGGCACGCCCTTCTTCCTCTACGACGCGGCGATCCTGCGGGCGCGGCTGGCCGAGCTGGCGGCGCTGACCGAGGGACCGGCACTGCGGGCGCGCTACGCGGTCAAGGCGAACCCGGCGGCGAAGGTGCTCGACGCGGTGCGCCGGGCCGGCCTCTGGATCGACGCGGTGAGCGGCAACGAGGTGCTGCGCGCCAAGCGCGCCGGCTTCGCGATGGGCAACGACCCGCCGGTCGTGATGTTCACCGCCGACGTCTTCCGCGACAACGCGCTCCAGGTCGTGCTCAATGAGGGCGTCCTGCCGAACGTCGGCTCGCCGGGGATGATCCGCGACCTGCGACGGGCGGGCTACCGCGGACCGATCGCGCTGCGCGCCAACCCCGGCTTCGGCCACGGCCACACGCAGTCGTGCGACACGGGCGGCCCGTCGTCGAAGCACGGCGTGTGGTACGAGGACCTGGACGAGGTGCGGGCGGCGGCGGCCGAGGCAGGCTTCCCGATCGTGTCGCTGCACGCGCACGTCGGCACGGGCCCGCAGCCGGGCGAGTTCGAGGCGAACATGCGCCGGCTGGCCGACACGTTCGCGGAGTTCCTGCCGGCGTTCCCGGACGTGCGCGCCGTCAACTTCGGCGGCGGTATCCCGCACCCGTACCGGCCCGACCAGCGGCCGTTCGACCTCCCCGCCTACCGGCCGATCCTGGTCGAGGCGGCCGAGCGGCTGCGCAGGCTGGCGGGACGGCCGATCCGGGTCGAGATCGAGCCGGGGCGCTACGCGGTCGCCGGGATGGCGATCCTGGTCGCCCGGGTGCACGACGTCAAGAAGACAAGATCGAACGAGAAAGGGCCCGGCCACCAGTTCGTGATGGTGGACGCCGGGTTCAACGACCTCGTGCGGCCGGCGATGTACGGCGCGTACCACCACATCTCGATCGTGGGGGTCGGGGCCTCCCGCCCGCCGGAGCCGTTCGTCGTGGCGGGGCCGCTCTGCGAGAGCGGCGACGTCTTCACGCGCGACGACCGCGAGCTGCTCGTCCCGCGCCCGCTAGGCCGTCCGGAGCCCGGCGACCTGCTGGTGCTGCACGACGCCGGGGCGTACGGCGCGGCGATGAGCTCGAACTACGTCTCGATCGGCCGCGCCGCACAGGTGATGTGGGACGAAGGAACGACGACGCTGATCGCCCGCCGCGAAACGATCGACGACGTCGTCCGGATGGAGACCGACGAGCCGCTTTTAACCGACAGTTTGCACGGGCGAAAGGAACGGTTAATCCAGACCCGGTAGGCTGGTTCTGTCGACTCGGACAGAGACCACGCCTACGGAGGCACCCGTGCACGACACCACTACCCTCGTCCGGAGCTCCGAGCGGGCGGCGGAGCGGCCCGCGCGCCGGCCGCTGCGCATCGTCACGGCCCCGGAGCGGCCGCAGTACTGGTCGCGGGCGCGTCGTCTGGCCTGGCAGCGGCACCACCAGGACGCGACCGCGCCGACCCTCCGCGGCGGTAACGCCCCCTCCGCCGCCTGACCGTCCCTCTCCGACCGCGCGAGGGACGGCGGGACGCGCGCCCCGGAGCACAGGTGGACTGCCTGACCTGACGTCCCCGACTCGGCGATGCGTTATGCTCCTCCTCGCATAACGCTCGGAGGCGGGCCTGTGCCGAGGCTGCGGCCGCGGTCGAAGGTGTGGCTGGAGGTGGGCGGCGACGTCGCGCTGTCGGAATGGCGTGTCGAGCTGCTCGAGGCGGTCGAGGCGCACGGGTCGCTCACGGCGGCCGCCCAGGCGCTGGGCGTCCCGTTCCGGACCGCCTGGGACCGCGTGAGGGAGATGGAGAGCCGGCTCGGCATCAAGCTGCTCGACACGCAGTCCGGTGGCCCGGGCGGCGGGCACAGCGTGCTCACGCCCGAGGCGCGCGAGGTGATCGCGAGGTTCCACCGGATCGTCGACGGGATCGGCGAGCTGGTGGACCGGAGGTTCCAGGAGGAGTTCGGGGAGAAGTGACGAGGCTCTTGACGGTGGTGATCGCCGCGTCGATCGTGGCCGGGTGCGCGGGGGTGGCGACGCCGAGCCCGACGAACGCTCCGGCGACGCCGACCACGGCCGCGGCCACCCAGGCGGCATCCACCGTGGTGGCTGGCGCGGCCGCGTCGCCGGCGACGGCCGCGACGTCGAACGCGCCGACTGCGCCAGCCACGTCGCCCACCGCCGGCGCATCGCCCGCCGCCGCGGCGGCGTTGGCGCCCACGCCGGTGCCGCGTGACCCGAGCGGCAAGGAAGTGATCCTCGCCACGACGACCAGCACGCAGGACAGCGGGCTGCTCGAGGTGCTCGTCCCCCTCTTCGAGAAGCAGACGGGTTACAAGGTGAAGACGATCAGCGTCGGCACGGGCGCGGCGCTGGCGCTGGGCGCGCGCGGCGAGGCCGACGTCGTGCTCGTCCACGCACCCGACGCCGAGAAGGACTGGATGGCGAAGGAGTACGGCGCCGAGCGGCTGCTCGTGATGCACAACGACTTCGTCGTCGTCGGGCCGCCGGACGACCCGGCCGGGATCAAGGGCGAAAAGTCGGCGCTCGTGGCGCTGAGGAAGGTCGCCGACAAGGGTGCGGCCTGGGTCAGCCGGGACGACAACTCCGGCACCGACCAGCTCGAGAAGTCGCTCTGGAAGCAGGCCGGGATCGACCCGAAGGGCCGGAGCTGGTACCTCGTCTCCGGCCAGGGGATGGGGCAGACGCTCACGCTGGCCGACCAGAAAAACGCCTACACGATCGCCGACCGCGCGACCTACCTGGCGCGGAAAAGCACGCTCCAGTCGACTATCGACGTCGAGGGCGACAAAGTGCTGCTCAACGTGTACCACGTGATGCCCGTGAACCAGGCGAAGTTCCCGAACGTGAAGCTGAACGTCGCCGGCGGCAAGGCGTTCGCCGATTTTATGGTCGCGCCCGAGACGCAGAAAGTGATCGGCGACTTCGGCAAGGACAAGTACGGGCAGGCGCTCTTCTTCCCCGACGCCGGCAAGAAGGACGAAGAGGTCGGCTAGGCCGACGCTGTTCGTTCCGAGGAGCAAAGCGACGAGGAACCTCGACCGTGCCGGTGTTCGCCGGCACCGGCGGCGTCCGCGATGCACGCAGAGGGCACGCGGATTCCTCGTCGGGCTCGGAACGACAGGTCGCGGCTAGCATCACCTGCCGCACGTGGAGCTACTCTGGGCGGGCCTGGTCGACGCGCTGCGGCTGCTGGCCCACCCGGACGAAGCGTTCGTGGGCGTCGCGCTGCTTTCGCTCGCGGTCTCGGGCAGCGCGACGATCCTGGCCGCGCTCGCCGGTGTGCCGGCCGGCGCGCTGCTGGCGGTTCGGCGGTTCCGCTGGCGGGGCCTGGCGAACGCGGTCGTCAACACCGGCATGGGCCTGCCGCCGGTCGTGGTCGGCCTGGTGGTGACCATCTTCCTGTGGCGGACCGGGCCGCTCGGGGCGCTGGGTCTGCTCTACACGCCGACGGCGATGGTCGCCGCGCAGTTCGTCGTCGCCGCGCCGATCGTGGCCGGCGTCACGCGCTCGTCGCTCGAGCTGCTCGACCGGGACATCCTCCACGCGCTGCGCGCCGACGGCGCGGGGGGCGTCGTGGTGGGGCGCGAGCTGGTGCTCGCGGCCTGGCCGCAGGTGCTGCTGGCGATCTCGGCCGGGTTCGGCCGGGCGATCGCCGAGGTCGGGGCCTCGCTGATGGTGGGCGGCAACCTGGCCGGCCAGACCCGTATCCTGACGACGGCGATCACGCTCGAGACGAGCCGCGGGGAGTTCGCCCGCGCGATCGCGCTGGGGATCGTCCTGCTGCTGCTCGCCTTCGTCGTGAACGCGGGGTTGGCGGGTGCCGCCCGGCGGTAGCCTTCCTCTCCGGCCGGGGGAGGAATGGTGGGACGGAAGAGGGCATCCGGCCGCGGGTGGGAGCTCGGGGCTCCGCCCTGTCACCGCGCGCCCGTGCCCTCACGCTCGCCCGCTCCGAGAGGGAGACGGAAAAGGTTGGCCGCTCTGCCGGGGGCGACAGATCAGCCGACTGGCATGGTCCGCTTGGAGTGCTCGCGGCCGATCCTGGCGGTGTCCTCGCGGTGGCCGGCGATGACGCGCACGCCCTCGTCGATCTTCGCCGCCACGTTCTCGGGCGTGCAGCCCTCCAGGAACGCCACGCCGTTGCGGCGGCAGGCCGCGAACACCTTCTCGCGCGCCTCCTGCATCTCGGGTGGGTACGGGTTGCGCGGCATCGTCGTGTACCCCAGCGACAGGCTCAGGTCGCCTGGCCCCAGCTCGGCGAACGCCAGGCCAGGCACAGCCAGGATCTGGTCCGCGTTCGCGACACCCTCGGGGCTCTCCAGCTTCACGCCGAGCATCAGCTCGCCCTGTGGGTTGAGCGGCCATGGATCTGCCTTCGACAGGTACTCGGCCGTCTCCATCCCCCAGATCGCCGCGGCCTCGGGCTCGGAGCCGCGCCCCCGCGTGCCGATCCCGAGCAGCGGCCGGCCGCCCTCTGTGCCCGGCGCGTGGCGCGTGGCGCCCTTCAGCATGCGATCGACCGGCTTCGGCTGGGAGGGATCGACGCCGGCCAGGTTGTGCGGGAAGCGGCACGACTCGACGAACGCGCGGACGGCGTCGGCCGACTCGGCCTGGCAGAGCAGGATGCCGTGGACGCCGCGGGCGAGGATCTGGCGAAACTGCCAGGCGTTGAAGCGGACGTTCGCCTCGTCGGTGCCGTTCACCGGCACCTCGACGACGACGGTCGGCGTCCGGTGGCCGGAGCTGGTCGGGCCGCCGTCGACCAGCCCGCGCATGTAGGTGGCGAGGCCGGCCATGTCGAAGCTGCCGTGCTCCATGCCGACGTTGATGTAGTCTGCCCAGGTGTGGGCGTCGGCCTTGCCTTGCTCGTAGGTGAGCACGTGGCCGGTGTGGCCGCCGACGTAATAGATCGGCTGGTCCTCGGAGAGGAGCTCGATCGCGCGGTTGAGTCGCTTCGCCAAGGGAGACCTCCTGACGACGGGACTCTAAACGACCAGCAGGTCCGGTGGTGTCGATGGATACGCTTCGATCGTCGTCCATACCGTCGAGCCGCGCACGATTCGTGCGGTTTGGAGCGCCGTATGGAGACGTGGGAGCTGTGGTTCCCGGATGCCGCGGCCACCGGGCTGCCGTTCGCACGCGGGCGGCTCGACCCGACCGACGTCGTGTGGGTGCACGCCGCGCCCGCGGCGCTCGCCGTCGTCGTCCGGGGCGAGGACGAGCGCGTCGTAGCGCGGGCGGACCGGCTGGAGCGGCGCGGCGAGCGGTTCCCGATGACCCGGCTCGAACGGCGGGGCGGCCGGCTTTCGCGTGAGGACCGGTTCCCGACCGAGGACGACCTCGGCGGCCGTGTGATCCTGCCGGGCGGCGAGGTCGGCGCGCTCGTGAGCTGGTGGAACGCCGCCGACGGCTCGGAGTGGCGCTGGCGGCTGGAGCTCTACAACCGCGCCTGAGCTGGTGGGGCCTTGGACGTCCTGACGATCGCGGCGAGCTGGCTGCGGGCCCCCGACTATTGGCTGAGCCGGTGGCTGTTCGAGCGCGCGCTGGCCGCGATCTACGCAATCGCCTACCTCGTCGCGCTCGACCAGTTTCCGGCGCTGCTCGGCGAGCGCGGCCTACTGCCAGCGCCGCGGTTCCTCGCGCTCACGACGTTCAAGGAGACGCCCAGTCTCTTCCACCTGCGCTACTCCGACCGGCTCCTGCGGGTGGTGGGGTGGGCCGGCGTCGCGATCTCGGTCGCGCTTCTGCTCGGGCTTCCCCAGCGCGGACCCGACTGGGTGCCGATGCTCGCCTGGCTCGCGCTCTGGGTCGGCTACCTGTCGATCGTGAACGTCGGGCAGACGTTCTACGCGTTCGGCTGGGAATCGCTGCTGCTCGAGGTGGGGTTCCTGGCGGTCTTCCTCGGGTCGGCGGCGGTGGCGCCGCCGACGCTGATCCTGCTGGCCATCCGCTGGCTGCTCTTCCGCGTCGAGTTCGGGGCTGGCCTGATCAAGCTGCGCGGCGACCGATGCTGGCGGGAGCTGACGTGCCTCTTCTACCACCACGAGACGCAGCCGCTGCCCAACCCGCTGAGCTGGTACTTCCACCACCTGCCCGGCTGGGTACACCGGGCCGAGGTAGCCGGCAACCACGTTCTCCAGCTCGTCGTGCCGTTCGGGCTGCTCTTGCCGCAGCCGGTCGCCGGGGCCGCCGGGTTGCTGACGGTCGTCCACCAGGGATGGCTGATCCTCTCCGGCAACTTCTCCTGGCTCAACGCGATCACGATCACGCTGGCGATCGCCGCCTTCGACGACCGCCAGCTCGGCACGGTGCTGCCGGTCCAGCCGCCGGTCGTCGACGACCCGCCGGCCTGGCACACCGGCCTGGTGCTGCTGGTCGGCGCGGTGGTCGCCGTGCTCAGCTACTGGCCGGTGCGCAACATGCTGTCGCCGCGCCAGGCGATGAACGCGAGCTTCAACCCGTTCCACCTGGTGAACACGTACGGCGCGTTCGGCAGCATCACGCGTGTGCGGCTCGAGGTGGTGCTCGAGGGGACGGAGGACGCCGAGCCGACCGTCGCGACGGTCTGGCGCGAGTACGAGTTCAAGGCGAAGCCGGGCGACCCGCGCCGCCGGCCGCCGCAGGTCGCGCCGTACCACCTGCGGCTCGATTGGCTGATGTGGTTCGTGCCGTTCTCGCTGCCGAGCGTGCCGCGTTGGCTGTTCGCGCTCGTCGAGCGGCTGCTGGCGAACGACCCGGCGATCCTGCGGCTACTGCGGCGCAACCCGTTCCCCGACGAGCCGCCGAGCTACGTGCGGGCGAGCCTGTACCGCTACCGTTTCACGACGCCGCGGGAGCGGCGGGCGACCGGCGCCTGGTGGCACCGCGAGCGGGTCGGGACGGTGCTGCCGCCGATGAAGCTGGCGCCAGGGGAGCTGGGGGGCTGGCTGGACCCGATACGGTTCACTTATTAAGCACCGGCGGCCGCGGGGGACGCCCTCACCCTGGCCCTCTCCCAGAGGGAGAGGGGACGTGGGCGGGGCCGGACCGCGCGATCAGCGACCCTAAGTGAACCGTATTGTGGCTGGACCGCGACGGGGCTTGATGGCGGTTTGTTAAGGCCGGGTCGGTGCATATTGGGCCGGCTTTTTACGTTTCCTCCTTCAGCCTGGCCTCTGCTTCGTCCGCCGCGGCGGTCGCGTCCGTCTGGCCGACGACGACGTCGACGATGCCGTATGCCTTCGCCTCGGCCGCGCTCATCCAGAAGTCGCGGTTCATGTCGCGCTCGACGCGCTCGGGCGGCTGGCCAGTGTCGGAGGCGATGAGCTGCTTGAGGCGGGCCTGGAGCTTGAGGATCTCACGCGCTTGGACGTCGATGTCGGCGGCGGTGCCCTCGACCCCACCGGAGGCCTGGTGGATGAGGATGCGAGAGTTCGGGAGCGCGGCGCGCTTGCCTCTCGCGCCGCCGCCGAGCAGCACGGCCGCGGCGCTCGCGGCCATGCCGATGCAGGTCGTGGCGACCGGCGGTCCGATCAGGTGCATCGCGTCGTAGATCGCCAGGCCGGCATCGACCACGCCGCCGGGGCTGTTGATGTAGAGTTGGACGTCCCGGGTCGGATCGTCCTGCGCGAGGAAGAGCAGCTGGGCCACGACCAGGTTGGCGAGTTGGTCGTCGATCGGCGCGCCGACGAAGACGATGCGGCTTTCGAGCAGCAGCGAGTAGATGTCGTAGGCGCGCTCGCCGCGCATCGACTCCCGGACCACCATCGGGATGACGGCGCCGAGCGCGGGCTGGAGCGCGCGGTTCCGGCGGACGATCTCGTTGGGCGTGAGCAGGGCTGGGCGAGGCAAGGAACCACCTCCAAGCGATTGGAGTAGGGCGGCGCGCGTTAAGCGGCGAGCGCCAGGGGCACTGACCAGGCGCGGCCGACGATCAAACGGCGGCGCACTGGCGTAACAGCGTAGACCAGGGGCACGGCGCCGGCGAGCGCGACCGGCTGGCGCATCGAGCCGCCCGCGGCCGCCGTGCGGGCCGCCGGGGGCGCCCGGAGCGGAACCCCGAGCGCCTCGAGCTTGCCGCGCATCGCGCGGCGGGCGTGGGAGAGGTAGACGTTGGCGGTGTTCGGGCGCCAGCCGTACACCTCGTCGACGTCGCGCGGGGCGCGGCCGTCGAGGTAGTGCGCCTCGGCGGCGCGCCGCTGCTGCTCGGGCAGCTCGGCGATCACCCGGCGGATCGTGCGCGCCAGCTCCGGATCGGCGGCCGGCGGCGCGACGAGACGGCTGCCGGCGCGGTGGATCGCGGCGCGGTGGTGCGTGTGCGCCCCGGGTGCGCCGGCGTCCTCGTCGTCGCCGGACCAATCGTCGGCGAGCGGGACCTCGCGGCCGTGGCGGCGGAGGTGGTCGGCGAGGCGCCTGCGGGCGATGCCGTGGAGCCACGTGGACGCGGCGGCGCGCGCGGCGTCGAAGCGGTCTGCGTGGGCGAGCGCGTCGGCGAGCGCCTCGCGGGCCAGGTCGTCCGAGTCCTCGCGCGACAGCCCCGGGGTGTGGCGGCGCAGGAAGGAGGCGAGGCGCGGCATCAGCCGCTCGGCGACGACCCGAGCGGCGGCCTCGTCGGTTCGGTCGGCCAGGAGGCGGCGGAGAGCGAGGTCGTCGGCGTTCGTGGTCGGGCGGCTGCGCATGGGCTCGCTCCTAGGGTGCTTGGTGGGTTATACGCGCCGGACTTACAACGGTCGGCCCGCGGTGCGCTTCCTTCGGAAGCGCGCCGCACCCTGCCTCGGGCCTCACCGGCAGCTCGTGCCCGACGCGGCGACGACCGTCCGCTGCGCCGCGCTCAGGTGTTTGCCGACGATCCAGCGGCAGATCGAGCGGTCGAACTGCTCGGGCGAGTCGGCGCGCTCGCGGGCGGCGGCGAAGTAGCGGACGGCGCGCTCGGTCTCGCGGTCAGTGCGGCTGTGGCCGGCCGCCTTGAGCCACTGGAGCGCGACCGCGTCGGACGGGTAGGCGAGGTCGAAGAGCGCCGTGCCGACCGCCCGGTGGGCGCGGTACGAGACGCCGTCCCGCTCTTTGACGCGCTCGATGGGCGACGGCAGCTTCACGTTTCCGCTGATGTCGAGCGGCTGCCGCAGCACGGCCATCACGACGACGCCCAGCAGGGCGAACAGGACGAGGGCGCCCTGCAGCACCTTCATGGGGGCATGCTAGGGCCCAGCGTGGGGCCGGAGCAGCCAACACCAACTCGAGCTGGGTGCCGGAGCACCACCCTGCCAGGGCGCTCAGCCGGTGATGACCGGCGTGCCCTCCTTGATGCCCTTGAGGATCTCGACGTCCTGGTCGGTCTGGATGCCGATCTGGACGTCCACCTCGCGCTTCTTGCCGGGGCCGGTCGCGACCTGAACGAACGTCCGGCCACCGGCCTTCTTGATCGCCTGGATCGGCACGATGATCGCGTCGTCGTGCTTCTGCGTCACGATCGTGACGTTGGCGAGCGAGCCGAGGTCAACCGGGCCGGGCGGGTCGAACGACAGCTTGACCGTCGTCGAGGCGACGCTCGGCTTGCCGGGCACCTGGTTGGTGGCTGAGACGCCGGCGGCGACGCTCGGCAGCGCGATCACCTGGCTCTGGAACGTCTGGCCCTTGAAGGCGTCGGTCGCGATCGTGGCGCTCTGGCCGATCGCAGCCTTCGGCAGGTCCGGCGCGTTCAGGTCGATCGCGACGATCAGCTTCGACGGGTCGGAGACGACGGCGATCGGGTTGTAGGCCGCGACGAGGTCACCCTCGCGCCCGTTGGTCGAGGTGATGACGCCGTCGAACGGCGCGACCAGCACGCCATCCTCGAGCTGCGCCTGAAGCCGCTTGACCTCGACGCCGGCGAGCTCGACGCTCTTCTGCGCCGCCTGCACGTCGAAGTTGGCGGTCGAGTTGCCGGCCGCGATCACCTTCGCCTCGTAGTCGGCGCGGGCCGCGTCCACGGCGGCAGCGGCGGCCGTGACGGCGGCCTGGGCGCTGCCGAGGTCGGTCGTCTGCGGGCCCGCCTTCACCTGGTCGCGCCGGGCGACCGCGCCGTCGAGCGCGGCCTGGGCGCTCTGGACCGCCTGCTGCGCCGCGGCCACCTCCTCGGGGCGGGGGCCGGTTGTCGTCAGCTTGTACCTGGCGAGCGCCGCCTGGTAGTCGGCGTTGGCCTGCTGGAGCGCGACCGCTTCGGGCCGGGCGGCCGCGTCGGCGCGGCTGGCGATCTTGTCGTACGCGGCCTGGGCCTGCTGCAAGACCGACTGCGTCTTGTCCACCGCCGCCTTCGCAGCGGCGACGTCGGCCTGGTTGCGTGGCTGGGTGAGCGACGCGAGGTCGGCCTTCGCCTTGTCGACCGCGGCCTGAGCGGCCGTGACGGCGGCCTCGGCGGCCTGGACGTCGGCCTGGGTCGTGCCGGTCTGCAGCTTCTGCAGCACGGCGACGGCCTGGGCGCGGGTGGCCTCGGCTTGCTGGAGGTTGGCTGCCGACTTGCGCACGTTCGGGTCGGCCTGGTCGGCCTTCTTGATCGCCTGCTCCAGGCCGAGCTGAGCGATGTCGAGCTTGATCCGCGCCTGGGCGATCTGCGTGCCGAGGTCGCCCAGGTCGAGCTCGGCGAGCTTGTCGCCCTTCTTCACCTTCTGGTTCAGCTCGACGTAAAGCCGCTTCAGGCGACCGCTCTGTTTGAAGTACATGGTCGCCTCGTTCAGCGCCTGGACGCGCCCGTTGCCGCGCAGCGTCTCGGTGATCGAGCCCTTGCGCGCCTGGACGACCGGGCGGTTCGCCTCCGCCGCGGTCGGCAGCGGGGTCGGCGTCGACTCGGGCTGGCGTTCGACGAACTGCGAGCAGCTCGCCACGACGATGGCGAGCACGAGGAAGATGGGGGCGGACCGCGGCACGACGAGTCGAATGATAGGGGAAGGCGCTACGCCGCTGGTCGGGTCGGGCGGCCCAGGCCGGCGTACGAGCCGACGAACGCGCCGATCGTGGCGCCGCCGACGCCGCCGAGCATCACGTTCCAGCCCGGCGCGCCGGTGCTGGCGGGCGCGGCCAGCGACACGAGGCCGATCACCAGCGCCCCGAGCACGCCGCCGATCACGATGCCGAAGGCGATGCCGCGCTCGGCGCCGATGTTGGCGAGCGCCGACTCCTCGTCCTCCTCGCGCAGCTCGGCGCGCTCGCGCGCGTAGCTCCAGCCGAGCGCCGCGCCGTAGGCCAGGTGGGCGACGAGGTTGCCGAGCGCCGGCAGAAGGCCCGCGCCCAGCCCGAGGCCGAGGAACCCGCCGCCGACGAGCGGCAGGAAGACGATCAGCGACAGCAGCCACGGGAGGAGCGAGAAGAGCATCCCGCGCCGCCAGCCAGGTCCGCGCAGGCGAGGCTCGGCCACGCGCGCGTAGAAGATCGCCAGGATCAAGCCGACCGCGAAGTGGACGAGGATGGCGAGACCGACCCCGTTGCCGACGTGCTCGGTCGCGACGTTCCTTGTTAGCGCGACGAACGAGACGCCGAGCTCGCCGGGCAGCCCGGCCAACGCGGCGGCCGCGAAGTAGCCGATGACGACGACGACCCCGGCCACCACCGTGCCGACGAACCCGGCGACCACCGCGCCCCACAGCCATCCACGCTCCGTCGAAGCTGCTCGGTCGATCATGGCCCGCACCTCTCCCCTTCAGCAGGCGGGCAGCAGAACACGTGCCCAGCCCGCGGGGTGGTATCGTTACGATAAGTGGATCACCTGTTCGACCAACTCGTGCCGGCGCAGCCGCGGCCGTACTCGGCCTACGCGCCGATTCGGCAGCCGCGACGCCTGCGGCGCGAGGAGTGGCCAGGGCGGCCACTGGAGCGCGCCGCCGAAGTCGAGCGCATCGGCGCCCAGCTCGCGCGCGTGGCGGCGACGGTGCCGTGGGGGCGGGTGCAGGACGACCTCTGGGATGCGCGCTCGGGCTTCGTTTACCGGCTGCGCGCCGAGGCGAGCGTGCGCGACCGGGCCGAGCGGGTCGCGGCCGAGCACGGGCTCGACCGGCGCGAGTTCGTCCACTACGCGCTGCGCCGCTGGTACTGCTTCTGGGGCGCGCGGGTCGCCGAGCTGCTCTTCCTCGAGCACGATGGTGTGCGGCCCGGCCCGCCGCGGCACCACGAGGTCGACTTCACGATCGACGGCGTGCCGTTCGACCTGAAGACGACCGAGGTGCCGCGCGTCTTCGCCGCCTCGATCGCGGACGTGTCCGCCGACCCGGGCAAGCTCGCCTCGTGGCTGTACGACCACCAGAGCCGGGAGGGGCGGTACCACACCGCCAACCGCCTCTTCCTGGTGCTGTGCGACGCCGAGGCCCCCGACGAGGCCTGGCGGCTGCGGGGCGACGTCGTGGCACTGCGGGCGGCGATCGAGCGCTTCATGGCGCGCCGCCGGTACGTCGAGCTGCGGCTGCCGGACCGGTACGGGATCGAGCGGAGGGTGCTCACCGCGGTCGTGCCCGTTCTGCCGGCTCGTCCTGGTCGGCAGCTCCGGATGCTCTAGCGGGACGACTACCGATCGTCAACCGACCGTCGACCTTTGTTCGACGCGCACCGGCGGCCAGCCTGGTAGGGTGGCGGCCGTCGATGGCAACGCCGATCGAAGACGCGGCTCCGACGGAGCTCGCGGCAGCCAACCTGCGGCCGCGCGGCCGCGTCCACCCGAGCCCATCGCAGTGGCGCGACCAGGTCCTGTACTTCCTGCTGCCGGACCGGTTCAGCGACGGCCGTGAGGCCAGCCGGCCGCTCTTCGACCGAGCCGCCCCCGCGCAGCACGCCGCGCCCGACCCCGCCACCTGGCGCGAGGCCGGCAAGGGCTGGCAGGGCGGCACGCTCGCCGGGCTGACCAGCAAGCTCGACTACCTGCAAGGGCTGGGCGTGACCGCGCTCTGGGTCGGCCCGGTGTGGCGCCAACGGGCCGAGCTGGACACCTACCACGGCTACGCGATCCAGCACTTCCTCGACGTGGACCCACGCCTCGGCACCCGGCAGGACTTACGCGACCTCGTCGACGCGGCACACGAGCGCGGGATGTACGTGCTGTTGGACGTCGTCTTCAACCACAGCGGCAACAACTTCTTCTACGAGCAAGACGGCGCCCCGGTGCCGAGCCTCCCCTACCGCTACGCGCCACCCTACCCGGTCCACGGCTGGCGCTCCGCGACCGGCCAGAGCATCCGCGGCATCGGCGGCATCGCCGACGGCGTCTGGCCACGCGAGTTCCAGGAGCTCGCCTGGTACACGCGCGCCGGCCAGATCGGCAACTTCGACCCGGCGCCCGGCGAGGACCCCCTTGACCCGAACGCCGAGTTTCGGCGCGGCGACTTCTTCGACCTGAAGGACCTCGACCACACGACCCGCGACGACGTCCTCTCGGCGGTCATCCGGGTCTACCAGTACTGGATCGCCCTCTCGGACTGCGATGGCTTCCGGCTCGACACGGTCAAGCACGTCTCGTTCGAGGCGGCACGTAGCTTCGCCGGCGCGATCCGTGAGTACACCTATGCGATCGGCAAGGAGAACTTCCTGCTGCTCGGCGAGGTGACGGGCGGCGGTGAGATGGAGCGCGACTACCTCGACGTCTTCGGCCGCAACCTCGACGCCGTCCTCGACATCGGCGATCCAGCGATGCGGTTAGCGAGCCTGGCGAAGGGGTTCGGGAGCCCGTCCGACTTCTTCGGCCAATTCTACGGGCACGACATCCTCGGCAGCCACCGCGAGACCGGCCGCTACCACGTCTCCATCCTCGACGACCACGACATGGTCGGCCGGCCCAGCAAGAGCCGCTTCGCCGCCCACGACGCGCTGCCGACCGCCCCGCTGCAGGTCGCCCACGCGGTCGGCGTCCAGCTCACCACGCTCGGCATCCCCTGCATCTACTACGGCACCGAGCAGGCGTTCGACGGGACGGAGGACCGCGACGAGCGCCCGCCCGGGCAGCGCGACTTCGAGGACCGCTACATCCGCGAGTCGATGTTCGGCGGCACCTTTGGCGCGTTCCAGACCGCCGGGTGCCATTTCTTCGACACGGGGCACCCGACCTACCGCCGGATCGCGGCGATCGCCCGCGTCCGCCGCGGACCTGGCAGGGTCGGCCTCGCGCTGCGGCGCGGCCGCCAGTACCCGCGGGAAACCTCGTTCCTCGGTCGCCCGTTCGGCCTCCCCGGCGCCGGGGAGCTGGTCGCCTGGTCGCGCATCCTCTTCGACCAGGAGGTGCTCGTCGTGCTCAACACGCACGGCGTGGAGGGGCGCGGCGCCGACGTGACGGTCCACGGCCCGTTCCACCCGGCCGGTTCGACGATGCGGTTTCTCTACCGAGGCGACTGGAGCGACGCCGAGCTCGCCGCCCCGCCTGACCAGCGCGTGCCGGTGACGACCGCGGCGGACGGGCGGTCCGTCGTTCGCGTCGACCTCCCACCGGCGGGTATGGCCATTCTCGCCTGAGGGGGGTTGGGCCGATGGACGCGAGCCGGAAGTACATCCTGTCGATCGACGGCGGCGGGATCAAAGGCATCATCCCGCTCTGCATGCTCGCCAGGCTGGAGGACCAGACCGGCCAGCGTGCCGGCGACGTCTTCGACTTCGTCGCCGGCACGTCCACCGGCGCGATCATCACGGCCGGTCTGTTGACCGGCAAGTCGGCGCACGAGATCCTCGACCTCTACGTCACGTTCGGCTCGGAGATCTTCCCGCCAGCGGTCCCCGGCTGGTACTTCCTCAAACGGCTCGTGCTCGGCTACATGTACTCGGTCGAGAACCTGCGCGCCGTTATCGCGCGCAACGCCGGGGCGCTGGCGACGAAGACGCTGAACGAGCTCGACCGCGACGTGCTGGTGACGGCGGTGCGGGCACCGGACGTGCGCGCCTGGTACTTCGTCAAAGACCAGCGGGACGCCGCCGGCGACCCCATCAACGCGTGCACCACCGGTGGGCTGTGTCTGGTCGACTGCGTGACGGCGTCGGCGGCGGCGCCGACCTACTTCGGCCCATGGTCCGTCCCGGTGGGCGCCGCGTGGCCTCTCGGCGACAAGGACAAGCCGGAGAACCTGGTGGACGGCGGGGTCGGCACCGCCGGCAACCCGACCTACCAGGCGTGCGTGGAGGCGTTCGACTGGACTGGGGGTCGGTACACGGCCCAGGAGACGACCGTCGTTTCCCTCGGGACCGGCCGGTACGTCGAGCCCAACCTACCCAGCGCGGGCCTCATCCCGCCGTGGCGCGGCATCCGCGACTGGGCGTACTGGGTCCTCGGCGCGCTGCTCGACTCGCCGGACGAAGAGCAGACCGAGCTCGTGCACCGCAACTTCCACCGCCCCAACCTGGGCCACATGTTCTTCTACCGCCTCAACCCCACGCTGGACGAGCAGATCGACCTGGCGGACGCGGGGGAGATACCGAAGCTGCGCCAGATCGGCGAGGCGTTCGCGCTGGGGATCGACTGGCCCGCGATCCTCGCTGGGACCGACGAGGAGTTCCTCGTCACCGACCACAAGACCCGGCCCCACCAGTACAGCAAGCGCGTCGCGGTGACGAGCTCCTGAGGCGGTTCAGCGTTCCCCGTACGCGACGCCCAGCGTGAACTCGCCGATCCGGACGCGGTCGCCGTCCGCGAGGCGCGTCGTGCCCACCACGCGCCGGTCGTTCACGAGCGTGCCGTTCGCGGAGTTGAGGTCCTCGATCAGTAGAGCGTCGGGCGGGGGCGCCGGGTGGTAGCCGAACAGCACCCGGGCGTGGTAGCGCGACACGCTCGGGTGGTCCAGGACGACGTCGTTGTCGCCGTGCCGCCCGATCCGGGCCACGACCTCCTGAATCGGGTAGGTCCGGCCGACGTCGGATGGTCCGACGAGCACGGTCAGCGTTGGGCGGCCGGTGGAGCGGGGCGGCTCCGGGGGGAGTGGCTCGGGTGCGGCGGGCGCCTCCGGCGCTGGCGCGGGCGGCGCCGACGGCGCGGGGACGAGGGTCGTGGGGGGGCGCGAGGGCGCGCTGGCAGGTACCGCCGGCGGCGCCGCCGCCGCGGGCGCGGGGGGCGGCGGCGCCGCCTGAGCGCGGTAGTCGGACAGCGAGAGGAGCTCGGTCCCCTTCTTCTCCCGCTCGCGCTCGGCCGAGACCGTGCCGATCGTCGCCTCCACGAGCTGCGCGGTCGCTACACCGCGCTGCACCGGGTCCGCCTCGGCGTGCTCGTCGAGCAGCAGGTCCAGCAGCGGGAGCAGCTCATCCATCCGCTGGAAACGCGCGTCGGGCGCCTTCTCCAGGCAGCGCATGACTAGCGCGTCGACCGGGGCGGGGACGTCTACCAGCGACGACAGGCGCGGAGGCTGCTGCGAGACCTGCGCCAGGACGAGGTCGACCGTGCTGCCGCCGTGGAACGGCGGGCGCCCGGCCAGCATCTCGTACAGCACCACGCCGAACGAGTAGACGTCCGTCCGCTGGTCGACCGGCTCGCCCCTGGCCTGTTCGGGCGACATGTAGGCGGGCGTGCCGATCAGGTCGCCGACGCGGGTGAGGTTCTCCTCGTCGGGTCGATCGGCTTCGAGCCGCTTCGACAGTCCAAGGTCCGAGAGCACCGCGCGCCCGTCGGCCGCGACAAGGATGTTGGCGGGCTTCACGTCGAGCCGCACGAAGCCGCGGCTGTGGGCGAAGGCGATCGCCTCGGCCACGTCCCGGGCGATGGAGAGCGCGAACCGCAGGTCGAGCGCCCCGCGTTGGGCGAGCAGCCTGGCCAGGTCGAGCCCCTGCACGTAGTCCATGGCGATGAACAGCTGGCCGCCCATCTCCCCCGTGTCCACGAACCGCACGATCCGCGGGTGCTGGAGCTGGGCCAGCACCCCCGCCTCCCGCCGGAACCGCTCGACGAACGCAGGATCGGCGCTCAGGTGCCTGGGGAGCAGCTTGAGCGCGACCGTCCGCCCCGTCGTCCGGTCGAGCGCGGTGTACAACGCGCCCATGCCGCCGCGCGCGACCTCGTCGAGGATCTGGTAGCGGGCGCCGTCGGCGGTGCTGGCGAACCCGTCGAGCGGGGGCGCCGGCGGCACGTCGGCCTCGAGCGGTGTCGGCCGGTCGCCCATCTCGACCAGGCGGCGCGGCACCACCCGGTAGCGCTTGACGGGAGGCTCGCCCAGCTCGCCCACCCGCGTCTCGTCCGGGCGGGGCGTCACCTCCTCGATGTAGTCCTGTTCGACCAGCACGTCGATCAGGCCGCGGACGACCTTCGGCGCGACCTCGGCCGTCGGTGCGATCTTGCGGCTCAGGAGGCTCGCCGCCTGCAGCGCGTCCGCGAACGTGAGCTCGCCCGAGCGGCGGCGGAAGATCCAGTCGATCAGGTAGTAGACGCCGAGCCGCCGGCGATCCTGCTGGGTGCCGCGCGCGTCTTCGAACACGTCGCCGAAGAGCCGCTCGTCGTTCGCCTCGAGTGCCCTCTGGAGGTGGGCGAAGAAGCGAACGCGGCGCACCTCGTGCGGGTCGAGCACCAGGAACGGCCGCTGGTCGTGCCAGCGCACGTGCTCGTTGAACCCGCGGATGATCCGTCGGGGGATGCCCCGACCGACGAACGCGAGGTAGCTCTTGAACTCGGCCAGCAGCCGCGCCGCTTCGTCCGGCCCGAGCAGCCAGCGGCCGCAGGCGATGCAGACCGACCCCCGCGGCCCGAACGGCCCAGCGCACGCCGGGCAGCGCTCGGACGAGCGCACGGCGTGCCAGTCGACGAAGGGGTCACACAGGAGGTCGTTCTCCTGCCACAGGCAGGGGAGGTACCGGTCGTAGGCGAAGACGCTTTCGTAGACGCTGTCGCCTTTGCCGACGTCTTCGATCCACTTCTCGTGAAGGTCTTTGCCGGCGACGAAGACGAACGAGATGCCGGACGTCGTGAACAGCGTCTTGAGCGCGTTGATGAGCTCTTCGATGCCCTGGCGGGTCTTGTCGCTGGTGCCCTCGCGCGACCCGTCGGCGTCCGGCGCCGGGACGGCGTCGGCGGCCGGCACGGCGTCGTCGAGCTTGTCGAGCTCGTCGAAGACGAACACGATCTTGAATCGGACGACGGGTGGCGGGCGGCGGCGGAGCCGCCGCCGGAGCCGCTCGCCGAGACGCTCGCGCCGCGGCAGCCCGCGCGCGAGCGCCCTGGAGAGCCTGATGACGTCGTGCTCGGCAGCCCGGTCGTCGTAGCTCAGGAACGACGATTCCTCGTTACGGCTCCAGCCGGCCTTCCCGCTGAACAACCCCTTCGTCGAGGCCTGGATCCCGCCGGGCAGCCCGAAGGTCATCTCTGGCACGCCGAACGTCCGCTCGCCCGAGCTGCCGAGCTTCCGCGTCATGTTGAGCGAGGTTCGCTGGTACGCGAGCGTCAGCTCGGACCGGTACCACGCGGGCAGCTGTGCCAGCAGGCCGCGCTCGTCGAGCTCCTCGTAGAGGCGGCGCACGACGTGGTGCATCAGCTCGGCCGGCTGAAGCCGCCGCGCCAGGGTTAGCTGGACGTGCAGCACCTCGACGTCGCCGAGGAAGGCCCGCGCCCAGGGGAGCGCTTGCTCCAGCCGATACACGACCTGGTTGACGAACGAGGTCTTGCCGACGCCGCGGTAGCCGGTGATGAGGTACGAGCCGCCCTCGGCGAACAGCAGCCGCTGTGTGACCGCGTCGAGCTCGGCCTGGCGGCCGACGAAGCGCTGCGCGGCCTCGGCGTGGATCGGCTCGTGGGCGAAGCGGAAGGCGGGCTTCAGCGGCAGGGCGACGTCGAGCTCGCCGAGCGGCGCGGCGAACGGCGAGGTGACGCGCGGTGGCTCGCCCACGAGCGGCGCCGGAGGCGCGACCCTTCCCATTCTTATGTCTGCCAGCCACGCGAGTCTACCAGTGTCGGCGCGTCGGCAGGACGGCGCGCCGGCGCCAGCGCGCGGCTGGCTGGCGACGGCCGGTCCGCGACGACGGCCGCGACAGCGCCCACGGCGCGCCTCCTCGACGGGTGCGCTGCGCCGCACCCATCAGAGGAACGCGGTGAAGCGCGTGTTTTCGCGCTTTCCTGGCCGTTCGGCCAGGTCGGCAGCGCGGCATGCTCGGGCGAAGGTACAGCGGAGCTTCTGTACCTCGCGGCGCGCACGATTGGACGAAGAACCGGCGCGCCCGAGTTCGCCGATCGGCACTCTTGTGCCGACGAGACACGAGACGGAGGACGGATTGATCGACGCAACCGAGCTGGGACTGGCTGGCGTGCTGTACGAAGCGGGCAAGCCCGCCCCCGCCGGACGCTACCGCCGCATCGACGGCACGCCGCGCGAGGTCGTGCTGACCAAGCCTGACGTGCTGCCGCCGTCGTTCGACGGGCGGGTTGCGCTGTACGCGCGGATCACCGAGCTTCGGCAAGGGACGGGCTCTTGAGTCGCGGCGAGATCCTCGGGCGGCTGAGCGAGGCGCTGCTGCGCGGCGACCGCGACACGGCACGCTCGATCTACTTCGCGCACGTGATCCCGAACGAGGCGTTCTCGCACCGCGAGGCCGACCGGCTCGCCTACCGCGTCGGCGCGATCGACGAGGGCGACCGGCACCTGGCGGGCGCCGCGCTGTAGCGCGGTCCTAAACGCGTAGCGCGGCGAACAACTCGTTCGCCGAGATGGCGAAGCGCGGCAGCACCGGGCCGAGCTCGAGCACGTCGTCGCCGCGCAGCGTCCGCGGCTCGGCCCCGGGACGGAAGAGGAAGATCGTGCGGTCGTTGTCGTCGACGAGGACAGCGGCCGAGACGCCGTTGGCGACGTACCAGATGCAGCGGCGCACGAGCCGGGTCACATTCTGCTTGGGCGACAAGATCTCGAACACGGCGTCGGGCGCGAGCATCACGTCGTTCTCGACCTCGCCGTTCGCGTCGACGGGCAGGCGCTCGCGGCGGAACAGCGACAGGTCGGGCACGACCGAACGGCCGCCGAAGGTCACGCGCAGCTCGGGGAAGATCCGCACGTGCGCCCCATCGGCCACCCTGGCCAGCGCCGTGATCAACTGGTACTCGACGGTGCTGTGGCGGGCCTTGGGCGACACCTTGCGCGTGATCTCCCCATCCTCGTACTCGAGCGGCGGCTCCCGCTCGGGAAGGCGCACGAACTCTTCGAGTGTCAGCCCGGGCCTTGAGGTCAGCATGGTCGGATCATAGGCTAGCTGGCCCGGCGCTGGCCGAGGTACGCCTCGCGGATCGCCGGGTCGTCGAGGAGCTCGCGAGCCGGGCCCTCCAGCACCATCCGGCCACTCTGGACGACGTAGCCGCGGTTGGCGATCGAGAGGGCGAGCGTGGCGTTCTGCTCGACCATGAAGATCGTCACGCCGCGGCGGTTGATCTGGGCGATGAGGTCGAGCACGCGGTCGACGAAGACCGGCGCCAGGCCCATCGTCGGCTCGTCCATGCACACCAGGCGCGGACGGCTCATGAGCGCGCGTGCCATCGCGAGCATCTGCTGCTCGCCGCCAGAGAGCGTGCCGCCCAGCTGCCCGCGACGCTCGGCCAGGCGCGGGAACAGGGCGTACATCTCGGCCAGGTCGCTGCGCACCTCGGCGGCGTCGCGCCGCAGGTAGGCGCCCATCCGCAGGTTCTCCTCGATCGTCATGGCCGGGAAGATGCGCCG
The DNA here is from genome assembly GCA_035651675.1 of Chloroflexota bacterium. Lineage (GTDB taxonomy): Bacteria > Chloroflexota > UBA6077 > FW602-bin22 > FW602-bin22 > DASRFH01. Next base: position 33,733 of record DASRFH010000133.1, on the reverse strand, counting down.
CGCCTCGGGGACGGAGGCGAGACCGCGGCGGATGCGCTCGGCCGTCGGCAGGTCGGTGACGTCTTGCCCTTCGAGCAGGACACGGCCCGAGCGCGGGTGCAGCAGGCCGAGGATGACTTTCATCGTGGTGGACTTGCCGGAGGCGTTGCCGCCGAGCAGGCAGACGATCTCCCCGGCGTCGACGTGGAGGGAGACGTCCTGCAGGGCGTGGACGGGTCCGTAGTAGGCGTTGATCTGTTCGAGGCGGAGGATGGCTACCCCCTTACCCTGACCCTTCCCCCAGAGGGAGAGGGGATGCGCGCCGGTGGCCGAGGTAGGCTTCGATCACGCGCTCGTTCTGCTGGACCTCGGCGGGCAGGCCCTCGGCGATGACCTTACCGTAGTCGAGGACGACGACGTGGTCGGAAAGCGCCATGACGAGGTCGAGCTTGTGCTCGATGAGCAGCATCGTCTGGCCCTCGGCGCGCAGGGCGGCGAGCTGCTCGAGCACCTCGGCGGTCTCGGTCGGGTTCATGCCGGCGGTCGGCTCGTCGAGCAGCAGCAGCTTCGGCTGGAGCGCGAGCGCGCGGGCGATCTCGGTGCGGCGGCGGTTGGCGTAGGAGAGCGAGTAGGCGAAGTGCTCGCGTCGGGGCAGCAGCCGCTCGCCGAAGCGGCCGAGCTGCCGATCCACCTCGGCGTCGTTGGCCTGCTCTTCGGCGCGCACGGCCGGCGGCTGGACGATCGCGACGAACGCCTCGGCGATGAGCGGAATCCAGCGCAGCAGCGGCTTGCGGCGCAGCTCGGGGAACGGCCGCTCGGCGCGCAGGCGGCTGTGCATGCCGAGCAGCACGTTCTCGCGGACGGTCATGTTGCCGAAGACGCGGCCGTTCTGGAACGTGCGGGCGATGCCGAGGTCGGCGATCCGGTCGGGGCGGAGGCCGTCGATCCGCGCGCCTTCGAACCGGACCACGCCGGCGTCCGGCCGGAGCAGGCCGGAGATGAGGTTGAAGAGCGTCGTCTTGCCCGAGCCGTTCGGGCCGATGACGCTGACCGTCTGCCCGGCCCGCACCTCGAAGGAGACGCCGTCGACGGCGCGGACGCCGCCGAACGCCCGCGCCAGGTCCTCGACCTGGAGAAGCGGGCGCGCGGGAGAAGGCGGCGACGCGGCGGCCAGCTCCTCCCCGTTCATCTGCTCCCCAGGAGCCCTTGCGGTCGGAAGCGGACCAGCAGCAGGAGGAGCAGCCCGTAGCCGAGCATCCGCACGTCGTGCAGCGGGCGGAACAGCTCCGGCGCGCCGACCAGGACGGCCGTGCCGGCGATCGCGCCGGCGACGTTCGCCATGCCGCCCATCACGACGATCGTCAGCGCCAGGATCGAGACGACGACGCCGAAAACGTCGGGGCTGATGTAGGTGTACTGGTGGGCGAGCAGGCTCCCGCCCAGGCCGGCGATGAACGCGCCGACGCCGAAGGCGAGCGACTTGTAGCCGTCGCGCGGCACGCCGAACGACTGCGCCGCGATCTCGTCCTCGCGCACCGCCCGCCAGCCGCGACCAAGGTGCGACCGCTGCAGCGCCGCGACCAGCAGGCCGCACAGGATCAGCACACCCAGCGACAGCAGGTAGAAGTCGCGCGGCTGCTCGATCGCGTAACCGAAGAAGCTCGGCGGCGGGATGTTCGAGACGCCGAGCGGCCCGCGCGTCAGCGACTCCCAGTTCAGCAACACGGAGGCGACCATCGCGCCGACGCCGAGCGTCGTGATCGCGACGTAGTGGCCGCGCAGCCGCAGCGCCGGCGTCGTGATGAAGACGCCGAGCACCGCCGCGACGAACCCGGCGGCCGGCAGCGCCAGCCAGAACGACCACCCGTGCTCCTTGGTGAGCAGCGCCGACGTGTAGGCCCCGATCGCGAACAGTCCGGCCTGGCCGAGCGAAATCTGCCCGGCGGTGCCGGCGACGACGGTCAGCGAGAGCGCAAGGATGGCGTAGATCGCGACGAGCGCGGCGACCTGAAGCGTGTAGTTGTCGCCGACGAGCGGCAGCAGGACCACCGCGACGACGCCGATGGCGGCCCACATCGGCCGCGTGATCCGCACCGGCGCGCGGCCGCCGAAGAACGTCCCGGTCAGCGGCTCGCGCAGCGCCACGCCGGCCGAGCCGAGCAGCCCGTTCGGGCGCAGCCAGAGCACGCCGATGAGGATGGCGAAGGCGACGAGCTGGCGCGTCGAGCCGCCGAACCAGGTGACGCCGAGGCTCTCGGCGACGCCGAGCAGGATGCCGCCGACGACCGCGCCGGGCAGCGAGCCGAGCCCGCCGAGCGTGGCGGCGGTGAACCCCTCGAGCCCGGCGTTGAAGCCGACCGTCGGCGAGACGTTCGCGTAGTACATGCCGACCAGCACGCCGCCGACGCCAGCCAGCCCCGAGGCGATGCCGAAGGCGAGCCCCTGGATGCCGCCGACCGACACGCCCATCTGCTGCGCGGCGTCACGGTCCTGGGCGGTCGCGCGGATCGCCCAGCCGAGGCGGTGGTATTTGAGGAACGCCCAGAGCGCGGCCACGCCGAGCACCGAGACGAACATGATCGCCAGGTCGAGCGTGCCGAAGCGCATGCCGCCGAGCTGGAAGTTGCTGGTGGGGAGCAGGCTCGGGAAGCGGCGCGTCTCCGGCTGGAAGACGAGCTGCATCGAGTAGTCGAGGATCAGCGAGATGGCGACGGTGGAGAGGAGCGGCGCGATCGGCGGCGCGCCGGCCAGCGGCCGGAGCGCGAGGCGCTCGATCAGCAGCCCGACCACCGCGGTGAGGAGGATGACGGCGACCAGCGTCGGGACGAGCGGCCAGCCGAGCACGGCGACGAAGAGCCAGCCGAGCATCGCGCCGAGCGCGAAGATCGACCCGTGCGCGAAGTTGACCAGGTCGGCGACGCCGAAGATCAACGAGATGCCGACCGCGATCAGCGCGTACGTGTTGCCGGTGATGACGCCCGAGATGACCGCGTCGAGCAAACCTTACCCCTGGAAGGGTGCGGTGCGTTCCCGAGGAAACACGCCGCGGGTGGGATGCCTGCCCCCGGCAGGGTGCGGTGCGTTCCCGTCGAAACGCACCACTGGTCGTTCTACTGGAACGGGACGAACTTGCCGTCCTTCACCTGGACGAGCACCTCCTGCGGGTTGGCCACGCGCCTGTCCGGCCCGAACGCGAAAGGACCGTAGATGATGCTCGGGATCTCCTTGCCCTCGGCGAGCGCCTTCTTGATGCCCTCGCGGTCCGCGCCACCGGTCGTGGCCGCCCAGGCGAGGATCTTCAGCGCGTCGTAGGCCCGCGCGACGTACTGGTCGGGGTCGTCGCCGTAGGCCTGCTTGGACTTCTGGACGAACTCCTTCATGCCGGGCACGGGGCTGTCGGGGAAGAAGACCGTGGGCATGACGGTGCCGTTGGCGGCGTCGCCGGCGAGCTTGACGAACTGCGGCGAGTACGACGAGCCGTTGGCGATCACCTTCGCGTCCACGCCGGCCTGGCGCGCCTGCTGCACGATCAACGCCGCGTCGTTGTAGTAGGCGATCAGCGAGAGGACGTCCGGCTTGGCGTCGCGCACCTTGGCGAGCAGCGATTTGAAGTCCTTTTCGGTCTCGAGGTAGCTGTCCACGTAGGCGACGTCGGCGCCGAGCTGCTTCGACGTGCTCAGGTAGACCTGCGACGTCGTCTTGCCCCAATCGGTGTTGCGCCACAGCACCGCCTGCCTCTTGCCGCCGAGCTTCTGGAACGCGACCTGCGCCTGGTAGGCGGCGTCCTGGTCGACCGTGACGGCGGTCGAGAACATGTAGTCGCCGCCCTTGGTGAAGTCGGGGTGGGAGTTGGTGAAGCCGAACTGCACGAGCTTGCCGCGCTGGTAGATCGGCGAGGCGGCCATGGAGGCGGGGCTGGCGAAGTCGCCGAGCTCGGCCAGGATCTTCGGGTCGTTCACGAACTTCTGGGCGACGGCGACCGCCTGCTTGGGGTCGGCCTGGGTGTCCTCGTAGACGAGGTCGAGCTTGCGGCCCTTGATGCCGCCCGCGCCGTTGATCTCGTCGAGCGCCAGGCCGAAGCCTTTCTTCCAGTCGCGCCCGTACTCGGCGTTGTCGCCGGTGAACGGCCCCGAGACGCCGAAGTAGATCGTCTCCCCGGTCGCCGCCTGGGCGGGCGCCGTCGCGGCCGGCGCCGCCGAGGTCGTGGCGGCGGTGGCTGGCTTCGTCGCGGCTGGCGCCGTGGTGGCGGCGGGCGCGGTCGTCGCGGCGGGCGCGGTTGTCGCGGCCGCCGGCGTCGTGGCGGCGGCCGGCGCGCTGGTGGGCTTGGCGGCCTCGGTTGGCTTCGCGGGCGCGGCGGTGGGGGCCGCGGTCGGCGCCGCCGCGTTCGAGCAGGCGGCCAACAGCGCGGCCGCGCCCGTCACGCCGAAGCCGATGAGCAAGCGTCGTCGACTGAGCATTCGCGGGTTCTCCTCCTCGTTCCGCCAAACTATACCGAGACGCCCGGCGCGTTTAGTTAGATCGCGCCTAATATTCCGCCGTGAACATCGCCGCCGCGCTCGCCGGCTCGCGGGCCCGCATCCGGAACGTCGAGACGTTCTCGTCGCTCCAGGCGAACCCGAACTTCCGCCTCTACTGGATCGGCTCGTTCGTGTCGAACTTCGGGACCTGGATGCAGTCGGTCGCGCAGGGCTGGCTGGTCTACCAGCTCACCGGCTCGACGTTCATGCTCGGCGTGGTCGGCTTCGCTCAGTCGATCCCGTTCCTCTTCCTGGCGCTCTTCGGCGGCGTGCTCGCCGACCGGTTCGAGCGGCGGCGGCTGATGGTCTGGACGCAGACCGGGTTGATGCTGCTGGCGTTCCTGCTGGCCGGGCTCACGCTCGCGGGGGTCGTGACGGTCTGGCACGTCCTGGCGATCGCGCTGGCCAACGGCGTCGTCAACGCCTTCAACGTGCCGGTGCGCCAGTCGATCATCTCCGATCTCGTGCCGAAGGAGCACCTGGCGAACGCGATCGCGGTGAACTCGAGCCAGGTGCAGCTCAGCCGCTTCCTGGGCCCGGCGCTCGCCGGGCTGATGCTAGCGCTCACCAACGCCGGCTGGTGCTTCTTCCTGAACGCGGTGTCGTTCCTGGCGGTGATCTGGACGCTCGTCGTGATGGACGTGCCGCCGCTGCCGCCGCGCGCCCCGCAGTCGCCGCTGCGCTCGATCCGCGAGGGTCTGGCGTACGTGCGCGCCCAGCCGACGATCTCGGCGCTGCTGGTTATGGCGGCGATCCCGAGCCTCTTCGCCCTGCCGTACCAGCAGATGCTGCCGGCGTTCGCCGAGTCGGTGCTGGACGCCGGGCCGAGCGGGTTGGGTCTGTTGCAGAGCGCCGCCGGGCTGGGCGCGCTCGTCGGCGCGCTGGCGGTCGCCTCGCTGGCCGGACGGCGGAGCGGGTGGCTGATGCTCGCGGCGGTCGTCGTGCTCGGCTGCGGGCTGATCGCGTTCTCCGCGTCCACCACGCTCTGGCTCTCACTGCCGCTGCTGTTCGTCACGGGCGGCGCCTCGATGACCTACAACACGCTGAACCAGGGGTTCCTGCAGCGGCGCGTCTCGGACGAGATGCGCGGGCGGGTGCTCTCGCTGCTGACGATGACGATGTTCGGGCTGCAGCCGTTCGGCTCGGTCGAGGTGGGCACGCTGGCCAGCTTCGTCGGGCCGCAGCTCGCGCTCGGCTTCGGCGGCGCGGTCTGCGTCGTCGCCGCGCTCTTGGCGCTATCGCGCTGGCCGACGCTGCGGGCGCTCCGGTAGCCGACCCTCTCCCTCTGGGAGACGGGTGGGCTGAGGCCGCGGCGTGGTGGCGGCGGGTCTCGCGCCGGCCGGCCGCCCGGCGTCCGCCCTCGCCCGGCCTTCGGCCATCCCCTGGCAGGGGGCGAGGAATCTCATTCGGCTCTTACGTCCTGGTTGGCAGCATGGTGGGCGAGGTTTCGGCCCAGGAGGACTCGCTTGCTCGCCACCGTCGCCCACCAACCCGCGCCCACCGTCCCGACCACCACGACCGATGCCCTCGCGCGCGCGGCGATCGCCGAGCTGGTCGCCTTCTGGGCCGAGCTCCCCGTCGACCCGATTGGGCCGGTCCAGGCCCGCGCCGAGCTGCTTCGGGCACTGCCGTGCCTGCGCCGCCTGGCCGAGGCCGTCGGAGCTTGACGCTGCCGCGCACGGCACGCAATCTGCAGTCTCTGTGCGCGGAGCGCACCATGGCAATTCGTCGGCCCAACCGCCCCACCCCGCAGCGTCGCTACGAGGACGCGCGCCGGCGCGTCGCCGAGCAGCTCCGTGCTGGGCGGCTCGACGACGAGGAGGCGCGCTGGGAGATGCTGCGCCAATGCGTACGCGTCGGCCACGCGTACCAAGAGTGGATCGCCCGCGGCGCGCCGAAGCGGCGGCGGACCGACCGCGGCGATTAGGCCGGGGGCAGCACCACCACGTACTTAACCAGCGGCTGGCCGTCGATCGTGTCGACCACCGCCCAGTCGGGGAACCGCCGCTCGATCTCGGCGACCTGGCCGATCTCCGGTGCGTAGACGATCACCGGGCCGTCGTCCAGGGTCGGCGAGACGTCCCAGAACCAGCCGGTGGTGAAGCGGTACCGGTTGCCCGTGCGGAAGTAGAGCTCCCGCTGCAAGTGGAAGACGGGGTCGGCCGCGATCGTGACGTGCGCGCCAGGCCGGACGTGCGCCATGAGGTAGCTCGCGATCGACTCGCTCGCCTTCGGGCCGTCGACGCGGATCATCCGGTCGAGCGCGACCAGGTTCGCCGCGACGAGCAAGGTCGTCCCGACGGCCAGCGAAGCCGCGGCGGCGCGTGCGTCGAGGCGGCCCACGAGCGCGCTAAGCCCTTCGAGCCCCATCGCGAGCAGCAGCGCGACGAACGGGAAGACGACCACGAGCCGGTGGAAGGCGCCGGTCGGCAGCGTCAGCACCATGCCGCAGACGAAGCCGAGCAGCACGGCCGCGAGCGGCCGCAGCGGTGCGTCGTCGCGGGACCGCGCCGCGCGGGTGAGCGCGACCGCGCCGCCGAGGGCGAGCAGCGCGAGCGTGGCGTGGTCGAGGAGCGCCTGGTGGCCGAAGTCGTAGTTCGTCACGCCGCCGTCGCCGGGGGTGTAGATGGTCCTAACGTTCGCGAGCGCGGCGTCGCGCACCAGTGCCCAGAGGTTGGACGCGCGCTCGGCCAGATCCCCGGTCGTCGCCGCATCCTTGAACGGGCCGCCCACCTGGTCCGGCCGCTGGACGAAGTAGTTGTTCTGGCCCAGCGCGTAGGCGGCGAACGGGAGCAGCACCGCGGCGAAGCCGGTCAGCGGGCGGACGATGGCGCCGGCCGGCGGCCCGCGGTGCACTGGCTGGCCTATCAACGCGTAGGCGACCAGCAGCGGGAGGGCCAGGAACGAGGCGGTGTACGTGAGGAAGGAGAGGCCGAGCCACAGGCCGCAGAGGGCGGCGTGGTCGGCGCGCCGCTCGGCCGCCGCGCGCTCGTAGTGGTAGACGCAGGCGAGCAGGAAGAGCGCCGCGCTGGCGAAGTGGACGCCCATACTGGCGAGGTAGAGGTTGGGAGCGAGCGCGGCGAAGAGCACCACCGCGGCGACGCGGGCGGCGCGCGAGCCGGTGTAGCGGCCGGCCAGCGCGTAGAGGTAGACGGCGGTCAGCGCCAGGTAGGGCCAGACCGAGACGCGGATCGCGGCGACCGACGGCTCGAGCAAGCCGACGAACGGCCACTGGAGCGCGAAGAAGAGGATCGGGAACTGGCAGATCCACTGGCCGGGGTCCGGGTAGCCGGCGAACCACTGGATGGAGCCGAACGCCGGGAGCGTCGCCGACGTGTAGGCGGTGATGAACTCGTCGAAGTGGAAGTGGCCCGGGCGGGTCGCGAACCAGGCGGCGCCGGCCAGGTAGAGCAGCGCCACGCCGCCGGCGAGCACGACGTCGATCCGCTGAAACGCCGCGCGGAGCCGCCAGGGGCGGCCGAGGCGGTAGAGGTAGTAGGCCGTCGAGGCGAGGTAGAGCACGAGCGTGACCGGCGTGGTGGCCGAGAGCGCGTCCCGGACGACGAGGGTGCTGGCGGCGAGGCACGCGGCCAGCGGGAGCCAGGGCGCCGCGAGCGCCCCGGCGGGGCTGCGCAGGGCACGGACTGGCGCGACGGCGGCCACGTGCGTTCTCTCCCCCGGTTGGGCAGGTGCGCTCGCCGGGTGGCACACGACGTGCCGCGTGGCGGCGAACGCGGGGCGGTGGGCAGCCGCCCTGTTCGAATGATACCGAGGAGCTCGTTCCAGGGCTCACATCGGCGATGCCGCCCGAGGCAGCGGTCGGGCTGGTGCGCGAGCTGTTGCGCGGCGCCACGGGGTCTGCCCCCGCGGACGGGGTAGCTACGGGTCGCGGTCGTAGGCGTCCGCGGCGCGGTCGCCGGCCAGGACGAGCAGGGCGCCGCCGAGCGTGGCGCCCCACAGGGCATAGGCAGCGATTGTCAGCCACCGGCGACGGCTGGGCCCCCCGTCCGGCGCCCCGAAAAGACCGCCCGACGGCAGAAGGCCGGTGGCGTCCACCAGCCAGACGGCCATGCCGACCGCGACGCCGGTGAGCGGGTTGGCGAGTCCGAGTGGCGGGGCGATGGCTCCGAAGAGCGCACCGCAGCCGGCTCCGCACGCGGAGCCGGCTGCCAGCGTGCGCAGCCCGCGGTCGTGCGGCCTGCCCAGCGCCAGCGAGATGGGTGCTGCCGCCAGGCAGCCAGCGCCCGCGCCGATCGCGGTGTCGTTGATGCGCATCGTCGGACACGGAGAAGTGTGCCACGCCGGCGCGGTGCTGGCACGGGCGGTGGGGCGTCGGGCTAGGCGGTGCGCACCCTAGGCCCGCAGGCGGCGAGCAGCGCCGAGCGCAGGCTGTGGAATCGCTCCGGCTGGTCGGGGCGGGCGAGGACGATGGCCTCGCCCTCGACGACGACGGCGCAGCGCGTGCCGTCCGGCCGGCTGAAGTGGACCGCCGGCGGGTCGTGCGCGACGACCTCCACGCGGCAGCCGCGGCTCACCAGCTCGGCGAGCGCGACCTTGACGAACGTCCCGGCGCTCATGAAGCCCACGCGCGCACGATACGGATGGCCCCGCCGGGCCGGCCTGCGATGGACGCCGTATGCGCGGTCGGGCGTTCGCGTGAGCTTGGCGCGGCGTCTGCTCAGCTCGCGGCGATGGCCCGTACGACGCCGCGCGCTCCGCGCGCCGACCTCGCCGACCTGCCGGGTGCGCGGCCGGCGCCATTCCCGGCGCCGTTCGCGCCGATGCTCGCGAGGCTGACCGACCGGCCGTTCGCCGATCCGGCCTGGACCTTCGAGCCGAAGCTCGACGGCGTGCGCACGCTCGCGTTCGTCCGGGGCGGGCAGGCACGGCTCGTCTCACGGCGCGGCTCGGACCAGACCGGCGAGTTCCCCAGCGTCGCCGCCGAGCTGGGCGCGCGCCACGGCGACGAGCTCGTGCTGGACGGCGAGGTCGTCGCGCTCGACGAATCGGGCCGCTCCTCGTTCCAGCGGCTCCAGGGGCGGCTGAACCTCAAGGCGGCCGGCGACGTGGCCGTCGCCGAGCGCGAGATACCGGTCTTCTTCTACGTGTTCGACCTGCTCTACCGCGGCGGCGTCGACCTGCGGGACGTCGCGCTGGCCGACCGGCGCCGGGCGCTCGAGCTGGCGCTGTGCCTGGGCGAGCGGGTGCGGCTGGTCGAGCCGTTCCGTGACGGCGGCGAGGCTGCCTACCGGTCGGCCGCCGAGCAGGGGCTCGAGGGGGTGATCGCCAAGCGGCTGGCCAGCCGCTACGTGCCTGGCGCGCGGTCGGACGACTGGCTGAAGATCAAGACGGTCCAGGCCGACGAGTTCGTGATCGGCGGCTACACCCAGGGGCAGCGGCGCCGGACGGGAACCTTCGGCGCGCTCCTGCTCGGCCAGTACGACGAGGCCGGGCTTCTCCGCTACGTCGGGCACGTCGGGACCGGCTTCGACCGTGGGACGCTGGAGCTGCTGAAGCGGGAGATGGACGCGCGCCGGCAGGCCGCGTCGCCCTTCGCCGAGGAGCCGCCGATCCGCCGGCCGGTGACGTGGGTGCGCCCCGAGCTTGTGGCCGAGGTGAAGTTCGGCCAGTGGACCCGCGACAACCGCCTGCGCGTGCCAGTCTTCATGCGGCTGCGGCCGGACAAGCCGGCGCGCGATGTGCGCCGGGCCGAGGTCGCGCCGGCGCCCACCTGAACGGTCGCACGGGCAGCCCCATGTCCGCTCTGCTGGTACCATACCTGGCCGTGCGCTGGCCCGCGGCGCTGCTCATCTCGACGCTGCTGGGCGTGGCCGTCCCGGCGGCGACCGAGGGGGCCGGCTGCAAGGCGCCCGCGTCCGTCCTCTACCAGGATCCGCGGACCTACGCCGTGATCGTCGTCGCGCCGGCCCTCCGCCACGTCTTCTGGGTCGGGTACACAGGCCAGGGGTTCGCCAAGCTTCGAACGTACGCCTTCGACCACGCGCGGATCGTGAAGTCGGGCGACTCGCTGACCGTGACCGGGCACGTCGACGTGGCCACGCTGGTCGCGCGGCTCAACCTGCGCAGCGGCGCCGCGTCCAGTGCGCTCGTCGAGCGCACCGGGTCGGGCCGGCAGCTGCGCCGCGCGTCGTACCTGTTCTCGGTGCCCGGTGGGACGAACAGGTGCGCCTGATCGGTCCGCGCAGGGTCTGAGCTTCGGCTACGCGCTCCCGGCGGCAGCGGCGCGGCGGCGCCACGCGAGGGTGAGGCAGCGCAGGAGCCGGCCGCCGTCGAGCGGCTCGACGGGGCACAGGTTCAGCGCCAGCAGCGCGAGGTTGAGCGCCGAGGCGATGCCGAGCGTCAGCGCCAGCGTGCTGGACGCGGCGCGCGCCGCGTCGGCCAGCGCCGCGAGGCCGAGCCAGAGGCCGAGGCTGACGGCCGGCCCGGCCACCACGTAGAGCGCGGTGGCGCCGAGGTCGCGCTCCGCGGCGTCGCCCTGGTCGACGAGGACGCACGCGCCGAAGTGGCCGAACACGAGCCCGCCGACCGGCTGGCCGGCGCGGCGCGCCATCACCAGGTGGGCTAGCTCGTGCAGCCCGGCCGAGACGACCAGGAGCGCCGACGCGGCGAGCGCGACGGCGACCGCCCGCGCGGCCGGCAGCTCCGGCCGCGCCAGGTGTGCCAGCAGCAGCACGAGCGCGCCGTTCACGCCGAGCAGCAGCGCCAGACCAGGCCGATCGAGGCGGACCGAGACGCCGCCGACCCGTCCGAGCTCGGTCGCGTGGGCGTGCAGGGCGAAGCCGTCGATCGGGTGGTCTCCCGCGTGTGGTGGTTCCGTGGTAGCAGGAATCGGCTGGCCGGGGCAATCGGCGGCGGGGGTGGGGCCGTGGCCGCCGGGGCGACGACAGCACGCCGTTGTGCGCCCGCACGATCGGCGCCAGCGCCTCCTCGGCGCCAACCGCATCCAGGACCGCGACGGCGGCACGCCTCGGTGGGTGGCCAACCGAGGTGCCGGTGGTCGGCCGCTCCGGTAACGGCGCCCCCTCGTTCCGCTGGGAGAGGGTCGTACTGCTCGGCGGGACGGTGGGCGGGGCAGCGCGCTCTTCCTGTGCGCCAGCCCGGGCGTCGGCACGCTCCACCACGCCGACCGCCGGCGCCACGTCGAGGCGCCGAGTGGCCCTCTGGCTGAAGCCCACGACGCCAGCGTCGTCGCGTGGGCTCGGGCGATCGGTGGCGGGCCGGAAGCTCCGACGACCGCGGAGGCGCCAGCCGGCCGCGTCGTCTTGGGCCGCAGCACCACCGTGTGGCCTGGGGCGTCGACGGCGGACGCTGAAGCTCCGGCGATCACTAGCTCGGCGCCGCAGCGGAGCAAGCCGTCCCGGCGTCGACGGCGGACGCAGAAGCGTCGGCTATCACTGGGGGTGCGAACGCACGTGGTTTGGTGACGAGGGAACGCACGTGGTTTGGTGACGAGCGCCAGCGTGGCCGCCCGCCGGGTCGGCTGGCGTTGCCGCGGGCCGCTCTCGCGCGCCGGCCGTTCGATCGCCGGGCATGACGCGCCGGAGCTCGTGGGGACGGCGCCGCGAGCTCGACGTCGGGATCGCCGGCCGGCGCGCTACTCCGACGGCGCCAGCGCCCCGCGCAGCACGCCGCGGAGCGGGCGGCGCCGCTCGCGGTCGCGCTGCGCGAGCTGGACGCGCCGGCGCAGCTCGGCGGCGAGCCGCGCGTACTCGTCGTTGAAGCGGTGGGCGTGGACGCGCGCCTCGCCGAGGAGCTGCTGCGCCTCGCGGAGCCTGCCGGGGTCGCCGGAAAGCCCGACGCGGTCCATCACCTGGCACGCCTCGGTCTGCTTGTCGAGCCACAGCGAGACGGCGCGCTGGCAGTCCTCGCACCCGGCCGGCGCGCGCAGCCGCTCGATGCGGGTGCGGAGCTGTTGGAAGACCGGGCCGTGCTCGCGGCCGATGCGCCCCGCGGACTGAGCCACGAGCGCACGGCCGCCGTGCCGGGCCTCCTCGATCAGCAGGCCGAGCTGGCGGATGAACACGCGGCGCGACTCCACGGCGTCCGCCAGGATCGGGCGCAGCGCGACGAGGTAGTCGGCCACCGCCCGCGGCGACGCCTGCCGCCCCGCGCGCGGCTCGGCCGTCGCGCCCAGCTCGTTCACGGCACGTCAACGATCGCACATGCGCCCGCGCCGGGCAAGGGACCGAGCCCCAGCACCGCCCGCCCGGCTGGCCGCCCCCAGGGCGCTGTCGTTTCCACGGCGCTGCCGATTGACTGCCTCGGGAGCCCCTCCCTATAATCGAAACCCGCGCCGAAGTGGCGGAACCGGCAGACGCGCTACGTTCAGGGCGTAGTGGGTGTACACCCGTGGGAGTTCAAATCTCCCCTTCGGCACCAAGAGCACGGAACCGTGCACGCTGCACCCGGCATGAGCGGGCATGAGGCGGCATTCCGGGCAGTCCCGCCGGCTCCCCACCGCCGCGGGTCGGGCCGTCGATCGGCGGCCTGGCGTCGTAGACCTCCGCAGCGCGGGTAAGAAATCGGGCCCGGCACGGGCGGCGGCGGGACCGGGGGCGCCGCGCACAACCCCGGCAGCGCCAGGAGGTGGCCGCGCGTGTCCGCGACCCGATCGAGGTCGTCGGCCGCGAGGACGAAGCGTGCCTCCAGCGGGCGCGACCGCCGCAGCACCGCCAGGAACCCGACGCGGGCCTGCAAGACCGGCTGGTCGGCGAAGACCGGCTCCCACAGCGAACCCGGACCGGCCGCGGGGCGGATCGGCACGACGCCGACCGCACCCATCCGCCGGTTCCACACGTCGTTGGTGAGCACCAGCACGGCGTACAGCCCGGCGGATCCGCCCGTGAGTCGGTAGACCGTGCCGCGGCGGACGACCGGCATCAGTAGGCGCCGGTCGCGGCCGCGGCTTGCTCGTAGAACGCCGCCGCGGCCAGGCGCTCGGGGTCGTCGGCCCACTCGGCGTAGAGGCGCTCGCGCTCGGCGTCGCGCACCGCCGCCGCGAGGCTCTTGGCTCCCAGGTCGATCACCCGCGCGATGACCCGCGCCTGGGACGCGCCCGCGGGCGACCCGAGGTCGGCCGCGTGCTCCATCACGAACCGCGGCGTCTCCTCGTCGACCGGAGCGCTCACCCGCGCCATGGCCTCCTCCGGTTCAGATGTGGAGCGTCTTTTGGTGCAGATTTGGAGCAATTACTCGGGGTCCGGCCGACCGTCGTCCCGGGCCAGGGCGCGCGCGTGGCTAGTAGGCCCTCCGCGTCTGCACCGACGGGAGCCGCCCGGCCGTCTCGCAGAACGGGGTGAACCGGTGGACATCGGAGGACACGGCGTCCGTGTCCAGCGAGTAGAAGCCGTGGCGGTCGGAGTGGACGACGTCGCTCCGCAGCTCGGGCACGTCGTTGGACAGCGCCAGCCGCAGCCGCGAGAGCGCGATCTGCGTAGTCCGATCGTTTTCGGGCTGTCCCGCCGTTATGACACTGGTGGCGAATTCGGCGTTGGCGGAAGGGGGCACGCCTGGTTGGCGCGATTTATCGTCAAGCAACGGCCGCTCGGAGCGAGTTCGCGCTCCACCGGTCGGGGCCACGACCGGGCGGGGATGCGCGGCGGGATCGCGGTCACATGGCCCGCGCGCAGAGGTCATGGCGCCTGAGCCGCGCCAGCCGAAGAGCTTCGCGCCGGCCCGCGGTGCGGCGCCCGTTACACCTTGGGAGCAGCTTCGGGCAAGGCCGGTGTGGGGTGAGACGGCGCACGCCACAGGAGCACGCCCGCGACCAAAACCCACAGGGTCACGAGGAAGGCGAACACGTTGAACAGCACGCCGGGCACGGGCACGTGCAAGAAGCCCAGGACGCCCATGGAGAGTGCACCGCCTCCGCCGACCACCGCGACCGCCCCGAGCGGGCGCGGGAAGCCACCCCCGGCGAGCAGCCCGGACGCGCCCAGCAGCAGGAACGGTAGGCCGATGAACAGCGCCGCCCACGTGTGGAATAGGGCGTTTTGGATGTCCTCCACGGCCAGCGCCAGGCCGAACGCAAGAGCCCTGTCCGCCGACGGCGCGGCGGCCCATGCGACGGCAAGACCCTTGGTAGCGAAGCCGTCGATCGCGGTACCGACGAGCATCACCGCCGCCCCGGGTACCGCGACGACGACGCCGAGTCGCGCAACCGCGCGCGCCAGCGGGCCGTCCGCGACCTGGGCCAAGCAGAACAGTCCGCAGAGGATGAGCACCACGCTCGCCATGATGCCGAGGTGAAGCAGACCCCAGCCATCGGTCGACGCGATCCTGTTCAGCGCTACTTCGGGATCCGCGGGCAGGTCGCCGTGGATCGGGTTCACGACCAGCGCGAGTAGCGCGCCCAAGACCGCGGAGGCGGCGGCGAGCTTCGCCTCCGCGCGCTGCGCCTGAAGCTTGGTTGCAGCCATGGCCCTAGGCACTCCTTTCCCTACCGCGCCGCGCCCGCCGCGCCGGCGCCGCGACGAACCACACGGCGGACGTCGTCGTGCTCGGCCAGGTGGTCGACCTGCGCGGCGTAGAGGCCGGCGACGTCGCGGAATCCCTCGCTCCAGGAGCGGGCCTCCCGCCGCAGCTCGTCGTCCTGGAGCCCGTCCAGCGTCGCCCGGGCGGCGGCGCATGCCACGTCGTGGCGCCGCCACGGTGTCCCGAGCGTCTGGCTGCGCGCCGCCTAGCGAGCGCCCCATGCGTTGAGCACGTCGCGCAGAACCGGCGGGAAGTTGACCATCCTCTTACTTCTACGGGCGCTGGCCACCTCGCGAGGGGGAACTCGAGGCTCCAGACGAAGTGGCTGAGGACTGCCCGCACGGTCCTTGCCGGGTTGCGGCTCGGGTGGCGCAGGTCGTCGTCGCTTAGCTCGTCCAGCAGCGCGTGGACGCCCAAATTGACGGACGACAGCCGCTCGCGGATCGCTTGCCGCTCGCCTGCCCGCACGTCGACCGTTGTCATATACCTCTCCCATCGCCGCGCACACAGTGCGGCGGTCGCCGCCGATCAGCTGTGGATACCGTCTAATTGACTGGAATCCTCTTTCAATTCACTGATGGTATCATATACCGAAATCCTGTCAAGTCCAGACTTCAGACGCGAGGAGGGACGGCCAGTGTGCGCCGCACCAGCACGGCGGTACTCCTCCCCCCAGCGGGAGGCGCAGGCGAACGCTACGCGGCGGCGGATCCTCGGCGCCGCGGAGGAGCTCTTCGCCGAGCACGGCTTTGCCGCCGTCACGATGCCGCGGATCGCCGAGCACGCCGGCCTCTCGCTCGCCACCGTCTACCTCTACTTCCGGACTAAGGCGAACATCGTGGGCGCCATGGCCGACGAGATCGTCGCCGCACCGGACCTCAGCGTCGAGCAGGTGGAGCGGGAGCACGATCCCGTCCGCATGATGCGCCGCGGCGCCGGGATCATCCGCCGGCTCAACGAGCGCTCCTGGCTCGTCGCGGACATCCTGCGGGGCGCCCATGGGACGGACGAGCACCTCGCTCGGGTTTGGGCAGAGTGGCAGCGGCGGCACCTCGACGCCAGCCGCCGCGCCGTCGAGGCGCTGCGGGCGCGCGGCGGGCTGCGGCCCGGACTCGCCCCCGACGAAGCGGTCGACGTCCTGTACGCGCTCGCGGGGACCGATGTCTACCGTGCCCTGGTCCGGGAGCGGCGCTGGTCACCCGCGCGTTACCAGGAGTGGCTGTTCCGGCTCGGCTGCAGGGAACTGATCGGCGCCTGATGGCTGGGCCACCGCCGACTCGTGCACCGCGGGCCCCCCGCGACAGGCGAGGTTCCGCACCGGCTCCTACGCCGCCGACCAACGGTTCCCCACGTTGCCCCGGGGTGTGGCGCGATCGCGAGCCTGCTCTTCGCCCTGATCATGGCGTTCACGCTGCCGCAGTTCTGGCTCGCCAGGCGGTGGGTGCACTATGGCTAGGTCGGTTGCCCAGCTGGCCGCGCTCGACCGCGCGGCCAACACACGCGCGCGGGTGGTCGGGCTCGCCGGCCGCGCCGTGCTCGGCACGCTGCTGGTCCTGCTGGCGCTGGTCTGGCTCGCCCCGATCGTCTGGACGGTATCGACCTCGCTCCGCACGCCGGCGCAGTCGTTCAGCCTGCCGCCGAAGTGGCTGCCGACCGACTGGGCCGTCGGCAACTACGGGCAGGTTTTCGAGCGCGTCCCGTTCGCCCAGATCCTGGCCAACAGCGTCAAGGTCAGCCTCGCGATCGTGCTCGGCCAGCTCGTCGCCGCGTCCATGGCCGGCTACGCCTTCGCGCGGCTGCGCTTCCCGGGAGGACGACGAGGGAGCTCGATCGCCGCGCCGTCCCTGGCGGTGTGGGGCGCACGCCGGGCGCGCGGGCCGAGATTCCTCGCGCTGCGACGAGTGACAGGCAGGCCCGGGCGGGCGAATAGGGCCGGGCATCCTATGGCGCCTGCTCGAGATCCTCGACGGCGCGGACCCGGCCACGCGCTTAACCACCCCGACGGGCGCCCAAACGGTCCGCATGTTCTGTCCTTTCGTCCGGCGGGCGTCCGGCAGCGCCCCACGCCGAACTGTTCGGGCTTTCCCGTCGTCCGCCGGCGCGGCCGGCGCCTATGGTCCGAGCACCATGATGGGCACACTGTCCCTTCCTTCCGAGGCGTTCGTGGCGGTGCCGGCCGCCGCGCTGGTGTTCGTGCTGCTGCGCCGCCGGCCGCTCTGCTGGGTGCTCGGCCACCGAGTCGGGCCGGCGGTCGTGGCGCGGCACGAGCAGGGGGAGACGGTCACCACTGTGCGGACGAGCCGCTGCCGGCGGTGCGGTCGGACCTACAGCTCCGCCGCGTCGGCCGTCGCACGGCCGCCGGCCGACGTCGACCCGGCCGCCTGACGCCGCGCCGCCTCGTCGAGCTCGGCGGCGCTCGTCCTCGCCTTCTCCTCCTGCACCTCGCAGGAGGAAGAGCACCAACCCGACGGCGAAGCCGGCCGCGCCGCCGACCATGCCCCAGCCGGGGACCGACCGCACCTCACCGCTCGATGGAACGATCGAGGCCGAGCGCGCGCTGGAGGATCATCCGGAGCGCGGCCGCCACCGGCACGGGGACCAGCGCGCCCGGCGTGCCGAACAGGCCGCGCCCGGCGAGGATCCCGAGCAAGACGGTAAGCGGACTGATGCCCACTGCCGCGCCGGACAGCCGCGGCACGAGCACGGCGCGCTGACGGCCGAAGAGCTCGCCGGCGCTACCGCTGAGCTGAGGCTGGCCGTCCCATCGAAGGCCCAGCTAACCGCCCGCGCGCGCTTGTCCTCGACGTCGGGATCCGGTGATCAACGTCTGGTACGAGCCAGTTAGACCAGCCAACCGCGTGAGCGCGCTTGTCCTCGACGTCGGCGCCTTCGTCGCGGTGGAATAGGGCGAGCGCGCCATGGCGGCCCGTCTGCCCGTCGCACGCAGCGACCCCGACCTGCTGAGCAGCGGCGCCGCCGCGGCCCAGGCCTGGCGCGACCCGCAGGGGCGCCAGGCCGAGCTCGTCCGGCTCTTCAAGGCGGTCGACGTGCGGCCGGTCGATCGCCGTCTCGGGCAGGACGCCGGCGCGCTGTCGGGGACCCGCCGGCGTGGCGGCCGCGGCTCAAGGCGCGCGGGCACCGGCGACGCCGTCGACGCGACGGTCGTCGCCGTCGCCGACACCGGGGATAGGATCCTCGCGGGCGGCGCCGTGGACGCTCAGGCGCTCGCCGCTGCCTCTGGCCGCCCGATCCTCGTCGCGGGCGTCTGACGCGTCAACCGGCGCGGAGCTTCGGCACGAGGTCGCTCACCACGCGCTCGAGCACCGGGTATTGCGTCGGGGCGGGAAGGTCGACGAGGAACTCGTGCACGCCCGCGCCGCGGTAGCGCTCGACCATCTCGGCGAAGGCGTCGACCGAGGCGAAAGGGTCGCGCGGCATCATCGACGCCCAGCCGTAGAGCGAGCGGGCGATCGAGTCCGCGTCACGGCCGATCCTGGCGCAGTGCTCGTCGAGGAGGTCGTTGCGCTTGGCCATTTCCTCGACCGTGCCGAACGAGTTCCAGCGGTCGGCGTGCTCGGCGACGATCCGCAGCATGCGTGGGCCGTGGGCGCCGAGTGTGAGGGGCGGGCGCGGGCGTTGGAGCGGTGCCGGCCGGAACGTCGCGTCGTGGAGCTGGTAGTGGCGGCCCTGGTAGGAGAGCACTTCGTGCCGGAGCAGGCCGTCGACGATCTGGACGGCCTCGCGGTAGCGATCGACGAGCTCGCCTGGCCCTGGGAAGTCGAGGCCGTACATCACGTGCTCGGGCTCGTACCAGCCGGCACCGAGTCCGATCTCGAGCCGTCCGTTCGACACGTGGTCGACGGTCACCGCCTGCTTCGCCAGCAG
The DNA here is from genome assembly GCA_035651675.1 of Chloroflexota bacterium. GTDB lineage: Bacteria > Chloroflexota > UBA6077 > FW602-bin22 > FW602-bin22 > DASRFH01. Next base: position 14,858 of record DASRFH010000133.1, on the reverse strand, counting down.
CGCCGGGTGGCGGAAGGTGTTCGAGCTGACGAGCACGCCGAGGCGGATGCGCTCGGTCCGGGCCGCCAGCGCGGCGAGCAGCGTCCAGCCTTCGAGGTAGCCGCCTGGGTAGGTGGGGCGGGAAGGCTGCACGAAGTGGTCACAGACCCAGGCCGAGTCGAGCCCAAGCCGCTCGGCGTACCGGAACCGCTCGAGCGTGTCGGCCCAGGGCATGTTCTGGTCGACGACTACCCCGAAATGGAAAGGTCTCACGTGCCGAAGAGGATGCAGACCGGCGAGCCGACCTCGTACTGATGACCCGTCGGCTCGAGCTTGCCCGTCGCCGGGTCGATGCGGAAGACGACGATCGAGTGGGAGTCCTGGTTCGCGGCGTAGAGGTAGCGGCCCTCCGGGTCGATCTGGAAGTTGCGCGGGGTCTGGCCGCCGGTGGGCTGGTGGCCGACCGCCGTGAGCCGGCCCGTGGCCTGGTCGATCGCGAAGATGGCGATCGAGTGGTGGCCGCGGTTCGACACGTAGACGTAGCGTCCGGACGGTTCGACGAGGATCTGGGCCGTCGAGAGCCGATCGGCCGTCTCGCCAGCCGGCATCGTCGACAGGTAGTGGATCTCCTCGAACGCGCCGCGCTCGGGGTCGTACCGGAAGGCTGTGACGGTCATGTCCGCCTCGCCGTTGACGTAGGTGTACCGACCGCTCGGGTGGAAGGCGAGGTGCCGCGGGGCGGCGCCGGCGTGGAGCTGCCCGAACGGCGGGTTGTTGGGGATGAGCTTCCCGTTCGCCGCGTCGAGCCGGTAGGCCATCACCTTGTCGATGCCCTTGTCGTTGACGAGCAGCCGCTGACCGGTCGGGTCCAGCGTCGTGAAGTGGGCGTGGGGGCCCTTCTGGGTCGGGCCAGGACCCGAGCCGTGGTGCTGGACGAGGTCGGTCATGGCGCCGAGCCGCCCGTCCTCGCCGACCGGGAAGACCGCCACGTTGCCGTCCTCGTGGTTGGCGACGAACAGGAAGCGGCCGGTCGGATCGGTGCAGAGGTGGCACGGGTCGCCGCCGACGGTCGGCTGTTCGGACAACTGCGTTAGACCGCCGTCGGCGCCGATCGCGAACGAGGCGACCCCACCGCCGGTCGTGCCCTGGTAGGCGCGCGTCTCGATCACCGCAAAGAGGAAGCGCTGCGCCGGGTCGAACGCCAGGAAAGACGGGTTGACGATCGAGCTAACGACCCGGCGGTCGGAGAGCGCGCCGCTGACCGGATCGCGTCGGAAGACGTAGATGCCCTCGCCGCGGCGCGGCGGGCTCGGCTGGGTGTAGGTGCCGACGTAGACCAGGTTGGCGGGCATGGCGGCTCCTCCTCGGGGGTTGTCGCGGCTTGATTCTACGGGCCGCCGCGGCATCCGACGGATGCCCCTCAAGTCGGACATCAACCGGCGTGGGAGGGCTAGCCACGATTTAGGGGTGTCCCGGAGGTCCTCAGGTGGCCTCTGCCACGGGCGCTTCCGTATAGTGGCGCGCGCGATTTCCCAGGTCGCGGCGGGCTTCCGCTAGGGGCTTGGCTGGCTCTGGCGGGGCTGGTGCGCGCGCGGCCTGTCCTCCCGGAGCTTCCCCTTGTTCGTCGCCAGCATCTTCGGCGTTGCCACGCTCTTTTTCAGCAGCATTGGACCTGGCAACCCCCCGGCCGATCTGCCGCCGATGGGCCCGCCGATCGTCCAGCTCGGTCCGCCCGCCCCGACGGAGCTGGTGGGGGTCGTCTCCGGCGCGGGTCAGGCGCCGGGCGTCGACACCTCGACCGTGGAGTCGTTCCCGGAGGCGGCGGTCGGCACGGCCGCGGCGCTCACCCCGCAGGCTCCTCCACCGCCGCCGGTGGGGCCCGCGCAAACCGAGCCCACGCCAGCGGGGCCGCCTCCGGCGCAGCCCACGCCGGCGCAGCCGCCGGTCCCGCCGCCTGCTCCCCCGCCGGCTCGGACCCCCGTTCCGAACCAGTCGACGACCAATCCCACAAGCCCGGTGCCGGCTGCGGTGGGCACGACAAACCCGGGGCCCGCCGCCGCGGCCGCCAAGCCCACCCAGCCGCAGGCGAAGTTCGTGCCCGAAACCCCGGCCGCGCTGCGCGCCCCGATCTACCAGGCCTCGCTCAAGTACGGCATCCCGACCGACGTCCTCTCGGCCGCGTTATCGCGCGAGTCGGCCGGGTTCAATTCGAAGTACGTCTACGGCTACCACGTGGACGGAACGGGCCGCGGCGTCGCGGGGATCGACAAGGGGTTCCACCCGGAGGTGTCCGACGCGCAGGCGTTCGACCCGGCCTTCGCGATCCCCTGGGAGGCCGAGCAGCTCGCCAAGCTGGCCCGAAAGAACAACGGCGACCTCTATTCGGCGCTGCGCGAGTACAACGGCGGGCCGAACTTCGCCTCAACCGCCCCGGGGTACGCGGGCAGGAGCATCGCCGACCTGACGAAGGCGCACGCCGACGCGATCATGGCCAACGCCGCCAGGGCAGTTCCGCAGCCGGTCCGGTAGAGCCGCCAGCTCGCCGGCTGCCATGCCGTCGTGGAGCTCACCGAACAACACCGCCAGTTCCTGGAGAAGACCCGTGGCGCGGCGATGATCACGCTGCGGCGCGACGGCGCCGCCCACGCCGTGCGCGTCGGGGTCGCACTGGTCGATGGCAGGGTCTGGTCCAGCGGCACCCAGGACCGGCTGCGGACGCGATCGCTGCGTCGCGACCCGCGCTGCACCCTGTTCTTCTGGGAGCAGGGCCACGGCTTCCTGACGCTCGAGGGGAAGGTCACACTCATCGAGGGTACGGAGGTGCCGGAGCTCAGTCTCCGCCTGTTCCGGACGATGCAGGCAGGGATGAGCCCCGGCCCGGCGCCCGGCAACGTGATGTGGTACGGCAGGGAGCTCACGCCCGACGAGTTCCGCGCCGCGATGGTCCGCGAGCGCCGGCTGATCTACCAATTCGAGGTCGAGCGGGCGTACGGGCCGGCGATGCGCTAGCCGCGCGATTCCTCATCCTCGGTGCCGTAGAAGGCGCGGCGCCGCGCGGTGGCGATGCGCACCAGCTCCGGCCCCGAGGCGCCGTACCGGTGCAGGACGTGGCTGATCACCTCGACGCCGGCCTCGAACTCGGGCTGCACGACCGCCGACGCGCCCGCGCGCCGGAGGCGGTCGAGCGAGCTCTCGTCACGCGCGCGGGCGACGATGTGCAGGCGGGGGTTGACCGAGCGCGCCCGGTGGGTCGCTAGCTCGGCCGCGCTCACGTCCGGCATCAGCACGGCGAGGACCGATGCCGTCGCGACGCTGGCGTGCTCCAGCACGGCGGGGTTGCCGGCGTCGCCGTACACGACGCGCGCCCCGCGGTCGCGCAGGCGGCGGACCAGCGCCGGGTTGTACTCGACGACGACGTACGGCACGCCGCGCGCGTCCAGCGCGTGCACGAGCTCGCGCGCGACCCGCCCGTAGCCGCAGACGACGACGTGGCGCCGCAGCGTCACGGCTGCGGTGTCGGCCCCGACCGGATCGGCGAAGAGCCGCCCGATGGCAGGGAGGTGTTGGAGGAATTCGACCGCCCGCGGCCCGGCGTCGAGCAGGAACGGCGCGACGACCACCGTGGCGAGCGACGTCGCGAGCGTCATCTCGAACACGCTGGACGGTATCGCGCCCGCGTCGACGCCGATCCGCGCGAGGACGAACGAGAACTCGCCGACCTGCGCCAGGCTCAACCCGGCCAGGAGCGCGACGCGCCCGGGCATGCCCAACAGGAGGACCGCGACCGTGGCGACGAGTCCTTTGCCCACGATCGCGACGACCGCCAGCAGCACCACGGGGCCGAGGTCGGCGAGCAGCACCGCCGGATCGATCAGCATCCCCACCGACACGAAGAAGAGGGCGGCGAAGAGGTCACGGAACGGCAGCGCCTCGCCGATCACCTGCGTCCGGAAGTCGGATTGCGCGACGACCGCGCCGGCGAGGAAGGCGCCGAACGCCAGCGACAGCCCGAGCGCGTAGGTGAGCAGAGCCGTGCCGAGCGCGAGCGCGACCACGCCTAACAGGAACAGCTCGCGGGTGCGCGCGATGGCGGCGTGCTCGAGCACGAGCGGCACCGCGCGCAGCCCGACGACGTAGGCGGCGGCGAGGACCAGCAGCATCTTCAGCGCCGCCCCACCGAGGGAGATCGCGAGATCCTGCCCGCCGCCGCCGAGGGCGGGGAGGACGACGATCATGGGGACCACGGCCAGGTCCTGGGCGATCAGGATGCCGAGCGCCACACGGCCCTGGAGCGCCTGGAGCTCGCCGCGCCCCATCAGCAGCTTGAGCGCGACGACGGTGCTGGACAGCGCCAGGAGTGCGCCGAGGAAGACACCATGGGCGAACGACAGACCGAGCACGGGCGCGACCAGTGGGCCGAGCGCCATCGTGCCCAGCACCTGCACCCCACCCCCGACGGTCGCCACGCGGCCGAGGCTGCGCAGGTCGTCGAGCGACAGCTCGGCGCCGAGCGCGAACATCAAGAAGGCGACGCCGATCTCGGCGAGCACCTGGATCGAGTGCGGATCGGCGGTCGGCCCCGGCGAAAACGGTCCGATGACGAAGCCAGCAACCAGGTAGCCGAGGATGACGGGCTGCCCCAACCGCTGCGCGACGACGCCGCCGACGAAGGCGGCCGCGGCAGCGAGCACGAGGTCGGGCACCAGCCCAAGCCCTTCCATGGTCCGCCGCCTCCGAGGTGGTTGGCCGCGTTCCTGGCTCGGAGCGGCCCCGAAGCCGAGCAGAGCTTAGTTGCTGGACTGCTCCGCGGACAGCGCCGCCACCGGCAGCGTGGCCTCCATCCAGCGCGCTAACAGCGGGTCCGGGGCGTCGGTCACGTCGCGGCACACCGCGACCGCGCCGCCCACCCGCCCGCGACGGTTGCGGATCGGGACGGCGTGCCAACGCAGGCGGCGCGGCCCCGCGTCGCGGGACGCCACGGCCAGCACCTCCGTCGAGCGCAGCCCGTAGAGGGCGAGCTCGGCCGGGAAGAGCGCCGCTGGCGGCCGCTTGGAGCCGGCGACCACGGCCCTCGCCAGCGCGCCAGCCGTCCGCGGCACCCCGCCGAGGTGGACGTGGAACCAGGCGTCGAGCCACCGGTTCACGAACTGCACGCGGCCGTGCTCGTCGAACACGATCAGCCCCTCTTCGGTCGCATCGATGATCGCCTGGAGCTGGTCCCACGTCGCCTCGGCGACGGCCCGGTCCGCCGCGGCGCGCCGGTTCGCCTCGGACAGTCGCGCGCTGAGCGAGCTGATCGCCACGGCGACCAGGGCGAACACGGCCAGGTCGAGCACCGCGTTCGCCCTGGCGATGTCCAACTGGTAGATCGGCGTCAGGAAGAAGTAGTCGATCGCCGCCGCGCTCAACAGCGTCGCGGCTAGCCCGGGACCAAGGCCGCCGACCCACGCGCAGAAGAGCACGCCGAGCAGGAAGAGCGGGAACGGCGCGACCTGGGCGGCGGCGTCCAGGACGATCCCCAGGCAGAGCGCGGCGCCAACCGACACGAGGCTCGACGCGTAGCGCGCGGCCGTGTCGTCGAACGCCCTCACCCTCAGCGCTCCAGGTGGAAGGGAACGTCCATCACGATCGTGTTCGGGCGGAAGAAGAGGCGCGCCTTGAGGCCGAGCGCGGTCTGGTTGTGCAGCGGGAACTCGTGGAGCCCGTGCGGCACGTACTCGGAGAGCACCACGATCACGGGGACGCCGCGCAGCTGTTCCTGGACGGCGTCGAGGTACGCAAGCAGCGGATCGAGCACCTCGCGGTACGGCGACTCGAGAATGACCAGGCGGACACCGGGGACCTCGCACGCCCAGCGCCGGCGAAGGTCCTGGGCCGCCTCGGCGTCGTCCGAGACGTGGATGGCGACGACGTTCCGGGAGAGGCCGCCGACGACCGCCATCGTGTGCGCGACGACGCGGTTCAGGCCAGGCACGGGCACGATCACCGGTAAGTCGTAGAGCGGCTTGATCGGCGGCAGCCCCTCCGGCCGCGCGATCTGGTCGGCGACCGCCCGGTAGTGCAGGCTGATCGCCCACATGTTCAACACCAGGAACGGGATGAGCACGACCGTGATCCAGGCGCCATGGACGAACTGCGTGGCGCCCACGACCACCGCGACGGTGCCTGTCGTGAGCGCGCCGACGGCGTTGATCGGGAGGCTGTAGCGCCAGCCGGGCTCGCGGCGGCGCCACCACCGCACCGTCATGCTGCTCTGGCTGAAGGTGAAGGCGATGAAGACCCCGACCGCGTAGAGCGGGATGAGCGCCTCGGTGTTGGCGTGGAACGCGGCCAGGAGCGCGCCCGAGAGCACGCCCAGCACCATGATCCCGGTCGAGAACGCCAGCCGGTCGCCGCGGAACGAGAACTGGTGCGGCATGAAGTGGTCGCGTGCCAGGAAGTAGGAGAGCCGGGGGAAGTCCGAGTACGCCGTGTTCGCGGCGAGCACCAGGATCAGCATCGCCGCGGCCTGGAACAGGTAGTACAGCGGCGTATCCGACCCAAAAACCGCCCGGTTGACCTGGGAGAGGACCGTCTCGCCCTCGCGCGGGAGGACTCCGAAGTGGACGGCGAGGTAGGTGATCCCGAGGAACAGGATTGCCAGGATGGAGATCATCGCCGTCAGCGTCTTCCGCGCGTTCTGCCACTCGGGCGGCTGGAACGCCGGGACGCCGTCGGCGATCGCCTCGACGCCGGTCAGCGCCGCGGCGCCCTGCGAGAACGCCCGCAGGATCAGGAACAGCGACAGCGGCTCGAGGACCGGCAGGGCTGCGGGGTCGGTGGCGACCGGGTAGGCCGGCCCGGCGCCGGTCACGACCCGACCGAGCCCGAGTGCGATCAGCAGCATCGCCGTGCCGATGAAAAGGTACGTCGGCGCCGCGAAGATCGAGCCGGACTCACGCACGCCGCGCAGGTTCACGACGGTGAGGAGCGCGACCAGCGCCACGGCGATCTCGACCGACCAGGGCAGGAGCGGCGGCACCGCGGAAGTCAGCGCGGCGACGCCAGCCGAGACGGAGACCGCGACGGTGAGGACGTAGCCGATGAGCAGCGCCGACGCCGCCACGAGCGCCGGCCACGCCCCGAGGTTGTCCTTGGTGACGATGTAGCTGCCGCCGCCGTGCGGGTACGCCTTGATCGTCTGGCGGTAGGAGGTGCCGACGACGGCGAGCAGCACGCCGATCGCGATCGCGATCGGCGTCGCGAACGAGAGCGCGGCCGCCCCGCCAGCGACCAGCACCACCAGGATCTGCTCGGTCGCGTACGCCGACGACGAGAGGGCGTCGGACGACAGGACCGCCAGCGCCTTGACCTTGGTCAGCCGCTCGTGGTGCGCCTCAGCGCTGGCGAGTGGCCCGCCGATGAGCAGACGCTTGGCGCGGTCGAGCAGCCGCCCGACGCCCGGTTTCGCCTCGTAGGCACGGTCCGTCGCGACCAGGACGTCCCTGCCGCGCCGCTTGAATGCGCCGGGCCGCCCAACCCGCACCGCCCGGTCCCCGGGCAGCCGCCCCTGCACCATCTGCCGCGCCGCCAGATCGGGGTCGAACCGCCAGCGTGGTGGCGCTGCCTCGGCCATACCCGGATTCTACCGGGGTGGATCAAGATTCGCTCAAGACCAGTCAGCGTTCGATCAATGTGTCGTCAAATCACTGTCGGTGCTCAGTCTGTAGCCGACGCCCGGCTCTGTGAGGAGGTAGCGCGGCGCGCTGGGGTCGGGCTCGATTTTCCGCCGGAGGTTGGCGACGTGCACGTGCAGGTAGTGGGCGTCCGCCGTGAAGTCCGGGCCCCAGACCCGCTGCAGCAGCATGCGCCGTGTGAACACCCGGTTCGGGTGCTCGGCCAGCGCGCGCAGCAGGTCGTACTCGATCGGCGTCAGGCGCACCTCGCGCCCGGCGACCGTGACGAGCCGGCGCTCGACGTCGATCACGATCGGCCCGGCCTCGATCGTCGGGTCCGCGCCGGCCGATCTGCCGGCCGCGTGCCGCAGGGCGACGCGCACGCGCGCCAGCAGCTCCCCCATGCCGAACGGCTTGGTGACGTAGTCGTCGGCGCCCAGGTCCAGCGCCTCGATCTTCGTCGGCTCTGCGTCCTGGACCGACAGCACGACGATCGGCGTCGGCGCCTCGGCCCGGACCCGGCGGATTACCTCGAGGCCGTCGACGTCCGGCAGCGCGAGGTCGAGCACGATCAGGTCAGGCCGGCGGCGTCCGAACTGCTCGAGCGCCTCCCTCCCGCTCTCGGCGGTGACCACGTCGAAGCCGCGGTGGCCGAGGCTCGTGCCGAGCCAGCGCAGGATCTCTGGCTCGTCGTCGACGACCAGGATGCGCGCCCCGGGTGAGCTCATGCGGCGAGCGGCAGCTCGAAGTGGAACGCCGCGCCCCGGCCCGGCGCCGACTCGACCCAGATGCGGCCGCCGTGGGCCTCGACCAGGCCCTTGGCCACCGTCAGCCCGAGCCCGCTGCCGCGGGCGCGCGGGTGGGCGGCGCGGAAGAACTTGTCGAACACCCGCGGCAGCGCCGCGGGCGGGATGCCCGGTCCGTCGTCGGCGACCGTCACGCGCACGGCTCTTCCTTCCACCCGTGCCGAGACGCAGACGCGTGTGCCCGCCGGGGTGTGCACGCGCGCATTCTCGACCAGGTTCGTCACCACCTGCTCGATCTGCACGTAGTCCAGCGGCACGGGCGGCAGCTCCGGCGACACGTCCAGGGTGTAGTGGTGACCCTCGTCGCCGCGACCGACCCGCCGCACCACCCCCTCGACGAGGTCCGCGAGAGGGTAGAGCTCCTTCCGTGGGTGCAGCGCACCCAGCTCGATCCGCGAGGCGTCCAGCAGATTCCCGACGATGCGGTTGAGGCGATCGACCTCGACCTCGATCTTGTGCGCCGCGGCGCGCCCTTCCTCGCCAGACCAGGCGCCGTCGTCGGCGAGCACCGACCCAGCCGCGGCCTTGATCGCCGCGAGCGGCGTGCGCAGGTCGTGGCTCACCGAGCTGAGCAGCGCGGTCTTCAGCTCGTCGCTTCGGCGCAAGACCTCGGCCTGCGTGGCGTCGGCCCGCAGGCGAGCGCGCTCCAACGCCAGGCCGATCTGCGCGGCGACCGCCGACAACAGCCGCCGCTCTTCCCGCGTCAGCCGGCGGTGCTGGGCGCCCAGATCGACCCGCAACGCGCCCAGCCGGTGGTCGCCGACGCGGAGCGGCTCCTCGACGACCGCGGCGCCGTGTGGGGGGCGCGCGTCGGTCGGGGCGGGCGGCATGCCGACTTCCTCGTCGGTTCGCACCTCGACGCGCGCCGCGCCGAGCTCGCGCCGCAGCCGCTCAGTCACGGACGGCAGCGCGCGCTCCGGCCGGTCGTCCGCGTACACCAGGTCGGTCAGCTCGTGCAGCAGCAGCGCCTCGCGCTCGCGCCGCTGCGCCTCCTCGGCCCGGCGCCGTAGCTCAGCCGCCAGGCTGCCGGTGACGACGGCCGTCACCAGCAGCAGGATGAGGCTGAACCACTCCTCGGAGCCGCCCACGACGAACGTATGGATCGGCTCGACGAAGAAGTAGTTGAAGGCCAGCACGGCCAGGACCGCCGCGGCGATGGCCGGACCGCGGCCGAAGAACGTCGCCGTCCCCAGCACCGCCAGCAGGTAGAGCATCGACAGGCTCGGCCGCGGCGGGCCGGTCGACAGCCGCCCGATCGCGACGGTCACGAGCGCCACGCTCGCCGCCGCGACGGCGTACCCGCGTAGATGCACCACGCCCAATTCTGGTCCTCGGCGTCGGTCGCGAAGGAGCAAGAGACGCTCCCAGAGAGCGTTCAAGGGGGCGCCTCTCCGGGAGGAGGACGGGACACGATGCCGAGGGACCCGGCCCGGCGGCGGATGACGGCGACGAGCGCCTCGGCGGCGGGGGTGAGCGGCGGCGCGGCGGCGCGGCGCACGAGCGCGCTGTCGCGGACGAGCGGGGGCAGGTCGGTCACGGCGACCTCGCGCAGGCGCCCCTCGGCCAGCGGCTCGGCGACCTGCATCCAGGGGAAGAAGCCGGCGCCGATGCCGTGCAGCACCATGTAATGTCCCGTGCCCAGCGGCAGCTCGACGAGCGGCTGTGCCCGCTCGGCGAGCTGCGCGAGCGGCGGCGGCAGGCCGAGCCACCAGCGCAGGACGAGCAGCGGCTGCGCGAGCTCGGCGACGCGCGCCGCGTCGGCGCTGCCCTGGCGGGCGAGCGGGTGGCTCGGCGCGGCGACCAGCACGGCGCGCTCCCGCAGCTCGAGCAGCACCTCCATTTCGGCGACGAGCGAGTCCGGGCACGGCCAGGCGATCAGCGCCAGTCCGATCACGCCGTCGAGCAGCATCTCGACGAGCTGCTCGTGCCGCCCGGCACGCACCAGCACCTCGACGCGCGGGTGGGCGGCGAGGAAGCCGGCCAACGCCGGCGCGAGGAAAGCCCCCGAGAGCGACTCGAGCACGCCGATCGTGACGCGGCCGCGCTCGCCGGCGCGGGACTGGCGCGCGACTTCGACGCCGGCGTCGAGCACCTCGATCGCCCGCCGCGCGTAGGGCAGGAAGCTCGCGCCGAGGTCGGTGAGCTGCGCGCCGCGCGCCCCACGCACGAAGAGCGGTCCGCCGACCGCCCGCTCGAGCGCCCGGATCCGCTCGCTGACTGTCGGCTGCGCCAGCCCGAGCGCCCAGGCCGCGCGCGAGAAGCTGCGCTCGCGCACGACGCGCTCGAAGGCGATCAGCTGCGCCCGATCCACGGTTCCTCCACGGTCCTCTCGAGGAGCGAAGCGAGGGGTGAATCTCGACCGTCGCGCTCGACCAGCCCAGGCAGTCCACGGTCGAGGTTCCTCGCTCCGATTGGAACGACGGTGGGCCGAGTCTATCGAACTTTCCGATGGAAGGCATAGCGCCCATAAGATGGTGCTTGCCACCGTCTCCCAATAAGGTGCACTGGTGGCAACCGTCGCCCTACCCAGGCCGCGCGCCGCGGGCGCGCCACGCGCGTACTGGCTCGCCTGGGCGGCCACCGTCGCGTTCTTCGCCGGCTTCTACGCCCTGCTCGTGCCGCTGCCACGCTACCTGGCCGAGGTCGGGCTGCCGGACTGGCAGGTCGGGCTCGTGCTAGGGGCGTTCGGTGTCGCGTCGTTGGTCGGCCGGCCGCTGGCCGGCGTCGCCAGCGACCGCTTCGGACCGCGCCGCGTGATGCTGGTCGGCGCGGCGTCGCTGCTGATCGGCGCGTCCGGCGTCGCGCTCACCACGAGCTTGCCACTCCTCTTCCTCCTACGCGTCCTCCAGGCCGGCGGCTACGTGCTGTTCACGACGGCCGGAACCGCGCTGGTCGTGTCGCTGGTGCCGCCGGAGGAGCGCGGTCGGCGGCTGGCCGTCTTCGGCGCGGCTGCCAACGTGGCGATCACGCTGACGCCGGCGGCGGTGGCGGCGCTGCTCGAGGTGGCGCCGCTGGGCGCCGGGCTGGCTCTCTCCGGGGTGCTGGCGCTCCTCGCCGGGCTGCTCGCGCTGCGGATCGGCGCGGCGGCCGGCCAGCCGGCCGGTGCGGCGCGCGCGGTCGGGTGGGCGATTCCGCGGCGGCTCTGGCTGCCGATGGCGGCCGCGTCGCTCTTCGGCTGTGGGTTCGCCGCGTTCTTCCAGTTCGCGCCGATCCTGGCCGACCGACGCGCCGGGATCTCGGTCGGGCTGCTCTACGCCGTCTACGGCGTCGGCATCATCGCGACCCGCTTCACCACCGGCGGTCTGCTCGACCGTCTCCCGCTCGGCCGCGTCCTGACGGCCGCGGCGGCGATGATGGCGGTCGGGCTGGCGCTGCTGGCGGTGGGCGGCGACGGCGCCGTGCCGCTGGCCGCGGCGCTGCTGGTCGCCAGCGGCGGTGGGCTGTTCCACCCGGCGCTGATCGCCCACCACGCCGCGCTGCTGCCGGAGGCGCCTGGGCGCGCCAGCGCCGCGTTCTACGTCGCGTTCGACCTCGGCATCGGCGCCGGGAGCTGGCTGCTGGGCCTCGCACTGCAGCTCGGCGGGCTGGGCGGGCTCTACTGGTGCGGCTGCGTGGTCGTTCTGGGTACCCTGCCACTCGTTCGGGCAATTGCGCAGAGGAGCCACCGTGCAGGTACGTGACGCACGGCCGGAGGACGCGGCCGCGATCGCGCGCATCTACAACCAGGGGATCGAGGACCGCGTCGCGACGCTGGAGACCCAGCTCCGGACGCCGGAGGAGCGCGCCGCGTGGATGGCCGCGCGTGGGCCGCGCCACCCGGTGCTGGTCGCGGTCGACGACGCCGGCGAGGTCGTCGGCTGGGGCTCGCTCAACCAGTTCAACCCGCGCGCAGCCTACGACCACGTCGCCGACTTCTCGGTCTACGTCGCGCGCGAGCACCGCGGCCGCGGCGTCGGGCGCCTCCTCGTGCAGGCGCTCGAGGAGCGTGCCCGCGCGATCGGCTTCCACAAGATGGTGCTGGCCGCGTTCCCCTACAACGAGGCCGGCATGCGGCTCTACGAGCGCCGTGGGTTCCGCACGGTCGGCGTCTACCGCGAGCAGGGGATGCTCGACGGGAAGTGGGTGGACGTGATCGTGATGGAGAAGATCCTGGCGTAGGGGCCCTTCGACCCGCGCCTCGGCGTTCAGCCGACCAGCTTCATCCGCTCCCGCGCCGCCGCGAGCTCGTCCGCGCCGCGCAGCGCGGTCAGCTCGAGGTGGAACGCGCGCACCTCGCCGGGACCGAGGGTCTGGAGCGTGCCGCGGTCGCGGGCCTGGACGCGGTTGCCGCCGGCGTAGTTGGCCGGCTCGAGCGCGACGACGTAGCGGCGGTTCATCAGCGCCTTCCACTGGCGGAACGACGGCAGCTCGGCGACTGGGAAGCGCAGGGCGAGCCCGATCCCGAGCCGGTCGTTGAGCAGCGCGGCCTCGGCGTAGCCGTCCGCGTCGGGGACGACCTCGTGGACGTGGCCGCCGGCGCGCACGTCCGGCCCGGGCGGCACGACGCGCAGCGCCGCGGGGTCGTGGTCACCGCCGCCGAAGGGCGTCACCGAGCGCGCCCGGCTGACGATCTCGGCCTCGGGGCCGACGAGCGGGTAGCCGAGGTTGACGTGGTAGAGCAGCATCAGCGGCGCCGGCGCTTCCGAGAGGTTCTCGGCCTCGTCCGTGATCCGGATCGTCCGGCTGCCGAGCTCGCTTTCGATACGCCGGCGCAGCACGACGTCGAAGGTCCCGGGCATCCAGGCCTCCTTCTGGCGCAGCTCGCCCTCGACCCACATCACGTACCGTTCGCCGTCCCAGCGGCCGCCGTGGTTGACCTGCCGCGCCGCCACGCCGTTGATCCACCCGTGCTGGCCGAACACCCCGAGCTCGTCCTGACCGGGCGAGCCGACGTTGTCGAGCCCGCAGGTCGCGAGCAGTCCACCGAACCAGCCGACGTTCCAGCCGTTTGTTCGGTAGAGGTAGGCGGGGTGCATCTCGCCGGCGCCGGTCCGCCAGGCGATCGGCACCCCGTCCACCTCGGCCGTGGCGACGTCCATCGCCCGCGACGGAACGACCGTGTAGCGCAGCCCGCCGCCGGTCCGAACCTCGACGACCGTCACGCCGTCCTCGGGTCCGTCCTCGAGGCGGACCCGCCGCACGCCGGCCACCTGGTCCAGCGACCCGACCCGCCGCAGCAGCTCGCGGCGCGAGAGCTCCTGCCCGAACACGTTCACCACCGCCCTATTGTGCCGTAACCGCTCGGCAGCCCGCCCGGCGGGCGCTTCCTCGCCACCGCCGGTGCGGCGGTGGTAGAGTCCGCGCCGCCCAAAGCCCCCTCGGGAGAGCACCGCTTTGCTTCGTCGACGCTTCTGGCGTGTGGTCGGCACGATCTGCGCTGGAGCGGCCCTGATCGGAAACACGCTCCAGCTGACCCCTGGACCCCTCTCAGCGGCGGAGGCGCCCGCCCCGCGCGCCGCGGCGGGCCGCGCGGGGGCGGTGGCCACCTGCGGCTACCGTCTCACGCTCCCCGTCGTCGCGGCGACGTCCCCGGGATTCCCCGGGTCGCCGTTGGCGCGATCGGCATCCGCCGACGCCCAGCCCTGCGTGCTGGTCGCGCTGCAGGCCGACCACCCGTCGGGCCAGCTCGCCGGGACCACCGTCGTGTGGACCGCCGTCGCGTCGGGCTCGCCCAAGCTCGAGTACCGCTTCTCGGTCCGTTCCGGGGACGGCCCGCCGGCGATGGTGCGCGACTACGACCCGTCCAACCGCTTCGCCTGGACCCCGACCGACGAGGGCCGGTACGTGGTCCAGGTGACCGCCCGGGAGCCACCACCCTCGGCGGCGCCGGTCGCCACGCTCGCCTCGTTCGCGTTCGAGGTGACGTCCCCGGCCGCGGCCGGGGAGCCGGTCATCTCGCCCACAGCGAACCCGCTGGTCGCGCTGTACAGTCTGCCGCCGTGCGGGACGGGCTCCGTGCGCGTCTGGTTCAACGCCGGCGGCGACCCGCGCGCCGGGCTGTCGACGCCCGGCGCGCCGTGCGCGCCCGACCGCGGCACCAACCTCCACCTGGTGGGGATGCTGCCCTCGACGACGTACGCGGTCCAGGCGGAGGTCACGGCCGGCGGGAGCACCATCCTCGGGCCGGTCGGCAGCTTCACCACCAGCGCGCTGCCGGGCGAGGTGCCGTTCCCGACCGTGACGACGCCGGTCGCGCTCGCCGCGGGCGCGAGCCTCGCCGAGCGCTTCGTCTACCACATCGGCCTCCCGGCGGCCGGGCACCGGGGCGTCCACTTCGCGACGGACCTGGCCGGCCGCGTCGTGTGGTACGAGCCGGACCCGGAGCCGGGCTACACGACGTCGCTCTCCCAGCCACTACCGGGCGGCAACACGCTGGTCT